>JAGYKZ010000001.1 GCA_018401385.1 Roseicyclus sp.
ATCTTGCATGATATGGGCGCGTTTTCGATCATCGCCTCCGACAGTCAGGCAATGGGGCGCGTGGGTGAGGTGATCATCCGCACATGGCAGACCGCCGATAAAATGCGCAAGCAACGCGGGCGTCTGGCCGAAGAAACAGGCGAGAATGACAATTTCCGCGTCCGCCGTTATGTGGCGAAATACACGATCAACCCCGCCATCGCGCATGGGATTTCCCATGAGATTGGCTCGATTGAGGTGGGCAAACGCGGCGATCTGGTGCTGTGGTCGCCTGCCTTTTTCGGGGTAAAGCCCGAGATGGTGTTGATTGGCGGAACGATTGCGATGGCGCAAATGGGCGATCCCAATGCCTCGATCCCGACACCGCAGCCTGTCTATTCACGGCCCATGTGGGGGGCTTATGGCCGCTCGGTGGAGCGCGGTTCGGTCAGTTTCGTGTCCGAGGCGGCACAATCGCGCGGCATCGGGGCCGAACTGGGCCTTGCCAAATCGACCTGTGCCGTGCGCAACACGCGCGGCATTGGAAAGGCGGATATGATGCTGAACACCGCCACCCCACAGGTTGAGGTGAACCCAGAAACCTACGAGGTGCGCGCGGATGGTGAATTGCTGATCTGCGAACCCGCCGAGGTGCTTCCGATGGCGCAGCGCTATTTCCTATTCTGACCAAAGAGGGGCAAGAATGCGTGATTTACCCATTTGCCACGAAGTGATCCGCGGCCCCGTCACGGGTGCGGCCCTGTCCTTTGACACGATCACGCTGGATTATGAGGCGCGGTTTTTACGCCGCAAACGGATGATCAGTGATGGGGGGCGGGCATTTTTGCTTGATCTTGCGCAGACCACATCGCTCGATGCGGGGGATGTGCTGCTGCTGTCGAATGGCACGCGCATCGCGGTGCGCGCGGCCCCTGAGCCCGTTTTGGTGATCCGTGGCGATAACCTGCCCCGTCTGGCATGGCATATCGGCAATCGCCACACGCCGTGCGAGATTGGGCAGGGCTGCTTGATCATCCGCCATGATCCCGTGATTGCGCATATGTTGGGCGTCTTGGGCGCAGACCTGGCCGAGGAGACGCGCCCCTTCACACCCGAAGGGGGGGCCTATGGCCATGGGCGCACCCATGCCCATGACCATGGCGCAAGCGCGCATTTCCCCCATGCGCATTGATGCGGATTATATCACGCTGGCCCATTGGGTCTCGCCTGCGTTCCCCGTGGGGGGGTTTGCCTTTAGCCATGGGGTGGAGGCCGCGATTGCACAAGGCTGGATCACCAGCCCCGCTGATCTGGAAGCGTGGCTCTGTGATCTGTTGCATCACGGCACGGGGCGCAATGATGCGGTTTGGATCGGGCTTGGCGCCAAGGCGGAGGGGCGCGCGGCGTTGATCGCCTTGCAAGATGAGGCCCGCGCATGGCAATTCGCAGCCCCCCGTCTGCGCGAGGCGCAGAATATGGGGGCCAGTTTCAGTGCGCTGATGCGCGATGTCTGGGGGATGGAGGCACTGCCCGATCTGTTTGTGCCCATTGCACTTGGCTTTGCCGCGGCACAGCGTGGCATTGCGCCCGCCGATGCGGCGGCCCTGTATCTTCAGGGCTTTTTCGCAAATATTGTCGCGGCGGCGCAACGCCTGATGCCTTTGGGGCAGGTGGCCGCGCAAGGGATATTGGCGCGGCTTTCGCCCCAGATTGCGGCCCTTGCACTGCTTGCTGAAACCGCAAGTTTGGATGACCTTCACAGCACCGCCTTTCTGTCTGACATTGCCGCCGCCCAACATGGGTTGGCCCCTGCAAGGATGTTTCAATCATGAGCAATCTTTCCCCCAATGGCCCGCTTCGGATCGGGATCGGTGGCCCCGTGGGGGCAGGCAAAACCACGCTCACCGCACGGCTGGCCGCAGGTCTGAAGGATCATTTCTCCATCGGCGTCATCACCAATGATATTTACACCCAAGAGGATGCCGAGGCGTTGATGCGGATGCAAATCTTGCCTCTGGATCGCATCATCGGGGTTGAGACAGGGGGGTGTCCGCATACCGCCATCCGCGAGGATGCAAGCATCAATTTGGCTGCGATTGCGCAAATGCAAGCGCGCCATGCGGATCTGCAAATTGTGCTGATCGAAAGCGGGGGGGATAACCTATCGGCGACCTTCAGCCCGGAATTGGCGGATTTGACGATTTATGTGATCGATACGGCATCCGGCGAGGATATTCCGCGCAAGGGCGGTCCTGCGCTGACGCGCTCGGATATTCTGGTGATCAACAAAACCGACCTTGCGCCTTACGTGGGCGCGCGGCTTGATGATGGAGGCGGATGCCACCGCGCGCGCGCGCCGGGCCCTTTCGTGATGGCCCAATTGCCACGAGCAGGGGGCGTGGAGCAGATCGTTGATCTGATCCTGAGATGGGCGGTTTGCCCTCAAGTCTGCAAAAATCGCCTGAAAGCGTATAGATTATCAAAGAAACCCAAAAACTGCCTTCGTGCTTTTGGTGCGACAGCGCCGCGCCAAAGCCATCATGGGCCTGTTATCATTGTGAGTTGCCCTTATGAGCCCCAAATATTTCGCCCCCACGGGCGGCCACCCTCCGCAAGACCAGTGTTGACGGATCGCGCGGTCTTTACCGGCCTATGCCGTGATCCCACGCGGCACGATGCGGGACATCACCACCAGTTTCCTGCCTTTTTGGGAAAAAACCCGCCTTTGGGTGATTGCGCGGCCCCTGTCGGGCTTTGCGGAAACCTTTTCGCATTACATCATGGAGGTCGCGCCTGAGGGCGGCAGCGCGCGCGCTGAGACCGATGAGGAGGCCGAAGCGGTTCTTTTTGTGGTCGAGGGCCAAGCAAGCCTCACAGTGGACGGTCAGACCCATGTCTTGGAGGCGGGCGGTTACGCCTATCTGCCGCCTGCCCATGCATGGGAATTGTATAATCGCGGGCAGTCACCTTTGCGGTTTCACTGGATCCGCAAAGCCTATCAGGAGGTCGAAGGCCTCGATCATCCTGATGTTTTGATCCTGAACGAGCGTGACATTGCCCCCACACCGATGGCGGGCACGGATGGGAAATGGGCGACCACGCGCTTTGTCGACCCCAGCGACCTGCGCCATGATATGCACGTCACCATCGTCACCTTCGAGCCAGGCGCGGTGATCCCGTTTCTGGAAACCCATGTGATGGAGCATGGTCTTTACGTGCTAGAGGGCAAGGCCGTCTATCGCCTCAACACCGATTGGGTGGAGGTGGAAGCGGGCGATTATATGTGGCTGCGCGCCTTTTGCCCGCAGGCCTGCTATGCAGGCGGGCCGGGCAAGTTCCGTTACCTGCTTTACAAAGATGTGAACCGCCATATGCCCCTATGAGGTGGCGATCATCACCTCATCGGGCAGCCAATATTCTTCTAAATTCGCGCCATCGCCAATGCGGTCGATCACCGCGAAAAGACCGGGATCATAAAGCGGCGTCAGCACCCCGTGCCAGATGCCGCGATGAATGTTGATCGCCTGTCCCGCCTCGGTCAGAAACGCGCGGATGTTCTGCGGTATGCCGCCCGCATCTTCGGCCACGACCACCAAAAACGGCTGATGGCTCATCGGCACGAAGGCCTGAGAGCCGTCAGGGTGCCGCTCGACCAGATCAAGCTTCATCGGCAAATCGCGCTTTTGCGCGTGAAAGATGCTGATGCCTGCGCGCCCATCCGAAAAATCCATCCGCGCACGGTCGTGAAAACGGCCACATAGGCCTTGATTGATGATCTTATCGGCTGGGCCTTTGGCCTCAAGCACGTCGCCAAACGGAGCAAAGGCTTGGGCGCTTATGGGCTCGATAATAATTTTCATGTGGCAAACCGATCTATCAGGCGCAATTCCGCGATGCGCTCCACCTGACGGCAGGCTTCGGCAAATTCGACCGCGCGCGATTGCGTCACGCGGCGCTTGAACGCCTCCAAGATACTGGCCTTGGTGTTGTCGCGCACCGCAATGATGAAGGGGAAACCAAAGGCCTCGGTATAGCGCTCATTCAGCGCGGTAAATTCCGCGCGCTCTGCGTCTGTCAGGCTGTCCAGCCCGACCGAGGCCTGCTCGGCGGTGGAATCCGCCGTCAGGCGCTTGGCCGCTGCCAGCTTTCCCGCCAGATCAGGGTGCGCTTGCAGCACCCCAAGGCGCTCTGCCTCACTTGCGCTGCGAAAGGCGCGGGCCAGAACCGAATGCACCCCTGCCGCGCAATCATGCGCCGCGCCAAGCTCCATCTCATAGGCGCGCTCGGCAATCCATGGGCTGTGCTCGAATATCCCGCCAAACTCGGCGACAAATTCACCTCGCGCCATCTGCGATGGGGTGAAGCGCGCGGTCACGGGATGCGCGGCCGCCCAATGATCCGCAATGGCTTCGCGGGTGGCAAACCAAACGCCTTCATGCGCCTTTAAATGCGCAAGCGCGCGTTTCAGCGCCAGCGCACGGGCAGGGCGGCCTGCCGGGCGGCAATGCAGGCCGATGGACATCATCTTGGGCGCGCCTGCCACCCCTTCGGCGTAAAGCTGATCGAAGGTGTCGATCAAGCTGCGCTCGAACTGCGCGCCTTCGGTAAAGCCCGCTTGGATGGCAAAGCGCATATCATTGCAATCCATCGTGTAGGGCACCATCAATTGATCCTTGCCGCCCGCCTTGACCCAATAGGGCAGGTCATCGGCATAGCTGTCTGCGATATAGGCCAGATCACCCTCTTCGGCGGCAAGATCCACGGTGTGCATCGAACAACGCCCCGTATACCAGCCGCGTGGCGGTGTTCCCGTCACCTCCGTGTGCAGGCGGATCGCCTCGCGGATTTGCGCGCGTTCCTCTTCGGGGGGCATATCTTTATGCTCAACCCATTTCAGGCCATGGCTGGCGATTTCCCAGTTTGCCTTTTTCATCGCAGCCACTTGTTCAGGGCTGCGGGCAAGGGCGGTGGCCACTCCATAGACCGTCACGGGCAGGTCGGCCATCATGGCATAAAGCCGCCAAAACCCCGCCCGCGCTCCATATTCATAGATCGATTCCATATTCCAATGGCGCATCCCCACCCATGGCTGCGCGCCCGTGATTTCGGACAAAAACGCCTCGGAGGCGGCATCGCCATGCAGAATATTGTTCTCGCCACCTTCCTCATAATTGAGCACGATCTGCACAGCGATTTTCGCGCCATCGGGCCAAGCGGCATTTGGCGCATCTGGCCCGTGGCCGCGTAAATCTCGGGGGTAGCGTGTCATGTCAGCCTCGCTTGGTTTTTCCATGGCATAATGCAGATAATCGCAGATGATTTTAAAAAAAATCCATAAGCACTCTTTTGGGCGCTCTGCACTGTATCAGGCGCATAATCTCGCCTATCATGTCCGCAAGTTTTGAGATTTTCTAGGGTTCATTTACCGGCGAAGGGATGCACGCGATGGCGGGATATTTAACCACCCATGTTTTGGATACGGCAACAGGCCGCCCTGCGGCGGGTTTGGTGATTGATCTTTATCGCATCACCGATACGGGGGCGGAATTGATCAAAACGGTGGCGACCAATTCAGACGGGCGCACCGATGCGCAAATCTTGCCTGCTGCGGAATTTGCCTGCGGTGTTTATGAGCTGCGCTTTCACGCGGGCGCCTATCTTGATGCGCAAGGCGTGCGGCCCGAAAGTCCCCGTTTCCTCGACATGATCCCGATCCGCTTTGGAATGTCGGAGGAGACACATTATCATGTGCCGCTCTTGCTGTCGCCCTTTGGCTATTCCACCTATCGCGGCAGTTGAGCGCTTGCGGTCTCGCGGATGGCGCGGCCCACGCGGTCGACCATGAATTCCATGAAAAGCCGCGTTTTTGGGTCTTGTCTGCGGCGATGCGTGAAAAGACAGGCCATTTGAATGGGGGCGGGCGGGGTTTCGACCGCCACAGGCACAAGCGCACCGTTGCGCAAATGGTCGGACACCTCGAAAATCGGTTTCATCACGATCCCATGCCCCGCCACGGCCCAATCCGTCAGCACATCCCCATCATCGGATTCATAGCGCCCCGATACGGCAAAGCGCTCAAGCCCTGCCTTGGTTTGCAGACGCCATTGAAACTCCTTTGCGCCTGGGAAGCGCAGATTCAAGCATTCATGCCGCCCCGTCACCAAATCGGCCCCTGACACGGGCATTCCCCGCGCGGCGATATAGGAAGGTGCGGCGCACAGCACGCGCGCCACATCCGCGATCTTGCGGATGCGCAGGTTGCTGTCTTCAGGCTCCCCCAGAAAAAACGCCAGATCCAACCCCTCGGTGGTCAGGTCAATCTTGCGGTCCGACAGGCGCAGACGAATGTGGATTTCGGGATATTGCGCGATGAACTGTGGAACATGGGGCGCGATCAAGCGCCGCCCCACCCCCAATGGCGCGGCCGCGCTGGCCATCGCATGCCGTGCCACCTCGGCCGCACGATCGAGATGGGAATGGCAAAGCATCACGAAACCGAAACTCATGCCCAGTTTCCTTTTGACATGAGACCCAGAATTTCCAATTGGCGCCAATTGATGAATTTTTCCGAAAACTGCATCCAGAAATTCGGGCCGCGATCTGTCTCTAGGGCGGCCAGGTAGGCGCGATATTCCTTGGAGTTTGCAAAATGCTCGCGCCGCTGCACCTCCTCCTCGGTCTTTTCTTGGAATGCATCCGTAAATTTCGCATGGAGCAAAATGCCCGAGGTTTTTTCGCCCCCCCATTCATCGTAAACAAGGTTTAACCCGCGGGGTAGCAGCATATGTGTCGAGCTGGCATAAGCATAACCGCGTTGCCAACGAACCAAAGGGATTTTGTTCAAGGCTGGCGCGGATTTCGGATCATCCGCAAAGAACACCCGCGCACGCGGTCCGCCTTGGATCCAGAGGTTTCCAAAACTTGGGTTTTTCTGGATCATGTAATTGCCGCTGTCGAACCAGCAGGATGTCTCAAACGGATCACAACCGGAAGGGTATGAAAATGCCCCAATTTGGCCTTTGGGATACATATCCAAAAGCATGGTGCCGAAGCTTTTGATGGAGGATGCCTCCAACCAGTCCGTCAAAGCGTTAATCGGGCGGGTATCAACAAAGGGATAGACCAAGAATTCATCGCAATCGACCGTCAGACACCAGTGCCCATGCCCGTATTTCCCAAGCAGATGATTGAGCCAATCCATCCCAAATCGGGCGCGTTTGTAACTTTCGGCACAGGTCCAAATGGAGCAGTCTGGTTGTGCGGCCAAATAGGCGCGCGTGCCATCATCGCTGTCATTGTCGACAAACAAAAAATGCTGAATCCCCCTGTCGCGGTAATATTCCAGAAAATAGGGCAAGCGGGCCAGTTCATTGCGGATCGTGGCAAAGCACAAGACATCCCGTGGCCGAATGTAATCGGTGCGGTTTTCCACAGGTGTGAGGGCGCGTGACTTGCGCCATGCACGCACCAAAAATCGCTTTCTTTGCAGCCTAAGCCGATAGCGGCTGAGCGCAGTCATACTCGATCCCCATCTCATTTTCGGGCCTATTCAGAAATAACGGCCGTCAAAGCACGAAAATGATCTTTCCAATTAGGTATGTCGTCCATGGGGCTGGCCAGACCCACGGAACCGTTTAGCATTATGTCCTTAATTTGCGTTTTCCAAGGCTGCGGATCAAGCGGCGAAAGAAAAATCGCGGAAGTTTTCAGAATTTCCCGGTGAACGGGTATATCCGATACAAGGCACGTCATCCCCGCCTGCAACGCCTCCAAAGGTGGATAGCCGAATCCTTCCACAAAACTGGGAAACAACAAAACATCATTTCCCTGCATCATATCCCAAAGCACATCATCGCTGAGGGGCCCGTGTTCGAAAATGACGCGATTGCGCAACGGATCGTGCTCCAGACGTTCAAAGACGGCAGGATCCGCCCATCCGCGTTGACCGACAATATGCAACTCTGGAAGTTCGGAACTGGGCAGGTCGCGGGCAAGATCTGCCCATATATCCAAAATCAGGCCATGGTTCTTGCGCGGTTCAATCGTGCCAATCATCAAAAAACGCGGCTTTTGATTTGCGCTGATTTGCGGTTTCAGTCGATCGATGAGGCCGGGGTATAACACATGACAGGGCGGCGCGCGACTTGCATCATACCGGTCACAGATCGCCTGTTTAGAGACTTCTGAATTGGTCAGGATCGCATCTGCCACGGCGCCAAGTTGGGTCAATTTTGTGGCAAATCGCGGGATGGCTTTAGGCCGCGCATATTCGGGATGCGACAGCGGGATCACATCGTGGATATAGGCAAATATTCTGCGCGGCTTGACGGCATCAAACACCGTTTGAGCCAGATTGCTATGTCCTACATTGAGATAAACGGCGTCCTCGGGCACATGGCGCGCAATCATATCGGACAGGCCCATGAAATGCGGGACCCGTGCAAGGGCATATATCTGCGCAAAAGCCGCTGAAAGACGGTGGCGGGATGAAACCCCGCCAAATCAGAAACGAAAGAAAATCGCCAAATCGCGGCAGGTCCGCACCATCGGCAAAACGGGCCAAGGCGCGCCCACCCTCCGCCCCAAGCAACACATAGCCCCGCGTGCTGCGATAAAGAAACAGTGGATCTGGCAATCCAAGAACGTGATCGAGATAGGCCCGCTCAACGCGATCTACCCCTGTCAATTGGCTTTGGCCTATCCGTGACACCAGCCGCGTCACATCCAGCAAGAGTCGCATCACCGCGAGACTTACTGTGCCGCCGCCCGCATCGACATCAGATCATTCAGAAAATCACCAAATTCATCACAAAGATCAGGACGCGAGAGGCCGAATGCCACGGTCGCTTGCAAGAACCCCGATTTGGAGCCGCAATCATAGCGCTGCCCTTTGAAGCGATAGCCATACACATTGTTGGAATTTTCAATTTCCTGCGCAATTGCATCGGTCAATTGAATCTCACCGCCTTTGCCCGATTTGATCTTGTTCAAATTGCTCATGATGTCAGGTGTCAGGATATACCGCCCAATCACGGCAAGATTTGACGGGGCTTCTTTGGCGGCGGGCTTTTCAACCATGCCTTTCACGGAAACCAAATCACCAATGTTTTGTGCCGCTTTCTGAACATCCAAAATCCCATAAGCCGAGGCCTTATCGGCGGGCACTTCCATGGCAGCAACCATATTGCCGCCCGTTTCCGCATGGGCCTCCACCATTTGCTGCAAGCACGGTGTTTCAGCGGCAATCACATCATCGGGCAGGATCACGGCGAAGGGTTCGTTTGCAATCAAGCGCCGCGCACACCAAACCGCATGACCCAAACCCAAAGGACGGTTCTGACGCAGATAGGCGATGGCACCACTGTCCATATTGGTGCTTTTCAGCAGCTCCAGAAGATCTGTCTTATCCTTGCGGCGCAGGGTCGATTCAAGCTCGGGCGAATGGTCAAAATAATCCTCAAGTGCGCTTTTCCCGCGCGAGGTAACAAAGATGAATTCCTTAATCCCCGCGGCACGCGCTTCATCAATGGCATATTGGATCAAAGGACGATCCACCAAGGTCATGATCTCTTTGGGGATTGATTTCGTTGCGGGCAAAAACCGCGTGCCCAATCCCGCAACTGGAAAAATTGCTTTTGTAATTTTTTTCTTCATCTTCATTCTCTCTGGCCAATATACACAATCCAAGCCCAAAGACGCCGCCGCCTTACCCCACTTGGTCTGTCTCATAGATTTCTGTAGCGAATTTTCTGTGCAAATCATAGAGGCGAGATGTGCCAATAACGGCACACATTTATCCGCGCCGCGCCGCCACATTTTGCCATTCGATTGCAAAACGGGTCGCATGGGACCATGGGACAAAAGGGGCTTGGTTTCGATCTGATCGGCCGAAAAGACCACCGACCTGCTCCCAGTATCCGTCTGGATGGAACCGCACCTGATGCGGGACGATTGTGGGATGGAACAAAAAAAGGGATGTCACGCGCCCCGCCATTGCCGCGACGGCGGCCTGTTGACGAAGGGCGCGGCGCGCCCACCAGCTTCCCGACAAAGCGACAGGAGGTTGGGTGATATCTTGACGAAGCGGTTGAAAGGGGGGCGGGTTTTCAAAGCGCTTACGCAAAACGGATGCACGATTCTGGCCCGCCGAAAATCCCGCGCGCAGCTCCGCCATAAGCGGCGCGACACGCAAGGGCGACAAATCCCCCTGCAAAACGAACCGCGCCAAGCGCCGTCTTTGCGCCTTTTCAAATTGCAACATTGCATCGTTACGCCCTTGCTCAGGACCATAGCGATGCAGATACTGCACATAGCTTGCGCCAATGTCGAAAAAACTCTTTGGCGCACGGCGGGCAGATCGGCGGGGGCTTGCCGCAAACCCATGATGGATCAGTGGCGCATCGACAAAACGGGTTTTGTAACCTGCGGTCTGTAACCGCGTGGCCATATCCGTGTCATCATACAGAAAATGAAAGGCTTCGTCGAACCCGCCCAAATCCCGCAATATTTCGGCTCTAAACAGCATATTCGTGCCGTGAAATTTGCGGATGGCCCCTGGCTGCATTGGCGCATCAAACCCATGTTGGTCGACCGATTGGTCCGCCCATTGGACCGACAGCCCATTGCGGCCGAGGACCGTGCCCGTCACCGCCCCAAACCCATGTCTATCCGCTTCGGATATCATGATTGACAGCCATCGCGGCTCCGCCACGGCATCATCATCCATAAAGGCGATATAATCACCAGAAGCACGATCAATACCCAGATTGCGTGCGGCTGATATATTTTGTTTTTCATACAAAACACATTTGATCCGATCCGCGAAAGGAAGCGTCCGAACAGCATCCAATCCAGCCGCATCGGCCACAATCACAAGTTCAAAATCACGATGCGTTTGGTAATATATGGACAGAGCTGCGCGGCGCAGCAGCGCAGCGCGAGAATGGCTGACGACAATCACGCTGGCGCGTGGGGCATTCATTCCTGCGCCATCTCCGCAAGCATCGCTTCGATGCGCGGCACGTCTTCAGGATTGTTCAATTCCCAAAACTTGCGGCCGCGCGCCTCCACCTCGACACAAAGGACACGGCGCCCCGACTCAAGAAAACGAAGTTGCTCCAACCCCTCAAGCGTCTCCAATGGGCCAGTCGGCCAGGTCGGGTAAGCCAGAAGCGCCTCAGGCCGATAGGCATAAACGCCGACATGATGAAAAACGGGGGTTTGGGAGAGGTGATCTGGCATATAGCCTGTGTAGGGGATCACCTCCTTGGAGAAATAAAGCGCCTGATGCGCACCGCCAAACACAGCAGTCGTGCCGCCCACGCGCCCTGCTATGCGATCCGCTTTGAAGGCCGTCAATGTCTCCGCGTCACAGCGCAAAACGGGGGTGGCGATATCCGCCAATGGATCCGCGCGCAGCCCCGTGATGAGTTCTTCCAGGAACCAAGCTGGGGTCAACGGCGCATCACCTTGCAGGTTCACCACCATTTCCACAGATTGGTTCAGGTTGTGAAGCGCCTCGGCGCAGCGCTCCGTGCCGTTTGCGCAATCGGGGGACGTCATCACAACCTCCGCGCCAAAGGCGGACGCGGCATCGCGAATGCGTTCATCATCCGTGGCCACATATATCGCATCAAAACCCGAAACCGCAGCTGCGGCGCGCCAACTGCGCTCGATCAGGCTCATGGATTTGCCCGAAGCCCCGCGCAAATGCACCAATGGCTTACCTGGATAGCGCGAGGATTGATAGCGCGCGGGGATGACACAGATCACACTCATGGTTCGATCAGCTCCACCTTGGGCGCATATGCGATGAAATGGCCGTTTTCAAACCCGGGCTTGCCATAGCGAAACTCTCTATGGTTTGCAAAATGCACCATCCGTCCACCCGCACCACGCAACACCGCATCCCCCGCAGCCGTATCCCATTCCATCGTGCGGCCAAGCCGTGGATAGAAATCCGCTTCGCCCGATGCCACCAAACAGAATTTCAGTGACGATCCGGCGCTGCGCAATTCGGCGACATCATAAGCGCTGATATAGGCATCTGTCGCCGCATCGCGATGGGATTTTGAGGCCACAACCCGCAATGCACTGTTGTCGGATTCAGCCACGGAAATCACGGCCCGATCCCCGATTTTATCTTGGTCGAATGGGCCAATCTCCTCAACGGACACACCATCGGCACGGGTGTAAAACAGCCGATGTTGTGCAGGGGCGTAGACCACGCCGCGTATGGGGCGACCCTGGATGACCAAGGCAATATTCACCGTGAAATCGCCGCGGCGTTGGACAAATTCCTTGGTGCCATCGAGCGGGTCAACGATTATGAAATCCTCCAGGGTTTGACCATGCGTCTCGGCCTGCTCCTCGGTGACGAGCGCGATATCAGGGAATGCCGCGCGCAAGCCCGCCGCGATATAGGCATCTGCCGCTTTATCAGCGCGGGTCACGGGGCTATCATCCGCTTTGGTTTCAACGCCCATGTCATCGGCCGCATAAATTTCCATGATGCGTGCACCCGCGCCTAGGGCAAGCCGCCGAAACTCAGTCTCGATCCGTTCAAAATCCATAATTTCGTAAATTCCCAATGCGAGATTGCCTTAAAACTCAGAATTCGGTTATCCTAACCCCACGGCGCAGGGCAAGGAAATCTCTCCTTGAAGCCTGACCAATACATATGGATCAAGGCCAGCATCCATGTTCGAAGCAAGACATACCTCCTCGATGGGGCGCAGTATATTACAAATGGCTGAGGTGACCTATCACGCCTCGGTTCAAAAGGTGCGTTCTTCCCACAGAAATGCTGTCGTTGCGATTATGATCAGCATCTTGCAAGCGGTCATGTTTGTCGGTGGCTTTTATCTGATGTTTCATTTCATCGGCGCACGCGAAGCCAAATTGCGCGGCGATTTTATGATGTATCTGTTGTCGGGCATATACCTCTACCTGTGCCATATCCGCGCCGTTTCTGCGGTATCGGGCGCCGAAGCGGGCGTGTCTTCGCTGATGCAACATGGCCCGATGAATCCCATTGTGGCGATTTTGTCGGCTATGATATCGGCCTTCTATGTTCAAACGATCTCGCTTTTGGTGATCCTCTTTGCCCTTCATACCTTCAACGGCACGGTGACATTTCACAATTGGAAAGCCGCGCTCATGATTTACCTCTTGGTGTGGTTCTCGGGCTTTGGGGTGGGGCTGGTGCTGCGGGCCATTCGGCCATGGTCGCCCGAAGTCGCGCGATTTATCCAACAGGCCTATATTCGGATCAACATGATCGCTTCGGGCAAAATGTTTGTCGCCAATATGGTGCCCGGCTTCATCATCTCTATGTTTGACTGGAACCCATTGTTTCATATTGTCGACCAGATGCGAGGTGCCATGTTTGTGAATTATTTTCCACATCACACCTCTTGGACCTATCCGCTCTATGTCTGCTTCGGATTGATGATCATCGGCCTGATGGCCGAATTCTTTACCAACAAACGGGCCTCCTTGTCATGGGATATGGGGCGCTAGACCCCATAATTGCGCCAATCACAGCAGTCTTGGGCAAATTGCTGGGGCTGCCCTGCTTGCAGGGGCGCATTGCCCTGCCTATATAGCGTGCGAAACAGGCTGATTGACACAGCCACAATTGACGCGATGGCGGAGCCGATATCGGGCCTTCATCGCCTGTTCGCTTGAAGAAAAAGGGACCTGATAAAATGGCAAAAGTAATTGGCATTGACCTTGGCACGACCAACTCCTGCGTTGCGATTATGGATGGCGCGCAACCGCGCGTGATCGAAAATTCCGAAGGCGCGCGCACAACCCCCTCGATTGTTGGCTATACGGATGACGAGCGTTTGGTTGGCCAATCCGCAAAACGCCAAGCGGTGACCAACCCCGAAAACACAATTTTCGCGGTCAAGCGTCTGGTTGGCCGCAGGCTGACCGATGCCGAGGTGGAAAAGGACAAGAACCTTGTCCCCTACAAGATCATTGACGGTGGCAATGGTGACGCATGGGTCGAAGTAAAGGGCGAGAAATTCAGCCCCAGCCAGATTTCCGCGCAAATCCTGACCAAAATGAAGGAAACCGCCGAAAATTACTTGGGCGAGGATGTGACCCAAGCGGTGATCACGGTGCCTGCTTATTTCAATGACGCGCAGCGCCAAGCCACCAAAGACGCGGGCAAAATCGCGGGTCTTGAGGTCTTGCGCATCATCAACGAGCCAACCGCCGCAGCGCTGGCCTATGGTTTGGATAAAAAGGACAGCAAAACCATCGCGGTCTATGACCTTGGCGGCGGCACGTTCGACATCACCATTCTTGAGATTGACGATGGTCTGTTCGAGGTGAAATCCACCAATGGGGATACCTTCCTTGGTGGTGAAGACTTCGACATGGCGATTGTGAATTACCTCGCGCAGGAATTCAAAAAGGAAAACAATGTCGATCTGACCCAAGACAAGATGGCGCTTCAGCGTCTCAAGGAAGCGGCAGAAAAAGCGAAGATCGAGCTTTCTTCCGCGACTCAGACCGAGATCAACCAGCCGTTCATCTCGATGGGCGCGAATGGTCAACCTTTGCACCTTGTTCTGAAGCTGACCCGCGCGAAATTGGAAAGCCTGGTGGGTGATCTGATCAAACGCTCACTCAAGCCCTGTCAGGCGGCCCTAAAGGATGCTGGCCTGTCAAAAGGCGACATTGACGAGGTCGTTTTGGTGGGCGGGATGACCCGAATGCCCAAAGTGATCGAAGAAGTGTCCAACTTCTTTGGCAAAGAACCCCATAAGGGCGTGAACCCAGACGAGGTTGTGGCCATGGGTGCTGCGATCCAAGCCGGCGTTTTGCAGGGTGACGTAAAGGATGTCGTCCTTCTGGATGTCACCCCACTCAGCCTTGGGATTGAGACCTTGGGCGGTGTGTTCACCCGTCTGATTGACCGCAACACAACCATCCCAACCAAGAAAAGCCAGATTTTCTCGACCGCCGAGGACAATCAAAACGCGGTAACAATCCGCGTCTTCCAAGGCGAGCGGGAAATGGCCGCGGATAACAAGATGCTGGGCCAGTTCAATCTGGAGAACATCCCACCCGCGCCACGCGGAATGCCGCAGATCGAAGTGACATTCGATATTGACGCAAACGGGATTGTGTCGGTTTCGGCCAAAGATAAGGGCACGGGTAAGGAGCAGAAAATCACGATCCAAGCTTCGGGTGGCCTCAGCGATGAGGATATCGAGCGGATGATCAAAGAGGCGGAAGAGAATTCAGATGCCGATAAAGAGCGCAAGGAATTGGTGGAAACCAAAAACCAAGCGGAAAGCCTGATCCACTCGACCCAAAAATCCCTAGAGGAACATTCGGATAAGGTTGACCCGACCACGGTTGAGGCAATCGAACTGGCCATCAAGAACCTGGAGGAGCAGATCGCAACCGATGATGCGGGCAAGATCAAATCTGGCATCCAGAACGTGACCGAAGCCGCGATGAAACTGGGCGAGGCGATTTACAAAGCCCAAGCCGAAGACGGTGAAGGCGATGACGAACCGTCTGGCGTGGACGATGATATCGTGGACGCAGATTTTGAAGATTTGGACGATAGAAAGCGCTCCTGATCGGGAAAACTGATCCCGTTAGACCAGCTGGGGCGCGCCTTGGCTGGTCTTTGCGTTAAGGAAAGGGTGTTTACCGATGTCGAAGCGCGATTATTACGATGTTCTGGGTGTGGCGCGCGGCGCCTCGCCCGAAGAAATCAAGAAAGCCTATCGTCAGAAAGCAAAAGAGCTTCATCCAGACCGCAATTCAGATAATCCGAATGCGGAAGCCCAGTTCAAAGAAGCAAATGAGGCCTATGAAGTCTTGAAGGATGCCGACAAGAAGGCGGCCTATGATCGATTTGGTCACGCTGCTTTTGATGGTGGTATGGCAGGTGGTCCGCGCGCGGGTGGTCCACACGCGGGCGGTGATTTTGCCAGTGCCTTTTCTGACGTGTTCGAAGATCTTTTGGCGATTTCATGGGCGGGGCGGTCCCGTGGCGGCCGACAGCGCAGCACGCGCGGATCTGACCTGCGTTACAATATGCGGATTACCTTGGAAGAGGCCTATTCGGGCTTTAGCCGCGAGATCACCGTGCCGACCGCCGTAACCTGCTCAAGCTGTTTGGGCAGCGGATCGGAAGGCGGATCGGAGCCTGTCACCTGCCCCACCTGTTCAGGCATGGGCAAAGTCCGTGCGCAACAGGGGTTCTTTACAGTCGAACGCAGCTGTCCAACCTGTTCGGGTGTGGGTCAGATCGTCAAAAACCCCTGTCGGACCTGTGGTGGTGCAGGCCGTGAGCAAAGGACCGCCATCTGTCGATCAAAGTGCCCGGGGGCGTGAAACGGGCACGCGCATTCGCCGATCAGGTGAGGGCGAAGCAGGACTGCGCGGCGGCCCTGCGGGCGATCTTTATATTTTCATCGAAGTGGCGGAGCATCCCATTTTCAAACGGGATGGGGTCGATTTATATTGCCGCGTTCCTGTGTCCATGGTCACCGCCGCATTAGGGGGCGATGTCGAGGGTGCCCTGTATTGATGGTGGTCGCAGCCGTGTCAAAGTCGCCGAAGGCGCGCAATCAGGGCGGCAAATGCGTCTGCGCGGCAAAGGTATGCCCGCGCTGCGGGCAATGGCACGGGCGATATGTATATCGAATTGGCGCTTGAGACACCTGTGAACCTGAATGCCGAGCAAAAAGACCTGCTGCACAGTTTGAGGACAGCCTGAACAAGGAAACAGCCCCATGCGTCAGGGTTTTTCGACAAGGTCAAAAGCTTTTTGATGATCTAAAAAACTAGAGGAAGCCCCGCAATCGCGGGGGTTTTCTTATTTTCCGATTTCACAGGCCGCCATGACCGCCATGTTTAAAATGTCATTTGCGGTGGACACGGTCGAACAGATTTGAACGGGACGATCAGGACCAGTCAAAATTGGCCCAATGACGGTGGCCCCTGCCATTTCCTGCATCAACTTGACAGAAATGGAGGCTGAATGGCGCGCGGGAACCACCAATACATTGGCAGGGCCTGAAAGCTTGCAGAATGGATATTGCAGCATCACATCGCGATTCAACGCCACATCCACGGCCATTTCACCGTCAAACTCGAAATCCACCCCTTCGCGAGCCAAAATTGCGGGTGCATCACCCATTTTTGCCGCGCGTTCCGGATGCACGGGATAGCCGAAGGTCGAGAAACTGACGAAGGCCACACGCGGCTCAAGCCCCAAAATGCGTGCAACGCTGGCTGCACGTTTGGCGATAAGCGCAGATCTTTGGCCTCGGGCCATTCGTGGACAAACGTGTCGCCCACCAAAACAACGCGGCCCTTGAGCATCATTACAGTTATACCAACGGCCCCATCTTTGGCGCTGGCATCAAAGACATGATTGATCAATCCCAGAACATGAGCCGATTTTCGGGTCGCGCCTGTAACCAAACCGTCCCCGTGACCATGGGCCAGCATCAGCGCCGAGAAAACATGGCGATCACGTGCCGCTAAACGATGAATATCGTGGCGATCAAAGCCTTTTCTTTGCAAGCGATTGTATAGAAACTCCTTATACACCTCCAAATGGCGGGTTTTAGCGGCGTTGATGATCTCCAATTCACGAACTGCATCCGCAAGACCCGCGGCGGTGAGCTTCTCCGCCACATCTGCCTCGCGCCCCACAACCAAGGCCTTGCCCAAACCATTGCGTTGATAGGCAACGGCGGCGCGCAGAACACGAATATCATCCCCTTCGGCAAAGATCATGCGGGCCTGCGCGTTGCGTGCCCGGGCGTAAATACCTTGCATGATCGATGAGGTCGGATCCATCCGCGCCTGCAAGTCCTTTGCGTAAGCATCCAGATCCAAAATTGGGCGCCGCGCCGCGCCCGTATCCATGCCCGCGCGCGCCACAGCAGGCGGGATGGTATAGATCAAACGCGGATCAAACGGGGTCGGAATGATGTAATCTCGGCCAAAAGACAGTTTTTCACCATAGGCCATGGCGACCTCATCTGGCACATCCTCGCGGGCGAGTTCCGCCAAGGCGCGCGCACAGGCGATTTTCATGTCATCATTAATGGCGCGCGCATGGATATCCAGCGCGCCTCGGAACAAATAAGGAAAACCCAGAACATTGTTGACCTGATTGGGGTAATCGCTGCGCCCCGTGGCCACAATCGCATCGGGGCGCACCTCATGCGCTTCTTCAGGGGTGATTTCTGGATCGGGGTTGGCCATCGCAAAAATCACCGGGTTTTCCGCCATGGATTTTACCATATCCTGAGTCACCGCCCCTTTGGCCGAAACCCCAAGGAAGACATCCGCGCCACGCATCGCATCCTCAAGGCTCCGCAATTCCGTCTTTACCGCATGGGCCGATTTCCATTGGTTCATCCCTTCGGTGCGGCCTTGATAGACCACGCCCTTGGTGTCGCAAATAATGCAGTTTTGGTGCTGCGCACCCATGGATTTCAGCAACTCAAGGCAGGCGATCCCCGCTGCGCCCGCCCCGTTCAGCACGATGCGCACATCCTCGATCTTTTTGCCTGTCAAATGCAGCGCATTGATCAAGCCCGCAGCACAGATCACGGCCGTCCCATGTTGGTCATCATGGAAGACGGGAATATCCATATCCTCCTTCAGACGCTGTTCAATCATGAAACATTCAGGTGCCTTGATGTCTTCAAGGTTGATGCCACCAAAGGTCGGGCCCATGAGGCGCACAGCATTGACAAATTCATCGACATCTTCGGTGGCAAGCTCGATATCAATCGAGTTGATATCGGCAAAGCGTTTAAACAGAACCGCCTTCCCCTCCATCACGGGTTTAGAGGCAAGCGCACCAAGATTGCCCAGCCCCAAAACCGCTGTCCCATTCGAGATGACGGCAACCAAATTGCCCTTGGTGGTGTAATCATAGGCGGTTTCTGGGTTTTGCGCGATGACTTCGCAGGGGACGGCCACACCAGGCGAATAGGCAAGGCTGAGATCCCGTTGGGTCGACATCGCGGTGGACGCAGAAATGTCGATCTTACCGGGACGGGGTTCCAGGTGATAGGCCAGAGCCTCCTCCCGCGTGACCTTTGGTTTATTTGCCATAAAAATCGCCTCCTCTTTTCTTCCGTTTACAATCCCTTTCGCGTGGCGACAACGCATCTCTTTTGTCCCTTCAATCCATGTCAGAGAGGCATTAGGCTAGGATCAAAGAAGGGGGCAGATATGACAGGGCAAGTCACGCCGATGATGGCGCAGTATCTCGCGGTGAAGGAGCGTCACGCGGATGCGCTTTTGTTTTATCGCATGGGCGATTTTTACGAGATGTTTTTCGATGACGCCATCGCCGCGGCCGAAGCCTTGGACATTGCCCTGACCAAACGCGGTCAACATTTGGGTGAAGATATCCCGATGTGCGGCGTGCCTTTCCACGCCGCTGAAAATTACCTTCTTACCCTGATCCGCAAAGGATTTCGGGTGGCGGTTGCAGAACAATTGGAAGACCCAGCCGAAGCAAAGAAACGCGGATCCAAAATCCGTGGTGAAGCGCGATGTGATCCGTGTGGTGACCCCGGAACCCCTGACAGAAGGCAGCCTTTTGGAGGCGCGGCGGCACAATTACCTTGCTGCCTATTTTAGGATCGCGTGGGGAGGCGGCGCTGTCCTGGTGTGATATGTCTACGGGCGGCTTTTGGGTGATGCCACTCAGCCCAGCGCGGCTTGGCCCCGAATTGGCGCGTCTCGCCCCGCGCGAAGTGCTGATTTCCGAGACTTTGGATGAGGTGCGAGCCGCTTTGATCGAGGAGTGGGGCGCAAGCGTCACCCGACTTGCACCTACGAGCTTTGACAGCGGCTCCGCAACAATGCGTCTGACAAAGTTGTTCCAGATCGACAGTTTGGATGCCCTCGGCCAATTCGAACGCGCGGAGCGGTCCACTATGGGCGCGATTGTCGATTATCTGGACATCACCCAAAAAGGCAACCTGCCGCGCCTTCACCGTCCCATTCGCCAATCGACGACGCGGGTGATGTTGATTGATGCCGCCACGCGCAAGAATCTGGAAATCACCCAAGCGCTGTCTGGCGGTCGGAAAGGCAGCCTTCTATCGGTGATCGACAAAACGCTGACAAGCGCGGGCGGGCGCTTGTTGGAGCGGCGGATTTCCGCCCCATCGACCGATTTGGAGGAGATCACGGCGCGGCACGAAGCCGTGCAGTTCGGGATCGAGAATAGTGCCATTTGTGAAAACCTGCGTGGAATTCTGCGCAATGTTCCAGATATGGAACGGGCCTTGTCCCGCCTGTCTCTGGATCGTGCAAGCCCGCGCGACATGGCCGCCATTCGTGCGGGTCTGATGGGCGGCGAACAGATCGCCAATCATCTAAAGAACACTGAACTGCCGTCTCTATGGAATGATTTAGTGACTGATTTGGAGGGGCACGCCGGTCTCATTTCACTTCTGGAGGTGGCTGTGGTCGCCGAGCCACCTTTGCTGCTGCGCGATGGTGGATTTGTTGCACAAGGCTACAATGCCGAGCTGGACGAAATGCGCAACCTTCGTGATGAGGGGCGCGGCATCATCGGGATAATGCAAGGTGACTATATCGCGGAAACGGGCATTTCTTCGCTGAAGATCAAGCATAACAATGTGCTTGGCTATTTCATCGAAACCACAGCCACCCACGCAGAGAAGATGCTATCGACCCCCTTATCTGCGCAGTTTATCCATCGCCAAACCACGGCGAATGCGGTGCGTTTTACCACGGTGGACCTGTCGGAATTGGAAACCAAGATCCTCAACTCTGGCGCGCGCGCAATTGAGATTGAGAAACAGATTTTCGCAACCCTCCGCCAAGCCATTCTTGATCAATTCGATGCGGTCATGCGGGCCAGTTTTGCCTTGGCCTCCACCGATCTCTATCTGGCTTTGGCGCATATCGCACGGTCACAAGATTGGGTGCGGCCTATTTTAAGCAAAAATCGCGATTTTGATATCATAGGCGGCCGCCATCCCGTTGTCGAAGAAGCATTGCGCAGCGGCGGCGCGCGGTTTGTGCCAAATGACTGCGCTTTGTCACCATCGGACGATGGCGCTGCGATTCAGTTGCTGACGGGTCCGAATATGGCGGGTAAATCCACCTATTTGCGCCAAAACGCGCTAATCGTCATTCTGGCTCAACTGGGCAGTTTTGTGCCTGCTCAATCCGCAAATTTGGGTCTTGTTAGTCAAGTTTTCAGCCGTGTTGGTGCCTCGGATGATTTGGCACGCGGGCGATCCACATTCATGGTGGAAATGGTGGAAACAGCCGCAATTTTGAATCAAGCTGATGATCGTGCCCTTGTGATATTGGATGAAATCGGGCGCGGAACGGCGACATATGATGGCCTGTCCATTGCCTGGGCGACGTTGGAATATCTACATGATGTCAGCAAATGCCGCGCGCTGTTTGCAACCCATTATCACGAATTGACTGCGCTGGCCGGCCAATTGAAAAGCGCGCGCAACGCCACAGTCGCTGTCAAGGAGTTCGATGGCGAAATCGTCTTTCTGCACGAATTGTGCGAGGGCGCCGCTGATCGGTCCTATGGGGTTCAGGTTGCAAAACTGGCAGGACTTCCCGGACCCGTCATTCATCGTGCGGAACAGGTTTTGCAAATGCTGGAAAAGAACGATCGGGAAGGGCAGACACAAACACGTCTCATGGATGATCTGCCTTTGTTTTCTGCGACACCCCCGCGCGAGGTGCAAAAATCCACCGCGTTGGAGGAGAGATTGCGCGCCGTGCATCCTGACGAACTCACCGCGCGCGATGCGTTGGACCTGATTTATGACCTGAAATCCCTGTTAAAGGATTAGGATTTTGGCGTGGAGGACACGCCAACCTGTGCCGGGCGCAACAATCGATCATGCAGAAGGAACCCTTCGGTCATCACCTGAATGATCTGGCCCGCTGTGGTGCCTGGAACAGGCGCTTCGAACATGGCCTGATGCAATTGTGGGTCGAATTGTTCGCCCTCTGCGGGTTTCACGACCGCCATACCATGTTTGCCAAAGACATTCAGAAGTTCACGAAGGGTCAATTCGATCCCCTCGATCACGCTGCCCGCAACGTCCCGCTGCTCGTCCCCGACAGCGGAAAGCGCGCGGTTAAGATTGTCATAAACGGGCAGCAAATCACGGGCCAGCCGGGTGCCGCCATAATGCTCGGCTTCACGGCGATCCCGCTCGGCACGCTTACGCAGATTTTCGGAATCCGCCATCACGCGCAACAATCGGTCTTTAAGCTGGTCGCGTTCTGCGATCAGCGCCTCCAGGGCTGCTTCGGGGCTGGTATCGGTCTCTTCGCCAATCCCTTCGGCAAGGTCGATATCCTCTTCTGGCCCATCAATATCATCAAGGAATTGCTCTTCCTTTGGCTCTGCCATCTTTCACCTCTTATGCACGATCAGAGATTAATTTCCCAACCAACTGCGCCGTATAATCCACAATCGGCACGATCCGACCGTAATTGATGCGCGTTGGTCCAATCACACCCACCGCGCCAATAATTTTCCGTTCCGCGTTCATATAGGGAGAGACCACCAAAGAGGAACCCGTAAGTGAAAATAACTTGTTCTCGGAGCCGATAAAAATGCGCACACCATCGCCACGATCCGTGAGATCAAGAAATTCTGCAATATCACGCTTGCGTTCAAGATCATCAAACAGGTTTTTGATCCGCTCCAAATCCGCCAATTCGGGCGCACCATCGAGAAGATTCGCGCGCCCACGCACAATCAGCCTTTCACCACGGTTTCCCGCATCTTCCCAAATCGCAAGGCCCGATTCGATCAAAGATTGCGCCAAAGTGTCGATCTCTTGCCGCCGATGTGTCACCTCTTGTTCCATCACTGCGCGCAAATCGCTGACGGTGCGACCCTCGGCCCATGCATTAACGAAATTGGCCGCCTCGCGCATCGCGCTTGGGGTCAGTCCGGGCGGGGGGGTGAATAGTCTATTTTCAACATGACCATCTGCGAAAACGAGAACCACCAAGGCTTTTTCAACAGAAAGAGAGACGAATTCAACATGCTTGATTGGCGCTTCGTGTTTGGGTGCAAGCACCAAGCTGGCCCCATGGGTGATCCCCGACAGTGCTTTACCCACCCGATCCAAGGCATTCGTAACCGAATCCGAATTGCTTTGGAGGGATGATTCAAGCTGCGTTTTGTCATCTTCCCCAAGTTCAGAGACCTCAAGAAGACCATCCACAAACATCCGCAAACCCATCGTGGTGGGCACACGGCCAGCTGAGACATGGGGGCTGTCAAGCAGACCCAGATATTCCAAATCCTGCATCACATTGCGGACGGTGGCGGCTGATACCTGCTCCGACAGATTGCGGGTCAGACTGCGGGACCCAACAGGCTCACCCGTGGCCAGATAGCCCTCGACCACGCGGCGAAACACTTCGCGCGAGCGATCATTCATTTCAGACAGAATTTGTGACGTTTCGTTCATTCATTCATGCCCAATTGCGGACCGCCCAACATGCGAAAACCATGTATCGGTCAATCCTGCTTGCAACACACCCATGTCTGCGACTATCCCACGGGTAGTGGATCACAAGGAGATATTTATGCGTCCTTCAGGCAGAAACCTAGATGAAATGCGGAAAATTTCTATTGAAACTGCCGTCATGCGCCACGCGGAGGGCTCATGTTTGATAAAATGTGGGGATACCCATGTCCTGTGTTCCGCAACAATCGAGGAACGTGTGCCGCCATTTCTGAAGAACACGGGGCTTGGATGGGTAACTGCGGAATATGGAATGTTGCCGCGCGCCACCCATACACGCGGGCGGCGGGAAGCTGCTGCGGGGAAACAATCTGGGCGAACACAGGAAATTCAGCGCCTTATTGGGCGTGCATTGCGGGCAGGTGTGGATCGATCCGCCCTTGGGGAGCGCCAGATCACAATCGACTGCGATGTGATGCAAGCCGATGGTGGCACGCGCTGCGCGTCCATCACCGGCGGTTGGGTTGCGTTGCGTCTGGCGGTAAATAAACTGCTTGCCTCGGGCGCACTGACATCAGACCCCATTCTGGACAATGTCGCTGCGGTATCTTGCGGTATTTATGCTGGTCAGGCGGTTCTGGATCTGGACTATCCCGAAGATTCCGAAGCAGGAACCGACAGCAATTTTGTGATGACAGGCGCGGGCAGGCTGATTGAAATTCAAGCCAGCGCAGAGAACGCTACCTTCTCGCTTGAGGAGTTTTCAGACCTTCAAATACTGGCTCAGAAAGGCGTTGCGGAGCTTGTCTCAGCGCAGAATGCGGCGATTGGCTGATGCGGAAATTTACCTCACCTGCGCTGTTGGTTGCGACTCATAATCAGGGCAAGTTTGAGGAGATGGTCGCCCTTCTGGCGCCTTTTGGAATTTCTGCGGTGTCTGCGAAGGATTACGATCTACCAGAGCCAGAAGAAACAGGCACAACATTTATCGAGAATGCGCGCATCAAAGCCCATGCCGCCGCCAAGGCCACGGGCCTACCCGCCCTGGCCGATGACAGCGGTATCGAGGTCGGCGCGCTTGGCAATGCACCTGGTGTCTATACGGCAGATTGGGCAGAAACACCAAATGGTCGTGACTTCATCATGGCCATGACCCGCGTGCAGCAAGAATTAGACGCCATTAAGGCCCCCTATCCGCGCCATGCACGGTTTTGCTGCACGCTTGTCTTGGCTTGGCCCGATGGTCATGATGAAATATTTGAAGGCGTCATGGATGGTCAGGTAATCTGGCCGATGCGTGGGGATCAGGGACATGGCTATGATCCGATTTTCCAACCAAACGGGTATGACATCACCTTTGGCGAGATGGATCGTTGGGAGAAAAATAAAATCAGCCATCGCGCTGACGCGTTCAAAAAATTGGTGAGCCTGCTTGAGCACGCGTGAGGATTGGGAGAATGGCGGCTTTGGCATTTATATCCACTGGCCGTTTTGCCAAGCCAAATGCCCTTATTGCGATTTCAACTCTCATGTATCGCAACGCATTAACCAATCGCGTTGGAAACAAGCCTATCTCAGCGAGATTGATCGCTTGGCTGTGGAATGTGGTGGCCGTGTTCTTCATTCGGTGTTTTTTGGAGGCGGCACACCATCCCTGATGAATGGCGATGTTGTGGCCGCCATTATCGAACGGGTTTCGTATCATTGGCCCGCCGCGAATGATCTGGAAATCACCCTTGAGGCAAACCCGACCTCTACCGAAGCAGGCCGATTTGCAGACTATCACGCCGCAGGCGTTTCGAGACTGTCTATGGGTATTCAGGCCCTGAACGATCCTGATCTCAAGGCATTGGGTCGCTTGCACAGCGCGGCGGAGGGCATCGCTGCCTTTGACATTGCGCGTGGCATTTTCCCGCGCGTCAGTTTTGATTTGATTTATGCGCGACAGCATCAAACTTTGGACGACTGGCGCAACGAATTGACCCGCGCCTTGTCATTGGGCTTGGATCACCTATCGGCCTACCAGTTAACAATCGAAGATGGCACGGCCTTTGGCGCACGCGCCAAAATTGGCAAGCTTGATGGTCTACCGCATGAGGATCTGGCCGTTGATATGTATGAGCTCACGCAAGAGCTGTGCGATAGCGCGGGATTACCGGCTTATGAAATTTCAAACCATGCCAGCGATATGGCGCAATCGCGGCACAATCTAATCTATTGGCGCTATGGCGATTATCTTGGGATTGGTCCAGGGGCGCACGGCCGTTTGACCTTGAACGGAGAAAAATACGCAACCGCGACCCCGCTTGTGCCAAATTCTTGGCTCACCCAAGTGGAGCAAACAGGCACGGGTGAAGCCCCACGCGAAGTTATTTCCGCCGAGGATCAAGCGGTTGAAGCATTGATGATGGGTCTTCGCCTCCGCGAAGGGGTGTCCCTATCGCGGATAAGGGCCCTGTCAAGCACCGCAATAAATCCAGAAAAACTGAATGAATTCAAAGTTTTAGGGCTGATGAGGCAGGACGATGATTGGCTCTCGTGCTCAGATGCTGGGCGGCCAGTGCTGAATGGTATTCTGCGCGGGCTTCTGGCTTAGGATCCACCACCAAGGCGGCGCATCAAATCGTCCAAGGCCTCCAAGTCTTTATACGCGATGAACATTTTGCCTTTGCCGCTGGCCGGATCATGCTGGATCTCGACCTTCATCCCCAACGCAGCGGAAAGATCGTTCTCAATCGCACGGGTGTCTGCGTCTTTGCGCGCCACATCAGGGCGGGTTACCTTCGGCTTGTCGCCCGAAGATTGCGCTAATTTCTCAGCCTCTCGCACCGATAGACCCTTTGCGATAATGTCACGGGCCAATTCAGAGGCGTTTGGTGTCGTGATAAGGGCACGGGCATGACCCGCAGACAAACGACCCGCGCGCAACATTTCCTGCACATCCTCAGGCAGCTGCAACAAACGCATGAGGTTTGCGATATGGCTGCGGCTTTTGCCCATGGCCTCGGCCAATTTTTCTTGGGTGTGGCCAAATCGATCAATCAATTGCCGATATCCCATCGCCTCTTCAATAGGGTTCAGGTCCGCGCGCTGAATGTTTTCGATAATGGCAATTTCCAGAACCTCAACATCGGTGAAATCGCGAATGATGATGGGCAGTTCATACAGCTGCGCCATTTGGGACGCACGCCACCGCCGTTCGCCCGCAACGATCTGGTAATCACCGTCATGATTCGGATCAGGGCGCACGATCAGCGGCTGAATAATGCCCTTTTCCTTAATCGATGCGGCCAGCTCCTCCAAGGCTTCGGCGGTGAAATTACGGCGCGGCTGATCTGGGTTGGGACGAATCCGCTCGATTGGCAGCTTTGCATCTGCACGGCGTGACGGGGTTGCGCCACTGGGGGCCACCTCCCCCTGCGGCGATGGAATCGGGTCGCTTGCCTTCCCTGTATCAATATCCTGCATCAATGCCGAAAGACCACGGCCCAGCCCGCGTTTGTCGCGTTTACTCATTATCGTCTCCCAAACTTAGGCGTGATGCCGTGCTAGAATTTCGGCTGCCAGCGCTTTATACGCCAAGGCCCCCGTGGAGGAAGCATCATATTCCAAAACCGTCTGCGCGAAAGAGGGCGCTTCGGATAGGCGCACATTTCGGGGTATTTTGGTCTCATACACCAATTCCCCAAGCGTTTGCCGCGCATCATCCTCGACCAATTTGGACAGGTTGTTGCGCAAATCATACATGGTCAACACCACGCCTTCGATGCGAAGCTCGGCATTCGCGCCTTCGCGCACTTGGCGCACGGTCAACATCAATTGCGAAAGCCCCTCGAGCGCGAAAAACTCAGCCTGCAACGGCACCAAGACAGAATGCGCAGCAACCAAGGCATTCACGGTCAAAAGGCTGAGTGATGGCGGACAATCCATAAAAATATAGTCATAATGGCCGATATCTGCGGCCTCAAACGCGTTTCGCAGCAAGATCACCCGCTTTTCATTATCGCTCAGTTCCACATCAGCAGAACTGAGATCCGTGGTCGCGGGCACAAGATCAAGGCCCGCAACATTGGTTTTCTGCACAATCTCTGACAAGGGGGCGCCTTCGATCAAAAGATCATAGCTGGACAAATCGCGATTTTCGACCCCCAAGCCGGTCGAGGCATTGCCCTGCGGGTCAAGATCAATCAACAACACACGCTGGCCCAGAGCCGCCAAAGCAGCCCCAAGATTGATGGTCGTGGTTGTTTTGCCAACACCGCCCTTTTGGTTGGCGATTGCAATAATACGAGGCGAAGCGTTCTCAGGCACGGCGTAATTCCTTTATTTCTATAATTTGACCGTCATCACTGGTTACGCTTGGATATGCGGTGAGTGACATTTGCCATGATTCCTTGGCGCTGTCGATTTCTTGCGCGGCGGATTGACCCTTCAAGAACAAACACTGGCCATCTGTTGCCAAATGGCGATAGGACAGTGTGCAAAGTTTGCTTAAATCGCTCAGGGCGCGGGCTGAAATAATATCGGCGTTTTGCGGGGGTGCGTCTTCAATCCTGCGTGACATCACATGAATTGATAGGTTGGTCTGCCGGGCCACATCCCGCAAAAACGCGCATTTCCGCAAATCAGATTCAATAAAGTGAAAATCGATCAAGGGGGCTGCCTCTGCCGCCAAAATAGCACAGACCAGGCCAGGAAAACCACCGCCGCTGCCCATATCCAGCCATTTTCCTTGGGTTTTATCGACCAACGGAAAAATCTGGGCTGAATCCACAATATGGCGCGCCCAAGCATCGGGCAAAGTCCCAGGCGCGACCAGATTTATGGCCTTTTGCCATTTGATCAGCATATCAACGTAAATCTGAAGACGCTGCATTGTTTCACGTGAAACACGGTCGGCAAGATAGGCTTTCGCTTCGGCCTCGTTCATGCAGATTTCCGCTGGTATTGGCGCAACTTGGTCAAAATAAGGGTCAAGGCGGCTGGTGTCATCCCGTCAATCCGTCCCGCCTGCCCCAGATCACGCGGCTGCACCTTGGTTAGTTTTTGGCGCAATTCGGTGGATAGCCCTTCGATTTCCATAAAATTCATATCATGGGGGATCGTTTGGGCCTCATCACGCTTCAAGGCCAGAACATCCCGTTCCTGCCGTGCGATATAAGCCGCGTATTGGGCTTCACGGTTAATCTGCTGCTTTATCTGGAGATCATGTTCTGCCAATTGGGGCCAAATCTGCTCAAGATGACCAAACTCAATATCTGGAAAGGCCAGAAGCTCCACCGCATTGCGGCGCTGACCATCTTGATTCATGTTCAGGCCGTGTTTCTTGCCCTCTGATGGGGTAAGCTGACAGGCGTGCAATTGATCATAGCAGGCGGCCAGCTGTTCCATTTTCACGCCGAACGCGCGTTTGCGTGTCTCATCCACGGTTCCGAGCGTGATGCCAAGCGGGGTCAACCTTTGATCTGCGTTATCCGCACGTAAGGACAAACGAAACTCTGCGCGTGAGGTGAACATCCGATACGGCTCACTGACACCCCGTGTGACAAGGTCATCGATCATTACCCCGATGTAGCTGTCACGGCGGGAAAAGATGACAGGATCCTGATCCATAGCGTGCCGCGCGGCATTGATCCCCGCGACATAGCCCTGCGCAGCGGCCTCCTCATATCCTGTGGTGCCGTTGATTTGACCTGCGAGATAAAGGTTTTTCACCGATTTCAGCTGCAAGTCAGGACCAAGGGCGCGCGGGTCAACAAAATCATATTCGATGGCATAGCCAGGTTGAAGAATGGACACCGATTCAAGCCCAACCATGGAGCGCACATAATCCAGCTGAACATCGGCAGGCAATGATGTGGAAATGCCGTTGGGATATATCGTGTGATCATCCAGACCCTCTGGCTCCAAGAAAACCTGATGCGAGGGCTTATCAGAAAATCGCACGATTTTGTCTTCGATAGATGGGCAATACCGTGGCCCAATCCCTTCGATATGACCCCCATACATTGCGGAACGACCGAGATTTTCGCGAATAATTTCGTGGGTTTTCTCATTGGTATGGGTGATGCCACAGGCAATCTGGCGCGCCACTGGTTTATTTGACAAGAATGAAAACATCACAGGATCATCATCGGCGGGCTGGGTTTCCAGACCGTCCCAATTGATGGTCCGCCCATCCAAACGCGGAGGTGTGCCCGTCTTGAGCCGGCCAAGGGGCAGGCCAAAACCGTCAATTCTCTCTGCCAGTTTCACGGAGGGCTGATCGCCCATGCGGCCACCTGCCATACGCTGGTCACCAATATGGATCACGCCACGTAGGAATGTGCCCGTGGTCAAAACAACGGCTTTCCCTGTGATGTCTGACCCATCCGCCAAAACCACGCCAGAAACAATGTGATCCGTGGCAATGAAATCTGCGACTTCGCCCGCGATCATCGTCAAGTTTGGCGTACGCCTAAGCAAATCCACCATCGCGGCCCGATAAAGCCTACGATCTGATTGCGTGCGCGGGCCTTGCACCGCGGGGCCTTTGCGCCGATTCAACAGGCGAAACTGTATGCCTGACCGATCTGCGGCCACGCCCATGACCCCGCCAAGCGCATCTATCTCGCGGACCAAATGGCCTTTGCCCAAACCGCCAATCGCGGGGTTGCACGACATCACACCAATATTGTCCAACGACAGCGTCACAAGCGCGGTTCTTGCGCCAGAACGCGCCGCTGTATGCGCCGCCTCCGCACCTGCGTGGCCACCGCCTATAACGATCACATCAAAATCAAAATGTTTCACGTGAAACACTCCAAAACGCTATTTCCCAAGGCAAAACTGCGAAAAGATTTCGCCCAATACCATTTCGACATCGACACGGCCAATCAGCGAATCCAATTTCCTTATAGCATATCTCACATATTCCGCTGCAATCTCTGCGTTTGCGGGTTCTTCGGCCAATATCGCACTTGCCTGTTCCAGCGCCTCTCGCGCTGCCTCCATCGCGTGACGATGGCGCAGATGGGTGGCGGTTCCCACATTAGCAGCGCGCGCCAGCAAAATTTCTGTGATGTGCGCGAGCAACGCGTCTACCCCTTCGCCTGATCGCCCAGAGACCGCGGTAAGACCAAACTTGTGCAAATCGCCCTTACCCAAAAGGGAAATATCATTTTCCCCAAGCGGAAATGGCGGCTCTTCATCAGGCGTAGATTTCAGAAAAACCCGAAGATCAGCTTGCTGCGCGCGCGCAATAGCACGGTGAACGCCAAGTGTTTCAATCTCATCCGCGCTTTCACGGATGCCCGCCGTATCCAAAAGAGTCACTGGCAAACCATTCAGGTCCATTTGAACCTCGATCACATCTCGGGTGGTGCCTGCAATTTCTGACGTGATCGCAACATCACGTCCCGAAATCATATTCAGCAACGTGGATTTTCCTGCATTTGGCGCACCAATGATCGCGACCTCAAATCCGTCACGAATACGTTCTGCCACAAAACTCCCGTCAATCTCGGACGTCAAGCTGGCCACAACCTCATGAACAATTGCACCCACCTCTGGCGTCACGTCCCACCGGCACGTCCTCATCAGCGAATCGATAGTAACCTCAATTAATGCAGCAGCCCGCACCAATTTTTGACGCCAACTATCCACCAGTGCCCCTAATTGACCTGAAAAGACCCGCGCCGCTTGAAGTCTCTGCGCCTCGGTTTCCGAAGTGATCAGATCACCCAGCCCTTCGACTTGGGCCAGATCCAGTTTATTGTTTTCCAAAGCACGACGCGTGAATTCGCCAGGCTCCGCTGGCCGTGCCTGAGGATGCCGCCCCAACGCCGCCAAAATTGCCTTCACCACGGCTAGACTTCCATGGCAGTGAAGCTCAACCACATCTTCGCCTGTAAAACTGCTGGGAGCCTTAAAGGTCAACACAAGCAGATGGTCAATATTGTGACCATCGACCTGGAAATGACTCAGTTTAAACCGCCCTGCCTCTGGCAATGACGCAATGTGGCACGCGCAAATCGAAGCCGCATCAGGCCCTGATACGCGAATAACAGACACACCAGCGCGGCCCGTTCCAGACGCTTGTGCGAAAATTGTATCGCGTGTCGCGGCCGACATTTAAGTATTCATGGAATCGAAGAATTCAGAATTTGTCTTGGTCTGTTTCAGCTTTGAAATCAGGAACTCAATCGCATCCGTGGTGCCCATCGGATTTAAAATACGGCGCAAGACATATGTTTTCTGTAGGTCGCCTTTGTCAACCAAGAGGTCCTCTTTGCGCGTGCCTGATTTCAAAATATCCATCGCAGGGAAGACACGTTTATCCGCAACTTTGCGATCCAAGACGATCTCAGAATTGCCCGTGCCCTTAAATTCTTCAAAAATCACTTCATCCATACGACTGCCCGTATCAATCAAGGCTGTTGCGATGATGGTCAACGATCCGCCTTCCTCGATATTACGCGCCGCACCAAAAAACCGTTTTGGACGTTGCAGCGCGTTTGCATCCACGCCCCCTGTCAAAACTTTACCGGAGGATGGGACAACCGTGTTGTATGCGCGACCAAGGCGGGTGATTGAATCAAGCAAGATCACAACATCGCGTTTATGTTCGATCAGACGCTTCGCCTTTTCAATGACCATTTCCGCTACGGCAACATGGCGTGTTGCTGGCTCATCGAAGGTCGAAGATACAACCTCGCCCTTCACCGACCGCTGCATATCTGTCACTTCTTCGGGGCGTTCATCAATCAGCAGAACAATCAAATAACATTCTGGATGATTGGTTTCGATAGAATGGGCAATATTTTGCAACAGCACCGTTTTACCTGTGCGCGGCGGCGCCACGATCAAGGCGCGCTGACCCTTCCCGATTGGCGAAACCAGATCGATAATCCGGGCCGAACGATCCTTTATCGTTGGATCCTCGATCTCCATTTTCAGCCGCTCATCTGGATAAAGCGGCGTCAGATTGTCAAAGGCCACCTTATGACGCGCCTTTTCAGGCACCTCGAAATTGATCTTCGATACTTTGGTCAGACCAAAATAATTTTCGGTTTCGCGTGGCGCTGCGATCACGCCTTCGACCGTATCACCTGTCCGCAAACTATGTTGGCGGATCATATCAGGCGATACATAGATATCATCTGGACCAGGAAGATAGTTTGCTTCTGGCGAACGCAGGAAACCGAACCCATCCTGCAACACTTCTAGGACACCATCGCCATAGACATCCCACCCTTCTTCAGCGCGTTCCTTGAGGATGGCGAACATCATATCGCCTTTACGCATGGTTGATGCGTTTTCGATCTCCAATTCTTCCGCCATAGAAAGAAGGTCTTTTGGGGATTTTGCCTTGAGATCGGCAAGGTTCAAGGAATTCACTGTCATGAGAGGTCCATATGCCCCGATCAGCGATCTACGCAGACAGGGATTTTAAAAAGGGGAAAAGATACACCCGGACGGGCGATTTCTTTGCCTTCTAGGCATGGATGGGCGATGAGTCAACCAAGCATCACGAAGCCGAGTTTCTGTGCATCTCTTAATAAAAACATTAATATTAAGAAAGGATGTTGTTCTAGTAGTGCTGTGCATAGCTGGGAAAACATAATTATCCTGATTTTTTCCACAGATTTGCAGCAGTGTCCAAATATTATAAACAGCGCAGAGTATTGGAGAAATAATGTTTATAATCATATGGTTACAGTGACCTAAGACTTTTGCACCTGTGTATAATCAGGGGATACCGTAATCTGCTGCACACCTTTTCCTAACAAGGGGATCAATTTTACACCCGTGGATAAATGACCCGTCACTTGACCAACATCTCGGCAAAGCTGTGGTTGAACGGGACCACTCCGATATGCCATCATTTTTTACAAGCGGTTATCCCCAAAGAGGCCCACGGAATAATCCTATGAAAAAAATCATCCTCGCCTCACAATCGCAGGTCCGGCAAAGCCTGTTTCGAAACGCGGGGCTGTCTTTCGAAGCGATCAACGCGCGAATCGATGAAGATATGTTGAAGCAAAGCCTAGGCGCCGCAGAATTATCGCCACGCAATATTGTCGACCAATTGGCTGAGGCCAAAGCAGCGAAAGTTTCCCGCAAATTTCCAGATGCGGTGGTTCTGGGCTGTGACCAAATTCTTGAATTTAAAGGGAAATTATTCTCTAAACCGCATAACTTAGAACAGGCGCGTGACCAACTGATCTGTTTGCGGGGGGGCGTGCATAAATTGCTTTCTGCGGTTGTGATTTATGACGAATGCGAACCAATTTGGCGTCATATAGGCGAGGTTCGCTTGCATATGGCATCGTTCAGTGATGCTTTTCTTGAGGCATATCTCGTCCGAAATTGGCCCGCGATTCAGTCCAGTGTTGGCGGTTATATGTTAGAGTCGGAAGGGATACGTCTGTTCACACGAATTGATGGCAGCTATTTTGACGTGCTGGGCCTGCCCCTGATCGAGGTGCTGAATTACTTGTCCCTACGAGGGTTCATTGAGAGATGACGGATATGGTTCCACTTGCGGCTGTGTTGGGTGATCCCATTGCACACAGCAAATCGCCAAAATTACATGGATTTTGGCTGAAGAAATACGATATCGCTGGGCATTACGTTCCGCTGCACGCCCGTGCTGAAGATTTAGAGGCAATTTTGCGGCTTCTTCCGAAATTGGGGTTTGTGGGTGCCAATGTCACCATCCCACATAAAGAAGCGGTTTTGGGATATGCAGATATTGTAACGGATCGGGCACGCGCCATTGGCGCGGCGAACACGTTAACCTTTTCAAAATCAGGCGAAATAATCGCTGATAATACGGATGGACTTGGATTCATTTCCAATATTCAACAAACCATCCCAGAGTTCCAAAGCAGGTCTGGACCTGCCGTAATCTTCGGCGCAGGCGGTGCCGCCAAGGCCGTGATTTCTGCGCTCCTTGATGATGGCGCGTCAGAAATTCATGTATTGAACCGAAATTTGACCCGTGCAGAAAACTTGCGGGGCCAATTTGGCGCAAGAATTCATCCTGCTGGGTTCGATGCTCTTCCAAAATTATTGCCGCATTGTCATCTGTTGGTGAACACCACATCACTTGGCATGACGGGCCAACCGCCGTTGGATGTGGATTTGCACAACCTTAACTCAGACGCTGTGGTTAATGATATTGTCTATTCCCCCCTGAAAACCGCGCTTCTGCAACAGGCCGAAGATTTTGGGATGCGTGTCGTTGATGGCTTGGGGATGCTTCTGCATCAGGCGGCGCCGGGTTTTGCTCAATGGTTTGGTAAAATGCCTGAAATAGATGATGATCTGCGCCGCGCGGTTCTGGAAAGATGAGTTTTCTTCTTGGTCTGACCGGCTCCATTGGCATGGGCAAAAGCACCACGGCGCAAATGTTCCATGCCGAGGGAGTTCCCGTGTGGGATGCTGATGCTGTGGTGGCCACGCTTTATGCCAAAGATGGCGCGGCGGTGGGTCTTCTTAAGTCTCTAAACGCCGATTTGGTCACAGATGGGGCCGTTGACCGCACGGCGCTGAGAAGCCTGGATCAAATCAGAACCGAAACATCTATCTCGGCTCGAATCGATCATCCACCGCTGGTCGCCCAAGATCGCGAAACATTCATCGCCGATCATGCCGATTATGATTTGATTTTATGCGATATACCGCTGCTTTTTGAAACCAAAGCGGAGGAATGGTTGAATGCGGTATTGGTTGTAACCACGGATTTCGAAACCCAAAGGTCCCGTGTGATGGCGCGTGATGGTATGGACTTAGAATTGTTTAACCATATTCTGAACCGTCAAATGTCTGATGCGGAAAAAATCAAACGGGCCGATTATGTGATAAAGACCAATTCCTATGACCAAACCCGTGTTGCCGTGCGGGGCCTGATCAAAGATTTACAAGGTAAGATATAACCCATGCGCGAAATCGTCCTCGATACAGAAACCACGGGGTTTGAGCCTGCTGAAGGCCACCGTATTGTTGAGATTGGCGCGGTTGAATTGTGGAATCATCTCCCGACAGGGAAAACCTACCACCAATACATCAACCCAGAACGTGCCATGCCGCAGGAAGCCTTTAATGTGCATGGTTTGGGCGATGAATTTTTGGCTGACAAACCTGTATTTGCGAATATTGCCCAGGATTTTCTGGATTTTGTGGGGGATGCGCAGCTTGTGATCCACAATGCCAGCTTCGATATGAAATTTTTAAACGCCGAGCTTGCATGGGCCAACAAACCCACTCTTCCCAAAGAGCAGGCCCTTGATACTTTGGCCATCGCACGCCGCAAATTTCCAGGATCGCCCGCAAGTCTTGATTCTCTGTGCCGCCGTTTTGGTGTCGATAACTCAATGCGTGAGAAGCATGGCGCGCTTTTGGACTCCGAAATTTTGGCGGAGGTTTATTTGGAGCTGATTGGCGGCAAGCAACCTGATTTGGTTCTTGCTCACGCCACGGATGACACAAGCCGTGATGTTCTGCGTCCTGTCCAACCCGTCCGCACGCGACCCGCACCACTTGCACCGCGGATCACCGAGGCAGAGCGCGCCGCCCACCAAGATTTCATCGCGGAACTGGGCGGCAGCGCAATCTGGAAGCGATGAAGATCAGGCGTCTGCTTTTTGTTCACTCATTTTGCGGGCAATTTCGCTGCGATACAGCGCCACAAAATCAATCGTATCCAGATTGAGTGGCAAATACCCCCCATCCCGCGTCACATCCGATACGATGCGGCGAATGAACGGAAACAACATACGTGGACATTCGATCATCAAATAGGGATGCAATTGTTCGTCTGGCACATTGTCGATGTGAAAGATGCCTGCGTAATCCAGATCGACACGGAAAATGGCCTCGGGCGTGTCAGATTTGGTTTTCGCTTCAATCGTTACTTTGACGATCACATCATATTGCTTTTCGGTTTGCCGTTTGCCGCCGTCAAGCGCCACGCGCAGTTGAATGTCAGGTTGGCCCGCCCCTTGGATAGATTTTTGCGCAGCGATGTTTTCAAAGGATAAATCGCGCACAAATTGGCCCAGAATTTTCATCTGCGGCATCACGGGTTGCGTTTGTGCGCCGTTTTCCTGCGCGACATCTGCGTCTTTCTTCGCCATTCTTGATCTCCCTCAGGCAAATTTTACAGGCCTCTTAGCAGCCTGCGACCAAAGCCTCAATGCCGCGTCCATTGAGAAGGGCCACGATCTCTCGTTTCTAAGATTTCCCCATCTTCATCAATCACAGCGCCATACTCGGGGTCCACTGACCCCTGCTTAAAGCCTGTCACATGGACCCGCGCACGCAATTGACCAATGAGGAATTCACGCACAGCTGGAACCAGAAGCGCAAACCCAATCGCATCGGTGAAGAAACCAGGTGTCAGAAGCAGCGCACCAGCGATCAGAATCATCGCACCATGTGCCAAAGCCTCAGTCGGATCTGTCAGATCATGAAACCGTGATTTGATCTGTGACAGTGCCATACTGCCTTGTGAGCGCACCAGAGATGTGCCCATAATGGCCGTGATAACGACAATTGCGAGGGTCGGCCAAAGGCCGATGGCGCCGCCAATTTCGATGAAAAGCCCGATTTCAATCAGTGGAACTGCGAGAAAAAGAACAAATAACCACATTTTTCGAGCCTTTCGCAAAGATAGCCGTTAAAACCATGTCGCAATTCATGGACTTGCTGCCTGACCATACCTACATATGGACATAAGCACTTGGCTGTAACCCCTGCATCGAATTTGAATCGAGAAACACCTATGAATTCATCCTTTTTGTCCCTTCTGGTTCTCGCTGCCATCGCGGTTTTCTTGATCTTGCGCTTGCGCGCGGTGTTGGGCACGCGCGAGGGATTTGAGAAATCACCAGATGCAATAAAATCCGCGAAGCCCAGCAAAAGCCGCAATTTTGAGGTGATCGAGGGCGGACCAGATCGGGATATCACCGATCATGTGCCCGAAGGATCAGATGCCGCGCGCGCCCTCGCGGGGATGAAATCCGCCGAGCCGAGTTTTTCGGTAGAGGAATTCTTGCAAGGTGCTCGTGGTGCCTATGAAATGATTTTGATGGCATTTGAGCGTGGCGATATATCAGAATTGCGTGATTTTCTATCCGCTGAGGTGGCCGAAAGCTTTGATGAGGTGATCGAGGCACGGCGCGCACAAGGTTTGGAAATCGAAGCCCATTTTGTTGGTCTCAGCGATATTGCCGTGCAGGACGCCCAATTTGACGCAACTTCGCGTGAGGGTGAATTGACGGTTCGTTTTGAGGCTGAATTGACCTCTCTGGTGCGCAATGCGGATGGTGAAATTGTTGAAGGCAGCGCTACAGAAATTAAACGCCAGCGCGATGTTTGGACATTTGCCCGCGAGATGGGCAGCAACAATCCCAATTGGATTTTGGTAGCCACAGGCGGTTGAATTCGCCTGAAAGAATATGCCATGACGTATCCTCACCCCATAGGATTTTCCGATCTTTTGGGTTGGGATGGTGAAGATTACGCGGAAATCCTATCACTTTTCCGCCAACAAACCACAGAGATACACGGGTCGATCATGGCCGCAGCGCGTGCCGTATGCCCAAGCGAGGCACGCAGGTTTTTTGAGGATTTCTTTCAACCACTACGGTTTGGGGCGGCTTTCGCGGGTCATGTCACGGGGTATTATGAGCCACTTCTGGCTGGCACAGCAGAAGCGGATGGTGAATTTAAATTTCCCCTCTTTGCACCGCCTCCAGACCTTGATCATCCCTGGTATAGCCGCCGAGAGATTGAGCAGAGAAATATTTTGGCGGGCCGTGATTTGGAACTGGTCTATCTCAAATCTCGGGTGGATCAATATTTTGTCCACATACAGGGCTCTGTCGCGGTAGATTATCCTGACGGACGGCGCGCGCGATTTGGATTTGCGGCGAAAAATGGCCACCCTTATCGCTCAATCGGGCACATTTTGGTTGAACGTGGCGCGATCGCTGCGAAGGATATCACCGCGGATTGGGTGAAATCTTGGCTTGAGGCACATCCTGATGAGATGGATGATTTGCTGTGGGAGAATCCCTCCTTCATCTTCTTCGCGCCGCGCCAAACCGAGGGTGCCTTCGGTGCTGCGGGTGAAGTTCTGACACCAAACCGCTCGATTGCCATTGATCCAGCCTACATTCCGTATGGATTGCCCGTAATGCTGGAGGCGCAAGGCCATGCGCCCCGTCTCTATCTTGCCCAAGACTGCGGATCGGCCATAAAGGCCCGCAGCGTGCCGATATTTTCTGCGGCACCGGGGAGGCGGCGGGGCATCGCGCGGGGCAAATCAACGCAGCGGCGCAGTTAACCGTTCTTTGGCCAAAGAGCCATGCTTGGCCTGATGGTTTTGTGGGATAGCGTATGGCGAAGAAACCTAAAAATCTCAGCAGCGAAGACCGCCTTTTATGGGATCGTGTCGCGCGCAGTGCCAATCCCATGCGCAGACGGACACAGTCCTTCGCATTGACGCAATCAGAAACCAAGCCACCTTTGGACGTTGAAAAACCAACTTTCACATTGGATATATCCAAGTTGAATCTGGGCGCATCTGTGGGTGAATCACCGCAACCCGTGCGTAAAATTGAACCTCTGCGGATGGATAAAAAAACTCACACCCGCATGATTCGCGGGCAACTGCGCCCTGAGGCGCGCATTGATCTGCATGGAATGACGCAGGCCCAAGCACATCCTGCCTTGGCGCGATTCATTCATGATGCCTATGATCGTCATCTCCGCCTTGTTTTGGTGATTACCGGGAAAGGGAGATCATCTGATCACCAAGACTATGATCTTGCCAGCGCACCGCGTGGTGTATTGCGTCAGAATGTTCCGCAATGGCTGCGCCACCCCTCACTGGGGCGGATGATATTGGATATCCGCGAAGCGCATACGCGTCATGGCGGGCATGGCGCGCTCTATGTCTATCTGCGTAAATAGAGCCTATAAAACATAGCGACTGAGATCGCTTTGTCCGGCCAATTCGGCCAGATAGGTTTCGACATATTTTGCATCCACGGTCACGCTTTCACCGCCGCGATCAGGGGCGGTAAAGCTTAACTCCTCAAAGACGCGCTCCAAAACGGTATACAGCCGCCGCGCACCGATGTTTTCGACTGATTTATTCACATCCGCTGCGATTTTGGCCAAGGCTCTTATCCCGTCATCAGTGAAATTTACGGTGACGTTCTCAGTCGCCATCAAGGCCGTATATTGCCGCGTTAGCGCATTATCGGTTTCGGTCAAAATACGCGTGAAATCCGCTTCGGTCAGGGCTTGCAACTCGACCCGAATGGGAAGCCGCCCTTGCAATTCTGGCAACAGATCAGATGGTTTAGCGATATGAAACGCACCCGATGCGATAAACAGGATGTGGTCCGTTTTGACGGCACCATGTTTGGTGGAGACAGTTGTGCCCTCAATCAACGGCAGCAAATCGCGCTGCACACCCTCGCGGCTGACATCTGCGCCGCGGGTTTCGGCACGCGCTGCGACCTTGTCGATTTCATCGATGAACACGATACCATTCTGTTCAACGGCCTGAATGGCTTCCTTCGTGATGGTTTCTTGATCTAAAAGGTTATCTGCCTCCTCCGCGATCAAGATCTCGTAACTGGCGGCAACCGTCAGTTTCTTGCGGATTTTACGCCCGCCAAAGGCTTTGCCAAAAATATCGCCTAAACTCATCCCGCCCCCCATTTGGCCCATATTGGGCTGACCTGGGATTTCAAACATGGCCATCGGATTGGTTTGGTCGGCGACTTCCAGCTCAATCACCGTGTGATCCAATTCCCCACTTCGCAGCTTCTTACGAAACATCTCGCGGGTTTGGTCGCGGGCATCCGTGCCCGCCAAGGCCGTTATCACCCGATCTTCAGCGGCCTTGTGGGCCTTGGCGGTCACTTCTTCGCGCATATGATCGCGCACCATGATTTGCGCCGCATCCACCAAATCCCGAATGATCTGTTCCACATCGCGGCCGACATAGCCCACCTCGGTAAACTTCGTGGCTTCCACCTTCAGAAAAGGCGCGCGGGCCAGTTTTGCCAAGCGGCGGCTGATTTCGGTCTTGCCCACCCCTGTTGGCCCGATCATCAGGATATTCTTTGGATATACCTCATCGCGCAAATCATCGCCAAGTTGCTTGCGCCGCCAGCGATTGCGCAAGGCGACAGCCACGGCGCGCTTGGCATCGGCTTGGCCGATGATGAAACGGTCCAATTCGGATACGATTTCACGCGGGGTCAGGTCGGTCATTTCGTAATCCGCTCCACCGTCAAATTTCCATTCGTATAGACACAGATCTCCGCGGCGATTTCCATGGCGCGGCGCGCGATGTCTTCGGCAGATTTATCGCTGTCGATCATGGCGCGGGCGGCGGCCAAAGCGTAGTTTCCACCAGACCCAATTGCGGCAATGCCATATTCAGGCTCCAAAACATCACCTGCACCTGTGATGACATAGACCTCGGCACCATCGGTGACGATCAGCATGGCCTCCAACTTCTGAAGGTATTTATCGGTCCGCCAATCCTTGGCCAATTCGACACTCGCGCGCTGTAACTGGCCTGGGGTTGCCTCGAGCTTTGCTTCGAGCCGTTCGAGCAAGGCAAATGCATCGGCAGTGGATCCCGCAAAACCCGCCACCACCTCATAACCGCCGGGTGACAGGCGCCGCACCTTCCGCGCGCTTCCCTTGATCACGGTTTGGCCAAGGCTGACCTGCCCATCGCCCGCAACCACGACCTCATTGCCTTTGCGCACACCGATGATGGTTGTGCCATGCCAATCTGGAAAGCTGTTCGACATGATGACCCTTTCTTCTGCGCCCAATATGGAAGTGGCGCGGTCAGATCACAACCATTGCTTTGGCCAATTTTTTCGGCGCGGCACGCGAACCGCCAGCAGAGGCATTAACCACGGCTTCCGAAAACGCTGCAAATCGAGGGATTCATGAACACCTGTCACCACTTCGCCGTCTATTTTTGTTTTGATCATTGCACGGTTATAGAAGGGCGCGTCCAGCATGGGCATCACCTCATGTGGGGCAAATCCATCATCGGCGCGGGTCTCGCGGCGCACACCCCAAAACGCCTTTTTGAAGCCCGCGCGCGGCGGGCTTTTCAGGCTCTGGGCCTGACCATCCGCATCAAAGGCAATCGCCGCCGACAATGTGCTGCCATCGCAGCGGGTGGCATCGTAAAAACAGCACGCCCCCGATTTGGTTGGAAAGCGGCCCCAAGTCCAATAATCGAAATCCTGCTCCAGCGCGCGGGTTCCGAAATTTGCATCAAAATAGCCGTGCCCCGACCATGACCATTCTGCCTTGTCGAGCCGCACATTGATATCTGCAACGGGTGCAAAGGGCCGCCAAACATGGGCGCCATCCGCACAAAGCGGAAGCTCCACATCAGTGACTGCACGAGGCGTTAGGATCACTTTACCTGTGAGCCTGCCGCCATGGGGCGTGGTGCGTTCATCAATGGTGATGGTCAATGCCGTTCCATCCCAATGCAGCGCACTTGGGCCGATTTTCATATGGCTTTCTGATAGGTCCAATGCATCGCGCCCACGGTCTGTCATCGTCCACCGCCCACCTTTGCCATATGTGACCACATTGAGACAGCAATGGTTTTCTGGGTCTTTGCGACCTGACCAGCGATACCAAGGCGAAAATACAGAACCAATGAAAGCAATGATGGAAATGGCCTTGGTGCCATCCGCGCTTATGCCGTCAACATACCACCAGGCGTAGCCATTGGGCGGAACGGCGAGGTTGAAACAAGGTCCGCCAATATCGCCGCGGCCGCGTGCTGTCCGGAGAGGCAGGCCATGGGGATCCCCGCCCCCGGATGCGTGCCTCCCCCCGCCAGATAGAGACCCTTCAGTGCGGTGCGCGCACGCGGCCGTTTCAGCCCTGCTGTCAGACCATGTGGGCTCCGCCCGTAAAGGGATCCGAGCGAGGCTGGAAAGATGTGGGCGAAGTCCATCGGGCTTGTCAGTGCCGCGTCTGGAATCGGATCGTGAAATCTGAGACCCCGCGCGGCCAAGGTCTGGAACGTCAGATCGCGACATAAGGCGACCTCCCTTTTGCTTTCGGCGCGGCTTGGCGCGCTGTTCATTATGATTTCGAAACGCTGCACCTCATCAGGCGCTGCGCCTGCATCTTGCGCGCAAACATAGAGTGTCGGATCACACGGCATTTGGCCTGATGCAATGGGATCAAATTCGGTTCGCGGATCAGCGCCGAAGAATACATTGTGATGCGACAGATCCCGCCCTGATACGCGCGATGCGAAGGACCACACATGGGCGGACAGGCTGCGCGGCTCAACCTGTTCGCGCGGCACAATCCTGGTCAGCTCAGATCCCAAAAGACCTAGATGAATGGCACGGGGATCGCCATTGAACAGCACCACATCCGCGGCACAGATCTCCCCTGAGGACAGTGTCACGTTACACACATGACCCTGTTCTTGACCAAGCCGTTCGACCGAAGTGTTCAAGACAAAGCGAATGCCTAAATCCTCACCGAGAGTTTGCATTGCGCGGGCCAGATGATGCACCCCGCCCTCAACGCGCCACACGCCTGCCGCTTCGGATGCCCAGATCAGCGACAAAAGCGCGGGGCTGAGAAAGGGGTTTCCTCCGATATATGTGGAATACCGACCAAACAGTTGCGCCAAGCGCGGATCGCTGAATCGCTTTGCCAAGGATTGCGCAAGGTTTTGATGGGGCGCCATGGTGCGTAAAATATGTGGGGATCTTAAAACGGTCAGGGTTAGATCCATCTGGCGTGGATCTGAGTTGTGGATCATCGGCCCTTCAAACGCTTTGAACAAAGCCGCGCTGTCCCGATGGAAGGCCAAGAAATCAGACCGCGCTTTTGCGTCAGAAAACTGCGCAATGGCCGCAGCAGAGGCCTCGATGTCATCATAAAGATCAAGGGTGCTTCCATCTGGCCAGAAATGTCGCGCAAGCGTCTTTAGGCGGGTGAGGCGGACATGATCTTCTAGTTTATGACCAAGATCGGCAAAAAGCTTTTCAAAGACGGGGCGCATGGTGACCACCGTTGGGCCTGCGTCCACAGGACCAGCGGCGCTTGGCACGGTCCGCATTTTGCCGCCAACGGTGGCCTGTGTCTCGACAACCGTGACCGAACAGCCAGCATGGGCCAGACGCAACGCAGCGGTCAGACCACCCATGCCAGCGCCGATGATCACCGCTTTGGGCCTGTGGGATCTATGAATGGCAGTCACGCGGTTGGGCATCTCTTTTCCAGCAATATGTCAGATATTGTTGACATATTCCCGCAAACTGTCCAGTCTAATTTACATATGCACAGGATCTTCTGTGCGAACATTGATGAAGGCCGTGTGACCATGTCCCTGTCTGCCCGCATAGAATCGGCAATTTCTGCATCCTTGTCCCTCGCAATGCGAGAGCCTGCACCGCGAAAATTGGCGCAGGCTTTGGATCATGCCGTCAAGCCAGGCGGTGCGCGCATCCGGCCTACGATCTCGCTTTCTGTGGCGAAGGCCTGTGGCGATGATAAGCCGATTCTTTCTGATGCAGCGGCCGTCGCGATTGAGCTGATCCATTGCGCAAGCCTCGTGCATGATGATCTGCCTTGCTTTGACAATGCTGATCTGCGGCGGGGCAAACCAACGGTTCATGTCGCCTATTCGCAGCCCATCGCGGTTTTGGCGGGAGATACACTTATTGTTTTGGCGTTTGAAGTTCTGGCCCATGCGGCGGAAGCGGACCCCAAACGCGCGGTGCAGATGATTAAAATTCTGAGCCAAGCCACAGGGATGCCCAATGGCATATGCGCAGGGCAGGGTTGGGAAAGCGAAGATAAAATTGATCTCTCAGCGTATCACCGCTCCAAAACAGGTGCGTTGTTTGTGGCGGCGACACAGATGGGCGCGGCCGCCGCAGGGGAGGATCCTGACAGCTGGACCGAGCTTGGCGCGCGTATTGGTGAAGCGTTTCAGGTTGCCGATGATCTACGCGATGCGCTTTATGATGAAAAAACCTTGGGCAAACCTGTGGGGCAGGATGATCTAAACGGCCGTCCCAATGCAGTGTCCCAATTGGGGGTGCGCGGTGCGGTGTCGCGGCTTGAAAATATTCTATCGGGTGCCATTTCTTCGATTCCCTCTTGTGCGGGGAGGCCGCGCTGTGCGATTTGGTGCGCGTTTATGCCGAGCGTTTGACCCCCGTTTTGCCCGCACATCATGCGGCGGAATAAGTGATGGCGGCGCTATCCCCCAGTGATGATCCGCGCTCCACGCTCTTGGACCGTTGGCGCGACCGCTATCTAGGGATTATCGCATCGCCGCGCTTTCAGAAATGGGCCGCACGCGTGCCGCTGATCCGCATGGCTGCGCGGCGCGATGGCGAACGTCTGTTCGATCTGGTTGCGGGATTCACCTATAGCCAAGTGCTACAGGCCTTTGTGGCGCTTGATTTGTCGCGCCATCTGCGCGCGCGCCCTGCAACGCCCCATGAATTGGCCGCACGTCTTTGCGTGCCAGAACGGCATATGCGTGTATTGTGCCAAGCTGCGGCAAGTTTGGGTCTTTTGCATCGCCGCCGCGATGGGCGCTATGCTTTGGCCCGATTGGGTGCGGCGCTTGAAGGTGTTGGTGGTCTGCAAGATATGATCCTGCACCACGAGATCCTTTACCGCGATCTGAGCGCGGCGGCGCAATTCTTTCGTGGCGAAACGGATCCAGAGTTGGCGCGGTTCTGGCCCTATGTGTTTGGGGCCGCTGCGGTAGACGCGCCAGAAATCGCGGCGCGCTATTCTCACCTGATGTCGGAAACCCAGCGTTTGGTGTCGGACGAGATTTTGGCCAGTCTTGATTTCTCTCAAGCGCGCCATGTGATGGATATTGGCGGGGGTGCAGGTGTGTTTTTGACTGCTTGTGCGGCGGCTTATCCCAATCTGTCCCTCACACTTTTTGATTTGCCCCAGGTGGCTCCGCTTGCCGCCGCGCGGTTTGCCAAAGCAGGGATTTCTGAACGTGCGCAAATCGAATCTGGCAGTTTTCGGGACCAACCGCTTCCACGCGGCGCAGATCTGATCACCCTGATCCGGGTTTTATATGATCACGAAGATCAAACGGTTCTTCGGCTGTTACAATCGGTGCATGAGGTTTTGCCCGAAGGCGGCAAGATTGTGATTGCCGAGCCGATGTCGGGTGGGGATACGCCAGATCGCAGTTCTGATGCCTATTTTGCGCTCTACTGTTTGGCCATGGGCACGGGAACGGTGCGCAGCGCTGCTGAGATCAGCGGGATTATGAAAACGGCGGGATTCGACAAGGTTTCCATCGTGAAAACCAACCGCCCATTTGTCGCGCGGATCGTTACAGCTGAAAAGACTGTCAACAAAAACTGACAATCTTTTTTGCAAACTGTCCATTTTAATTGACATACTGTGTTGTAATATTAAACTGACACATGAAGCGCAGAGGATTCCTGTTGCCACAAAACTGGCAATTTGGGCCTCAAGAAAAAGGAAGTGCAAACGTGCACGCAACCGCAGTCATACTCGAAGGGCCAAAGAAAATAGGCCTCAGACAGGTCAGCCTCACCGCGCCGAGCGCGGAAGATGTGGTTGTGCGTGTGCGCTATTCTGGCATTTCAACCGGCACTGAAAAACTCTTCTGGTCAGGCCAGATGCCCCCGTTTCCAGGCATGGGTTACCCCTTGGTCCCTGGATATGAGTCGGCCGGTGAGGTGATTTCAGCGCCCAAGAACGGCGAATTTTCGGTGGGTGATCACATTTTCGTCCCAGGTGCGAATTGCTACGGTGATCTGCGTGGCTTGTTTGGTGGCGCGTCTTCGATGTTGATCACGTCCCCTGATCGCGCGGTTCGGATTGATCCAAATATCGGTGCGGAAGGGGCGCTCTTGGCGCTTGCGGCCACAGCTTATCACGCTTTGGCAGGGCATGATTTACCTGATCTGATCGTTGGACATGGTGTGTTTGGGCGGCTTTTGGCGCGTTTGACTTTGGCGCTTGGCGGTCCCGCTCCCACCGTTTGGGAGGTGAACCCCGCCCGTATCACGGGTGCAGATGGCTATAGGGTCTCCAACGCTGATGAAGATCCGCGGCGCGATTATCGCTGCATTTATGATGCCTCAGGCGTAGCCGCAATTTTGGACACGATGATCGCGCGCCTCGCGCGCGGCGGTGAGATTGTTCTCGCAGGATTCTATCCTGATGATCTGAAATTTGCATTTCCACCCGCTTTCATGCGCGAGGCGCGTTTGCGTATCGCTGCTGAATGGACGCGCGATGATTTGGTCGCCACACGGGATTTGATTGATGCGGGTCGGTTAAGCCTGAGCGGGCTGATCACACATCAAAAGCCCGCAACCGAGGCCGAAGCGGCCTATCCTCTCGCCTTCGAGGATGGGTCTTGTCTGAAAATGATTCTCAATTGGGAGACTGCCACATGACCCTTGATGTCCCAAATCTCAAGGATTTCGATGCACGCCTCCGCGAAGAGGCGCAGCAAGAACCAAATCTCGAAGTGCCGGGCACACCGACCAAGAAAACCCAAATTATTGCGATCTATGGCAAGGTGGAATCGACAAAGCTTCACGCTGGCCAATCTCAGCCATATCATGGCCGAACAGGGCAAACGTGTTCTCCTGATTGGATGTGATCCAAAATCGGCACGACCAGCCTGCTGTTCGGTGGCAAGGCTTGTCCACGATCATTTGAAACCTCGACCAAAGAAATTGGCGGGCGAGGAAGTGAAAATCGGCGATGTCTGCTTTAAGCGCGGCGGTGTCTACGCGATGGGCTTGGCGGGCCAGAAGTGGGTCGCGGCTGTGGTGGTCGCGGGATCATTCATGGGTTTGAGCTGCTTGAGAAGCTTGGGTTCCATGATTGGGATTTTGACTACGTCTTGCTGGATTTCTTGGGCGATGTGGTTTGTGGCGGATTTGGTCTGCCCATCGCGCGTGACATGGCGCAGAAGGTGATTCTTGTCGGATCAAACGATCTGCAATCGCTCTATGTGGCCAATAATGTCTGCTCGGCGGTGGAATATTTCCGCAAAATGGGCGGCAATGTGGGTGTTGCGGGCTTGGTCATCAACAAAGATGATGGCACGGGCGAGGCGCAGGCCTTTGCCGTGCGGTGAAGATCCCTGTTTTGGCCGCAATCCCCGCCGATGATGATCTGCGCAAGAAATCCGCGAATTACCAAATCGTGGGCACATCCCAAAGCCAGTGGGGCGCTCTTTGCCGCCTTGGGCGAGAATGTGGGCGATGCGCCGCCATTGCGGCCAGCGGCCCTGACCCAAGATGAATTGATTGGCCTGTTCGATGGCAAGGATACGGGCGCAGGTATCGTCCTTGAGCCTGCAACCGAGGCCGATATGCGCAGCAAGAATGCCGCGCCAGCATCCTTGAAGTTATTTATGACGAGTGTGAGGAACAATGTCTGATGAAGTGAGATATGATGCCGCCGATGAGGCCAGGTGAACCTCGGGCGCAATCGCGCTGATGCATCGGCTGCTTCGGATGGGCAAACCCCGCCGGAATTGATTGGGGCGGGGCGCGAATATCACGCGGGCGCGGCCGGGTGGGAAGGCCGCTGCGGCGTATGGCGGGCCGTCAAATCATGGACCAATAATGCGCGATTACCCGCAAGGGCCGCATGACAAGCCGCAAAGTATGTGCCCCGCTTTTGGAAGCTTGCGCGTGGGTTTACGGATGCGCCGCGTGGCCTCGGTTTTGTCTGGCTCTGCCTGCTGTGTTTATGGTCTCAGCTTTGTCAGCCATTTTTATGGCGCGCGCCGCTCGGTCGGCTACGTGCCTTTCAACTCGGAAAGTTTGGTTACGGGCAAGCTATTCGAGGATATTCGGGATGCTGTCCACGAGATGGCAGATCCCGCGCGCTATGATGCGATTGTGGTGACCAATCTTTGCGTTCCGACCGCCTCTGGTGTTCCTTTGCGGCTTTTGCCACAGGAGATCAACGGCGTTCGGATCGTGGGCATTGATGTGCCAGGATTTGGAATTCCCACCCATGCCGAAGCCAAAGATGTGCTTGCTGGCGCCATGTTGAATTATGCCCGTAAAGAGGTGGAGGCTGGCCCCGTCCAAGCCCCTGTTTCGGGCAAATCAGATCGCCCGACAGTGACCCTGTTGGGCGAAATGTTCCCAGCTGATCCCATTGGGATTGGTGGGATGCTCGCGCCGCTCGGTCTGGCGGCAGGTCCGGTCGTTCCCTGCCGTGAGTGGCGCGAGCTCTATTCTGCCTTGGATAGCGAAGTGGTCGCGGCGATCCACCCGTTTTACACATCCGCTATTCGGGAATTCCAGGCCGCAGGCCGCACAATCATCGGCAGTGGTCCCGTTGGATATGACGGCACAGCCGCATGGCTATCGGCGATTGGCGCGGCCTATGGGGTTGCGGCGGATCAGATTGCTGCTGCCCAAAACGCCTTTTTGCCAGCGATTAAGGGCGCGCTTGCCGCCCAAAAGATCAATGGCACGATTACCTTGTCAGGCTATGAAGGGTCCGAGCTGTTGGTCGCGCGCCTGTTGATCGAAAGCGGTGCGGATGTGCCTTATGTCGGCACGGCTTGTCCAAAAACGCAGTGGTCGGAGCCTGATTTGGAATGGCTGACGGCCAAGGGCGTTAAGGTTAAATTCCGTGCAAGCCTCGAAGATGATTGCGCTGCGATGGAGGCGATTAAGCCTGATCTTGCCATCGGCACGACCCCCGTTGTGCAAAAAGGCAAGGAGCTTGGCATCCCCAGCCTCTATTTCACCAATTTGATTTCCGCCCGCCCCCTGATGGGGCCAGCGGGCGCTGGATCCTTGGCCGAGGTCGTGAATGCGGCCATGTCCAACAAAGATCGCATGGATCAGATGCGGAGCTTTTTTGAAGGGGTTGGCCACGCAGATACCGCAGGCATCTGGGAAGGCAGCCCGAATCAGCGCCCAGATTTCCGGGAGGTTCACCAGAAGAAACTCGACAAAGCGGCCCGCGCCGCCAAAGCGCAGGAGATGATCTGATGTTGATCCAAGATCATGATCGCGCGGGCGGATATTGGGGGGCGGTTTACGCCTTTACCGCGGTCAAAGGACTGCAGGTGGTGATTGATGGCCCTGTGGGCTGTGAAAATCTGCCCGTCACATCGGTGCTGCATTACACGGACGCTTTGCCACCCCATGAATTGCCGATTGTGACCACAGGTCTGGGGGAAGAAGAATTGGGCCGCGATGGCACAGAGGGCGCAATGAAGCGTGCTTGGGGCACCCTTGATCCCGCGCTTCCTGCTGTTGTTGTCACAGGTTCGATTGCCGAGATGATCGGCGGCGGGGTAACCCCCCAAGGCACCAATATTCAACGCTTCTTGCCGCGCACCATTGATGAGGATCAATGGGAGGCTGCGGATCGCGCCATGACATGGATTTTCACCGAATTTGGCATGACCAAGGGCCGTATGCCACCCGAGAAAAAGCGCGAGGAAGGCGCCGCGCCGCGCGTCAACATTCTTGGGCCGATGTATGGCACCTTCAACATGGCCTCTGATCTGCACGAGATCCGCCGTCTGGTCGAAGGGATCGGGGCTGAGGTGAATATGGTGATGCCCCTTGGCAGCCATTTGGCGGAAATGCGCAACTTGGTCAACGCCGATGCGAATGTCGTGATGTATCGCGAATTCGGGCGCGGCTTGGCCGAGGTTCTGGGCAAGCCCTATTTGCAAGCGCCAATTGGGGTTGAGTCGACCACGAAATTCCTGCGCCAATTGGGTGAGATGCTGGGCCTTGACCCTGAACCATTTATTACCCGCGAAAAACACTCGACCCTGAAACCCGTTTGGGATTTGTGGCGCTCGGTGACACAAGATTTCTTTGCCACGGCGAATTTTGGCATTGTGGCGAATGAAACCTACACGCGGGGCATTCGCAATTATCTTGAAACGGATCTGGGTCTGCCTTGCGCCTTTGCAATTGCGCGCACAGCGGGCAAAAAAACCGATAATGATGAGGTGCGTAGCCTTATCTCCGCAAAGCGGCCTTTGGTCTTGATGGGGTCCATCAACGAGAAAATGTATCTCGCGGAAATGAGTGCAGGGCACGGCCCGCGCCCATCCTTCATCGCGGCCAGTTTCCCTGGTGCTGCGATCCGCCGTGCGACAGGCACGCCCTTCATGGGATATGCGGGCGCGACTTACCTTTTGCAGGAAATCTGCAACAGCCTGTTTGACGCCCTGTTCCACATCCTGCCGCTTGGCAGCGAGATGGACAGCGCCAAAGCCACACCGACAACGCTGCGCCGTGACTTCCCATGGGATGCGGATGCGCAGGCGTTGCTTGATCGAATTGTTGCCGAACACCCCGTGTTGACACGGATTTCGGCGGCCAAATCCCTACGCGATGCCGCAGAGAAAGCCGCGCTTGAAAGCGGGGCTGAACGGGTCGTGAAAGAAACGGTGGCGCAGCTTGCGCCGCGCCGTTTCGAGACGCTGAACGAAGGAGGCGTATTATGACAGATATCAGCTCCAACCCGCAAATTGCGCGGTCCAAACCGCCCAAAACGGAGTTCATGATTTACTTCGGGATCATTTTTCTCGCGACCTTGCCATTGGCCACAATCACTTGGGGATTGGCGGCATTGCGCACGGGCAGCTTGACGGAAAAAGGCCCCGTAAAACGCGCTTGGAGCCAAGCGCGGATTATCACGCCGATGATCTTTTCGGCCTGACACCTTTCTGACGCGCCGATGGAGACCGACTAGACCCGGTCGAGGCGCAACAGAGAGATCAAAAAATTCTCGGCGTGACGACCGGAGCCGACACAAGTTCGCCAATGCGGGGTGACTTCCCGCGTGGGTGGAATGCCGACAAGACAATGAGGTTTTGTCGGGGCCCGGCCGCAGGGTGTGCGGCACTAGTCAAACGTTCCGGAGGAAAGTTCATGGCTGGTAACACCGATCTGTCCTTTACAGGTCTGACCGACGAGCAGGCGCAAGAGCTGCACTCGGTGTATATGAGCGGCCTTTGGCTGTTCGCAGGCATTGCCCTGCTTGCTCATATCGCCACGTATATCTGGCGCCCGTGGTTCGGCTGAGGAGAAAGACATGTCCAAATTTTACAAAATCTGGCTGATCTTTGACCCGCGCCGCGTCTTCGTGGCTCAGGGCGTCTTTCTCTTCTTGCTCGCAGCAATGATCCACTTGGTGGTTCTGAGCTCGGGTCTCAACTGGTTTGAGACCGCAGCAGCCGCTGGCATGTAAGAGTTTGGCCCGCCGCGTGCGGCGCGCCTGACAAGCCTTAAGATATCGCTGCGGGCGGCGCGTCCGCCCGCAGCAAACCGACCACTAACGGACGGCTATGTGGAGATGATCCAAAGGCCGCCAAACGCGGAGACAGACGCATGGCTTTGTTAAGCTTCGAGAGAAAATATCGCGTCCGCGGAGGGACGCTGATTGGCGGCGATCTGTTCGACTTCTGGGTTGGCCCTTTCTATGTGGGCTTCTTTGGGGTGACCACGATCTTCTTTGCTGCCCTTGGAACCATCCTGATTTTCTGGGGGGCGGCCATGCAAGGCACGTTCAACCCTTGGACGATCAATATTGCCCCACCTGATCTTTCTTACGGGTTGGGCATGGCCCCGTTGCTGGAAGGCGGCCTTTGGCAGATCATCACGATTTGCGCCACAGGTGCCTTTGTCTCCTGGGCCTTGAGAGAAGTCGAAATCAGCCGAAAACTGGGGATGGGCTATCATGTTCCATTCGCCTTTAGTTTCGCGATTCTGGCTTATGTGACATTGGTTATTGTGCGCCCCTTGTTGCTTGGCGCGTGGGGACATGGATTCCCATATGGCATTTTCAGCCATCTCGATTGGGTCTCGAATGTCGGATATTCTTATCTGCATTTCCACTATAACCCAGCTCATATGATCGCGGTTACCTTCTTCTTTACCACGACATTTGCCTTGGCGTTGCATGGTGGCTTGATCCTATCCGCGGCGAATCCTGAAAAAGGTGAAGAAGCGAAAAGCCCTGATCACGAAGACACGTTCTTCCGTGATTTCATCGGCTATTCCATCGGCACATTGGGCATTCACCGTTTGGGTCTGTTGCTGGCATTGAATGCTGGTTTCTGGAGCGCGGTTTGTATTGTGATCTCTGGCCCCGTTTGGACAAGCGGCTGGCCCGAATGGTGGAATTGGTGGCTGACGCTGCCGATCTGGCCGGATCCAAGCCCGATCCATGCGGTCACGGGAGGGATGTAAACCATGGCCTATTTTGAATATCAAAACATCTTCACCCAAGTGCAGGTGCAAGGTCATCCCGAAATGGGGATGGATAATGAAAACAACATGGCGGCCGAGCGCACGACATCGGCCTCCTTCTCGACCCTTGCGGGCTTGATCGGCAACGCGCAGCTTGGTCCCATTTATCTGGGTTGGGCGGGCATGATCAGCTTGGCGACAGGTTTGCTTTGGTTCAACATCGTTGGCCTCAATATGCTGTCCCAAGTCGGTTGGTCGATCCCTGAGTTCATCCGTCAGCTGTTCTGGCTTGCGCTTGAACCTCCAGGGCCTGAATGGGGTCTGCGCATCCCGCCGCTCAATGAAGGCGGTTGGTATATTATCTCCAGCTTCTTTTTGCTGGTCTCGGTGATGTCTTGGTGGCTGCGCACCTATCTGTTGGCTGAACAGCATAAGATGGGCAAACATATCGCTTGGGCCTTTTTGGCGGCGATTTGGTTGTTCCTTGTGCTGGGTCTGTTCCGCCCCATCTTGATGGGCCAATGGAGTGAGGCCGTGCCCTATGGCATCTTCCCGCATCTGGATTGGACGACCGCCTTCTCTATCCGTTACGGAAACCTCTACTATAATCCGTTCCACGCGCTTTCGATTGTGTTTCTTTATGGCTCCGTCCTGCTTTTTGCGATGCATGGCGCGACCATTCTGGCGGTGTCTCGCTTTGGCGGCGACCGCGAGTTGGAACAGATTTACGACCGTGGCACGGCATCTGAACGCGCGGCTTTGTTCTGGCGCTGGACGATGGGCTTCAATGCTACCATGGAGGGGATTCACCGTTGGGCGTGGTGGTTTGCAGTTCTGACCCCGATCACGGGCGGCATCGGCATCCTGTTGACGGGCACGGTGGTTGATAATTGGTTCATCTGGGCGCAAGAGCATAATTTTGCACCCGAATACCTCGCACCTTACGGCTATGAGGCCTATGGCAGCTATCAAGGCTTCCTTGGCCAAACCACGGGAGGAAACTGATATGTTCCCCAAATGGTTCAAAGATTGGAATGCCAAGAACCCGACCAATATTTATGGCCCAGCCATCTTGGTCGGGGTAGTCGGCGCGGCGGTGTTTTCTGCAGCAGCTTTGGTCACGATTGGTCAGCCTTTTAAAACAGACTCGCTTCAAACCGGCCCACGCGGCACAGGGATGAGCGTTCCTGAGTTCCAGGCTGATCTCTTCGCGACCTATCCTGATGCGGATAATTTCTACACCACTGAACCGATTGTTCCCCAAGCCAATGCACGCCCTGTGCGCGATGTGCGTTCAGATGCAGACCCAAGTCTGGGGTATCTCACCCCAGAGAATTACGACCGTCTGGTCGAGGCGATGCGGATTTGGACGGGTATTCCTGACCTTTTTGCGGGTGAGGAAAACTATCAGACCGTGGTCGCACGGAACATGATCGAGATGACCCAGAACATTAACGAATTCTGGGGCGGTCACGTGAATGCCAATGCGGAGGTGGGTGTCACCTGTTATACCTGTCACCGTGGCGAACCCGTTCCGAACAACATCTGGTTCAAAATCTCGCCTGTGAATGAAAACGCAGGCGGTTGGTCCGCCAACCAAAACCGCGTGACGATTGTGTCAAATTCGACATCATTGCCATCGGATTATCTGGAAACCTATCTCCTGTTGAACGAGGACGGTCAGTATAACCGCATTGGTGTGCATGATCTGGCGTCGCGTGTGCAGCAGATGGATGGGGATCCGCTGATCCAGCAGACGGAACGCACCTATGCCTTCATGAATTACATTGCGAATTCATTGGGTGTGAATTGCACCTTCTGTCACAACACGCGGGCCTTCTATGATGCGAGCCAAGTGACACCACAATGGGCCACGGCAAGCCTTGGCATCCAAATGGTGCAAGAGGCGCTTGATCTCTACATCCTGCCTTTGGAGGAGGTCTTGCCCGCCGAGCGGCTTGGCCCCGTTCATGCCGATGTGCCGAAACTGGCCTGTGCCACCTGTCACCAAGGACAGCAGCAGCCGCTGCGTGGTCTGAACGTGATCGCAAATTGGCCAGAGCTTGCCACCACTTCGGGCGAGCCTGACTATGCGGCCTTTCAGTGATGTTTGGCTTCGGCCACAATAAGACCCTGTTCTGCGGTTTAGACCCTAAATCGCAGAACAGACCAGACCATCAGAACCCACCTATCGTCCCTTCGTAGGTGCGCCTTACCACGGGTTCGGGTCGCTCCGCCCCGTGGTTTTTTCTGGCTTGGGAGGGCTGGAAAGATGACACGACCAACGACCGAGCTTCTCAACCGTATTCATAGCCCTGCTGATTTGCGGCGCATGAGCGATGCCGAACTTGCCCGCGTTGCGGATGAGTTGCGCGCCGAAACCATTTCAGCTGTTTCCGAGACGGGCGGCCATCTTGGGTCTAGCCTCGGTGTGGTGGAACTGACGGTTGCCATTCACGCGGTGTTCAACACGCCCTTCGACAAGCTGGTCTGGGATGTGGGACATCAATGTTATCCTCATAAAATTCTAACGGGCCGCCGTGATCGCATCCGCACGCTGCGTCAAGAAGCTGGTCTTTCAGGTTTTACCAAGCGCAGTGAATCCCCGTTTGACCCGTTCGGCGCGGCGCATAGTTCCACTTCGATTTCCGCTGCGCTGGGTTTTGCCATGGCCCGCGAATTGGGCGAGGCCACAGGTGAGGCCATTGCGGTGATTGGGGATGGGTCGATTTCGGCTGGTATGGCCTATGAGGCGATGAACAATGCGGGTGACTTGGGGCGGCGATTGTTCGTGATCCTCAATGACAATGATATGAGCATCGCCCCGCCTGTTGGGGCCATGTCCCGCTATTTGCAGGATTTGGCGAAACATTCACCCCTTTCTGCGTTGAAAGATATTGCCGATGGTATGGTGCCCCTTCTGCCGGAGCCATTTCGTGCGGGCGCGACCCGTGCGCGGGAATTGGTTAAGGCGCAAATTGGCGATCTGCCCCATGGCGAAAACCTATTTGAACATCTGGGGTTTGACTACATAGGCCCGATTGATGGGCATGATATGGATGTGCTTCTGGAGACGCTGCGGCACGCAAAAACCCATGCGACAGGCCCTGTTCTGATCCATGCCGTGACGGTCAAGGGCAAGGGATACGCCCCTGCTGAGATGGCGGATGATTGTTACCATGGGGTGGCGAAATTTGATCCCAAAACCGGCATTCAGCAAAAATCCACCGCCAATGCGCCCAGCTATACGGGTGTTTTTGGCAAACGCCTCTTGGCCGAAGCGCAGGCCGACCCAAAGATTGTCGGTGTCACGGCGGCCATGCCTGGTGGTACGGGTTTGAATGTGATGCAACAGGCCATGCCACACCGCATCTTTGATGTGGGCATCGCGGAGCAGCACGCCGTGACCTTTGCTGCGGGCCTTGCGGCGGGCGGACTAAAACCCTTCTGCGCCATTTATTCCAGCTTTCTTCAACGCGGCTATGACCAAATCGTGCATGATGTGGCGCTCCAGAACCTGCCCGTGCGGTTTATGATTGATCGTGCGGGGTTGGTGGGTGCTGATGGTCCGACCCATGCAGGCGCGTTTGACATCAATTATCTGGCAGCTTTGCCGAACATGGTGGTGATGGCCTGTGCAGATGAGGCGGAGTTGGTCCATATGATTGCCACTTGCGCGGCCTATGGGGATGGCCCAATTGCCCTGCGTTACCCGCGCGGCGAGGGCACAGGTGTCGCCATGCCTGAACAAGGGGATATATTGGAAATTGGCAAGGGTCGCATTCTGCAAGATGGCAGCGACATCGCTTTCCTAAGCTTTGGCGCGCATCTTGCTGAAGTGCAGGAGGCCGCTGCCGCATTGGCCGCGCGCGGTATTTCTGTCACAATCGCAGATGCAAGATTTGCCAAGCCACTTGATACGGATCTGGTTGATGATCTGATTGCCCGCCACAAGGCGATTGTCACGGTCGAGCAAGGCTCTGTTTTAGGGTTTGGTGCCTTGGTTTTGCATCACCTTGCCGCAACGGGACAATTGGATGGGGGCGTGTCAATCCGCACCATGCATTTGCCTGATCGTTTCATCGAACACGCCAGTCCAAAGGCCATGTATCGCGATGCAGGGCTTGATGCAGAAGATATCATGCGGACGGGGCTCGCCGCGCTTGGGATTTCTGCGCCGAATTTTGCGCAAGACAGCAAAATTGCGAAATTGAAACCCTAGACCTTGGCGTCAGCGCCAAAAATCTTTGCGGCGTGGTGTTCAAGGTATATCTTCAGCCATGGGGTGAAGATTTGCGGGCTGGTTGCCACACGTTGTGTCAGACCATCAAGGTCCATCCACGCAAGATCAGCCACTTCATCAGGATTGGGGGTTGGTTCAATCTCTGGTGGTAATTCGCCCACAAAGATATCCACAAGCTCATGTTCAATCAGTCCGCCGCCAACATCCGCGCGATACTCGACTCGATCCCGTTTTTCCAACTGAAGGACGGGTAGGCCCAATTCATCACCCAAACGGCGCTGTGCGCAGGTCAGCGCATCTTCGCCCCAATGGGGATGGGTACAGCAGGTGTTCGTCCATAGTCCTGGTGTGTGATATTTCGCCAAAGAACGGCGCTGCATCAGCACCGTGCTTCCGCGCATCAAAAAGACGGAGATCGCCTTGTGCCGCAATCCGCGTTGATGGACTTCCAACTTATCCACTGCTGTCAATTCGCCCCCGACCCATGCGGGGATCAACACATCATCCATCACTACACACGCGTTGCCGAAATCAGCCCTGTCAAATGGGCCAGGTTCTTTACACCGATCTTGATATGCGCCAAGGGCCGTGCCTTGACCAGTTTCTTATTCATATAGGCCTCAAAGGTCAGGCGCTGAACATCTATATCGTGACAGAGACTGACAAAGCGTTCCCGCCGTTCGTCCGAGCGGTAATACGCGTTTTGCATGGCTCCAAGAACCTTGAACACGCTTTTATGTTCGCGCATGAACAGGCGCCGCGCAAGGTCAAGATCCTTGATCCGCCCTGATTGCAGTTTGGCCGCGGCCGCTGTTGCCGCCACGCGCCCGCCAACCATGGCGTAATAAATCCCCTCACCCGAGGATGGCGCAACCACACCCGCCGCATCGCCCGCCAAGATCACATCGCGGCCATTGTCCCAACGATCCAATGGTTTCAGCGGAATCGGCGCGCCCTCGCGGCGGATGGTTCTGCAGTCGCTCAGATGAGAAAATGCGCGCAAATCGGCGGTGGCTTTTTTCAAATCCACCTCTTTATCCATGGAGCCCATACCAATGGAGGCGGATTTCCCATGCGGAAACACCCATCCGTAGAAATCGGGGCTAATCCGCCCGTCATAAATCACATCGCAGCGGTCTGGATGATAGGCATCGGTTCCGCCTTCGGGGGCTTCGACAATCTCATGATAGGCGATGACATAGGGAATACGGTCCCCGCCCTTCACCTCGTCACGCGCCACATTAGAGCGCGCACCATCTGCACCGATCACCACGGCACAGGCCAGACGGTTGGTTTCGCCCGTTTCCTTGTCGCGATAGATCACATGGGTGCCCTGCGCATCGCGTTCGATCTTGGTATAGGTTCCGGTAAAACGCTCCGCCCCCGCATCGGCGGCCCGAACGCGCAGAAACTCATCAAAATGCTCGCGGTCGACCATTCCCACAAAGCCGTTCTCAATCGGAATATCCACCTTGCGCCCCGTGGGTGAAATCATTCGGGCCGTGGTGATCTTTGCCACGATCTGCGTGTCTGGAATATCGAAATCCGCAATCAAGCGCGGTGGGATGGCACCGCCACAGGGCTTGATCCGCCCTGCCCGATCCAGAAGGGCCACACGATGGCCTGACAGGGCCAGATCATGTGCGGCGGTTGCACCTGACGGGCCACCCCCTACGACAACGACATCATAATCCATTTCATTCTCCTGGCACTGAAAGAGGTGGGGCGGCAATTCTTTGTGTGGTGTTTGCAATCACGCGCATCGCCATCAAGGCCGCAGCAAGATAAAGCGCGGCTTCAAACAGAAACACCGCGCCAAATCCATCGGCATCGCCCATGATGGGGCGGGCAAAATCAACCAAGGCGGCGCCGAGCAGCCCGCCAAAGCCCGCGGCAATCGCTTGCGCTGCGCCCCAAAGACCCATGCGGGTGCCTTCGCGCGCCTGACGTCCTTCGCCCGCCAGTGCCATCATCGATCCGATGGCCGCCACGGCGAACATCCCATTGAAAAACCCCATCGTGATCACTGCGGGCACCAGCGGTGCGATTGGCCCGATCTGGCCAAGCCAAGCAATCACAATCAGGGACAGCGCGGATCCCAGACAGCCCGCAATGACCCATTGGCGAAGGTTTCCCAAACGCAGTGCTGTGCCCGCAACGCCTACAAGCACCATACCAAGGAACACACCGCCATTCTGCGCACCCGAAAGGGAGGTCGATTGTCCAGGTGTGAAGTGGAACACAAGGCCCGAATAAGGCTCGAGGATCAATTCCTGCATGAAATAGGCGGACATACTCAGGAAGACGAAAATGGTGAAATGGCGGGCTTTGCGCTCCGCCCAAATCTCGCGCAGTCCTTCCAAGAACGGCGCGGCTTTCTCCTCTGCTTGGGCCACAACTTTGGCCTCTATTCCCCAGATGGCAAGGCTTGTGATCAGCACCGCACCGATGCAGACCGTGCCGAATACGCCCATTAGTCGCATATGGCTGTAGGGATCCAGAAATTGCCCAGAGACACCCGCGGTAACGGCAATGCCAAAAATCATCAAAAGCCATGTGATGGTGGCTGCGGCAGGCCTTCGTTCAGGGGCGGTTGCGGTCGCCAAAGCGCCAAGAGAGATGCCAGAGGCCCCAAACACCCACGCCGATCATGACATAGGCAAGACGGACAGCCCGAGCCAGCCAAAATTGCGCCGCAAAAAGCGAGAGAGCAAACGCGGCCAGAAGCGCGCCCGAAGCCAAAATAGCCATGCCCGCGATGATCCAGCGGCTGCGCGAGCGGCCCGTGTCTGAGCGATAGCCCCATTGTGGCCGTGTGATTTGAATGGCGTAGTGCAACCCAACCAGAAGCCCTGGGAGAATGGCGGGCAACGCCAATTCCACCACCATCAAGCGGTTCAAGGTGGAGGTGATCAGAACCACAATCGCGCCAAGGCACATTTGCACGATGCCAAGGCGGATGATCTGAAGCCAGCTGAGGGTCATGCGCCTATCCCCCCAATCCGCGCAAGCCAAAGGCCGCGATCATCATGCCAGACACATAGAGCGTGACACCTGTTGCGTTATACCATGGCGCCCGTGCTTTGGGATCTTTCAACAAGACCTGCATTGCCGCGATTTGCACCAAGAGCGAAACGGTGATGAAAAATCCAAACCATGGTCGATCCCAATGGAACATCAGTGCAATCACGATAAACTGCGGCACGGCCATCACCCATGCCGCAACCTGCGCGGCGCGCTTGGGGCCAAGTGTGACGGGGAGGGAATTGACACCCATTTGCCGATCGCCCTCCAAGGCTTTGAAATCGTTGAGCGTCATGATCCCATGCGCGCCAATACCATAAAGCAGGGCGATGATCACAATGGGCCATGCGGGTGCGCCCGCAGACAGCACAGCTGCACCGGTGAACCATGGCAGGCTTTCATAGGACAAACCGACCAAACCCGGCCCCCAGAGGCCCGAGCGCTTCAGCCGTACAGGTTCGGCAGAATAGGCCCAAGCGGCGGCGATGGCCACGAGGGTGGCCGCAAAGCCCCAAGGACCAAGCGCCAGACCAATTATGGCCGCCACACCCGACATCAGAAGCGCGATCCACAGGCCCCATTTTCCAGGGATACGACCCGATGGGATGGGGCGGTGCGGTTCGTTGATGGCATCCACATGACGGTCGCACCAATCATTGGCGGCTTGACTCATGCCGCAGACAATCGGACCCGCAAGAATGACGCCCAAGGCCAAGCCAACCCAATGGCCCGATGCCGCCGACCCAACCGAAACTGCGCCACAAAGATAGGCCCACATCGGTGGAAACCACGTTATGGGCTTGAGCAGCGTCAAGATTGCGCGCGGTTCAGGAAGGTTGCGCTTGGTCTGGCTTTGATGCGTGTCGGTCGTTACACTCATACTGTCAATTTATACTGACAGTATGCGACTCGGCAAGTGTAAACTCAGCTTGACGCTTTGTGACCACCTTACGAAAGGGACAACGATAACGGGCTGTTTATGGGCCGCTTTTACTCAACAACCCGTATTTGCGCAGCTTTACGTAAAGCGATTGACGCGACAGTCCCAACATCTCCGCCGCTGCCACGCGGTTGTTATCTGTCAATTCAACCGCTGTTTCAATGCACATTTTTTCAACCACATCGGTGGTTGCGGCTACGATTTCCTTGAGCGGCGCGGAGCCAACCAAATCCATCACATTGCGCATGGCGTCATCCCCAACTGGCCCGCCAGCAGGAAGGGGGGAGCTTGGCTCGCGCACCACTTCCATGCGCGAAGTGTCGCGGATCACGAAGGCGAACCCGCCCATGGATTGCCCCATCATATGGGTCGCCGAAATCTCGACAGAGAGCTGTGTGCCATACTTGCCTTCAAGCCGCGTGGAATAAACGCGCATTTTCCCAGCGCGGGTGGCGTTCTCAATCAGGACTTTCATATCCACGCTGCCGCGGATCAAGAATTCGCTCAAGGCTTTACCGCGCACATCGCCCAGACGGGCGGCATCGCAAAGGCCGAGAAAAGCATCATTGGCCGACCGGATCATGCCGTGATTGTCGGTAAAGACAATTGCATCCGCGCCATTTTTATACAGCACCGACATCGCCTCGGCCAATTCTGCGGCCAAAACCTCGGATGTGCCATCCACCTCGATCCGACACAGCAGCATATTGTCGCCCGCTGCGCGGAAGAGCGATGGATAAAGCGAAACGGGTTTTGTTGGAGCCGTTTGGTCGTCACGGCAAGCGATCCGCCAAGACCGTCCCCCGCCCGAGAGATCAGTGTCTCAATGAATCCGACCCGCCGTTTGCCCTCAAACTCCAAGGCAAAGGCCGTTCCCGTCAGACTATCCGCCGCACTTCCCAAGGCTTGGGCAGCCGCGCTGTTCAGGTCGGTGATGCGGCCTGAATTAACATCCACCAAGATCAGCGCATCGCGCGCCGCCTCCATGATCACACGGTAGCGGGTTTCGTAATCGCGATGGGTTTCGTAATCCTTTTCAAGCGCAAGTTGCGCCTTGACCAAACGATGCTGCAATTCTGCAATGGGGCGTAAATCTCGACCCAACATCAGGATTATATCGTCACGCCCTGTCTTGTGCAGCGTATATCGAATGGGGAATTCCCAGCTGGCATTGTCGTGGTGATTGACCTCGATCGCCTCAACGGTGTTTTTCGTGCCGCCGCGATAGGCTTCGAGCTGCGCCTCGAGTTTCCCTAAGGAGTCTTCCGCCATGAATTCGCGGATATCGCGATCTTTCCAGTGGTCAAGTCGGCCTAAACTTGGATTTAGCGGGTTGGTGATGACGGATCGCACCAGGCCAGAGGTATCCAGCACAATGGCCAAATCCGCCGCTGTCGCCACGATATCGTTAAAATGCTCAGGCGCAATCGGCGGGCCTGCGGGTTGATCCCAAAAATCTGTTCCGCGCGTGTTCATACGACGTTCCGTCCGTTTCCGTTACTTGTTCTCGGTCGCATCGTTTCGTTCCGTGCCTTGCGGCGTGTCAACGACTTTGGGGTCTGCAATTCCCAAGCCACAATAGTCCAATGCCGCATCAACATCTGTTGTCGCGAAGTCCGCCCCTGTGATGGCGACCGCGTCCAAGTCACTGTCCAACACGGACCCACCTAGAATAACGGGCGTTCGTCTCGAGACGTTATTTCGAATTATGTCCACCAGATCCTTTACGGATGCAAGTGTTCTGCGTCCAGCGGCTGTTACACCGATCATGTCATATCTATTACGCTTGACCCGCTCGGCAACCTCTCTGGGATGCTGTGAAACCGATATATGAACGTCCAGACCACGCCGCCGTAATTGGTCGGCTGCAATAAAGGCACCCAAGGTATGGTGCTCCCGATAGGGCAAGATGAGCAAAACAGATCCGCGATCTTTGACGCTCTCCCGCCGTTTTTGCGCTGTCAAGCCACGCACGGTTTCCTGCAAACGTGCCGATCCGATGGAGACTTCTGCAAAACTCAAGCTGTCCGTGGCCCAGCGATGGCCCATCAGTCGGGCGGTGGCGGGGATGATATAATCAATCGTATCCTCAACGCTGACGTTTTCACTGGCCAACTTGCTCAGAGCATCGAAGCGATGCGCCTCCTCCACGGAGACATAAGCTTCGCACAATGTTTCCAGACGCCGCGCCACACTTCCCTTGGTGGGGGGTGTTTGGCGCGCAAGAACAGAAATCGCTGCCTTGGCCAGCGAATTGATTTCGGCAGAGCGTTTATCTGTCCCTCTACGGGACGAAGCGTCCCATTCTTGGGTCATTGATCGGCTCCTTAGCCGCCCTTGCGCTGGTTTTGCGCGTTCGGCGGGCCTCGCGTAAAAGATCGGGGCGATCTTTTTTCTTCGGCCGTTATTCACACGACTTCAGTTACTTTGGTCATGTGTCTTGCATAAGCGCAAGCCCCACTCAAGGGCTGTTCATATGCCATGACACTCTACAAGAATGGCCCGCCTGTCAAAGAAAATTGACATTTCCCCAGCGTCAACAAGCGACAATGCGCCGATATAGACAGGAAGCGCAAAAAATAGTGGCAAATTTTGAAGCTTATTCCCCGTGCTACTCGGGTATGTGTCAACTCTCATACTGTAAGTTTTAATTGACACTTTACCCCTTTGAGGGCTAGCCTTTCCTTAAAGGACAGACTGGAATCAAAGAAAATGCCATCGGATAGTCTGACAGCAACGCCGTCACGCCAGCTTTACAGCGTGGATGAGCGCGCAAGGCGCGATGCAACCGTTTGGACATTGGTTCAAGGGATTCTCGCGCCGATCCAGTTTGTTGTGTTTCTGATTTCTCTCGCTCTGGTTGCGCGATTCCTGATCACTGGCGCTGGCTATGACGTGGCCACCTATTCCATCATCATCAAAACCGCCATTTTGTTGACCATCATGGTCACGGGCGCGATTTGGGAAAAAGTGGTCTTTGGCCAATATCTTTTTGCACCCGCCTTCTTTTGGGAGGATGTTGTCAGCTTTTTCGTGATTGCGCTGCATCTGGCCTATGTGGTCGCGCTTTTGCAGCACGCCCCACAGGTTCAGCAGATGTGGATCGCCCTGGCCGCCTATGCCGCCTATGTCATCAATGCCGCGCAGTTTCTGCATAAGCTGCGCCAGTTGTAAACGCAGGGGCATCATGAACACCCCAGCGCCCATCCATCCCCAAAGCTGCGCCAGCGCCCCGTTTTGAAGCAGCGCGGTCAACGCGAGGTGTTCTGTGGACTGACAGGCATCATCTGGCTGCACCGCAAAAATGCAGGATGCCTTTTCCTTGTGGTGGCAGCCGCACTGCGCCCATCTTCTTCAATCCGCAGCGGGTGATGATTTGCCGAGCCGCGCTTTGGCACGGCGATTCTGGAAGAAACTGATCTTGCAGGCATGGCCGATGCCACGACGAGCTTGACCGCGAGGTGGCCTGGCCTACCCGCCGCCCCTGATATCAAGCAGCTGTTCTGGTCGGCTCCTGGTCCGGAAGTGATCAAGCTGACCTTGCGCGGGCCGCCGGAGCGGTTGACCGTGCAACACGCCCCCATGTGCGGGTGTTGAACTATTCGGGCAGCGGAATTGAGACTACTTTCACCCAAGGCGAAGATGCTTGTCTTGCGGCCATGGTTCCAGTGTTGCGCGACAGTGCGGCGCGTGAATTGGTGTTGGTCGGTGCTTTGCCCGATGTGGTGGAGGATCAGGCGATCTCGCTTCTGCACGCCATGGGCATTGGTCCGATCCGTGTTCTGCCATCCGCCCGTGCCGAAAACGCGCCCGAGGTCGGGGAAAATACCGTGTTTGCCTGTCTTCAACCCTTTTTGGGGGATACGACTGCCGCGCTTGAGCGGCGTGGCGCGCGGCGGATCAAGGCCCCGTTTCCCTTCGGTGAGGAGGGCACGACCCTGTGGTTGCGTGCGATTGCCGATGAATTTGGTGTGGATGATGCGATATTCGCCCGCGTCACCGATGCCCCTCGCGCCCGCGCGCGCAAGGCGATTGAGAATGCCAGCGCAGCGCTGCGTGGGAAGTCGGTGTTTTTCATGCCCGACAGCCAGCTGGAGATCCCTCTGGCGCGTTTCCTGACCCGCGAATGCGGGATGGAGGCGGTTGAGATCGGCGCGCCCTATATCCATCGCGATTTGGTTGGTCCTGATCTCGAGATGATCCCTGAAGGTCCGCAAATCTCCGAAGGTCAAGATGTGGATTTGCAGCTTGACCGCGTGCGTGCCGCGCGCCCTGATCTGACCGTGTGCGGTCTGGGTCTGGCCAATCCACTGGAGGCTGAAGGCCTGAGCACCAAATGGGCGATTGAGTTGGTTTTCACCCCTGTTCACTTTTACGAACAGGCGGGTGATTTGGCGGGGCTGTTCTCACGCCCCTTGCGCCGCCGCGCGATCCTCGCGCAGGGGTCCGCAGGATGAAGCTCACCGTCTGGACATATGAAGGCCCGCCTCATGTAGGTGCCATGCGTGTCGCCACTGCGATGCGCGGTTTGCATTATGTGCTGCACGCGCCGCAGGGCGACACCTATGCCGATCTTCTGTTCACGATGATTGAGCGGCGCGACCATCGCCCTCCTGTCAGCTACACCACCTTTGAGGGCCGCGATCTGGGCGCAGATACCGCGGGCATTTTCCGTGATACCTGCCGCGCGGCCTATGATCGGTTCCTGCCGCAAGCGATGATTGTGGGTGCCTCCTGCACCGCCGAACTGATCCAAGATGATCCGGGCGGTTTGGCGGAAACCATGGGGCTGCCGATCCCCGTGATCCCGTTGGAATTGCCGTCTTACCAGCGCAAAGAAAATTTCGGCACGGATGAGACCTTCTTTCAAATCGTAAAGACCTTGGCCCAACCCATGCCGCGCACCGCAGAGGTTTCGGTCAATCTTCTTGGCCCCTTGGCGCTTGGCTTTCGGCATCGGGACGATATTGAAGAGATCAGGCATCTTTTGTCCCAAATGGGCATTTCAGTGAATGTTGTGGCCCCCTTTGGTGCCACGCCTGAGGATATCACGCGGCTGGGTGCTGCCCATGCCAATATCCTCATGTATCCGGAACACGCCGAAGCCGCCGCGCGTCATCTGGAGCGGGTCTGTGGTCAACCCTACACGAAAACTGTGCCTATTGGCGTGGGCGCGACCCATGATTTCGTGCAAGAACTGGCACAAATCTGCGGTGTAGAGCCTAAAGTGGACACCACCCGTCTGCGTCAGCCATGGTGGAGCAAATCGGTGGACAGCACCTATCTGACGGGCAAGCGCGTGTTTCTATTCGGGGACGCAACCCATGTGCAGGCCGCGGCCCGCATCGCGCGTGATGAGATGGGGTTCGAGGTGGTTGGGCTTGGCTGCTACAATCGCGAATTCGCGCGCCCCATCCGTGCGCTGGCCAAGGAATTCGGGCTGGAGGCGCTGATCAGTGACGATTACCTCGCTGTGGAGCAAGCCATCGAGGAGGTGGCGCCAGAAATGATCCTTGGCACCCAGATGGAGCGGCATATCGGCAAGCGTTTGGGTATCCCCTGCGCGGTCATCTCGGCCCCTGTTCATGTGCAAGATTTTCCTGCCCGCTATTCCCCCCAAATGGGGTGGGAGGGCGCAAATGTCATTTTCGATACATGGATCCATCCGCTTGTGATGGGTCTCGAGGAACATTTGCTGACCATGTTCCGCGAGGATTTCGAATTCCACGATGACGCAGGTGCAAGCCATCATGGTGGCAAGGCTGTGGCCCCAACCGCCGCTGGCGCTGCCGCTGAGGTTCAAGATCCTGCACCGGAAACAGGCTCCGATGTGATGGTTTGGCTCGCTTGCGCGGAAAAGGAATTGAAGAAAATTCCGTTCTTTGTGCGCGGCAAAGCCAAGCGCAACACCGAAAAATTCGCAGCCGAACGTGGCGTGACCGAGATCAGCGTGGATACGCTTTACGAGGCAAAGGCCCATTATGCGCGGTGATGGTGATCATATCCCCGGCTATCGCGTGGTCATTGTCACGCTTGATAGTCACGCCACAGGCCCCGCCGCCCGCGTCAGCGAACGGCTGTCGGGCGAGTTTCAGGATTGTCAGTCTCCGTCATGCCAGCGCCAATGGGCCGAGCCCCGCCGCCTTGGAAGAGGCGCGTTTGTGCGCCACGGGGACATTATTGTCGCAAACCTTTTGTTCATCGAGGCATATCTCGCCATCTTGCCCGAATTGCAGGCGCGCCGCGATGCTTGTGATGCGATGATCGGTATGATTTCCGCGAAGAAGTGTCACCCTCACCCGCATGGGCGAGTTGGATATGCTGAAGCCCCGCCTCAGGCGCGATGGAAGCTTTTTGAAAAAGCTGCGTGGTTCGTCAAGCCCAGCAATGCGAACTCTGGGCATAAGCAGATGACCATGCTGCGCCGATTGCCCAAAATTCTGCGTTCATTCAGTAAGGCGCAGGATCTGCGCGCTTGGTTCCTGACCATGCAATATTGGCTGGGTAGCTCTGATGACAATGTCGAGCAGATGATCCGCTTCTTGGTGGGCCTTCTTCCAGCCAATCGATCTCTGGCACCCGAGGCCGAAGCGCCGATTGATTACCCCAGAACTTGGACTGTATCTCTGATCTGCCGCAAAATGGGATCGCGACGAAGTCGCTGATCTGCAGCCCGAGCACCCGGTGCAACAGTCGGTCTGTGGTGATGCGCTCTTATATTCTGGCTTCGGACACCGCCCATTATGATGGTGTGATCCGCCAGATGCAGGCGGCAGGTTTCAGCCGTGATCCTACCTTTGCGGGTGGATTTTGGATGGTCGCCCCGCAATTGCCGCATATTTTACCAATGATCGCGTGGATGCGATGGTTTCCTTACAGGGTTTAGCCTGATCGGCGGCCCCGCCTATAATGACAGCGCAGCGGTTGAGGTGCTGCGCGATCTCGATCTACGCCTATCGCGGCGCATCCGATTGAGTTTCAGACCTTGGGCCAATGGGCCGCTTCGGGCAGTGGGCTTGGCCCAGTAGAGACCCTGTGCTGGTCGCTACCTGAGATTGATAACGACCAATCCCACGGTGTTTGGCGGTCGTCATGGCGCGGAAAGGCTGCCAAGGGGTGCAGCCATATGTCCAAGCCAGCGACTGTCAAAGGCCATGGCCCAGCCCCTGTCATGAGCGGATCACATCGCTGGTCGAAAAAACCAAACGTCTGGCGGCTTTGCGGCGCAAGGCGAACCGCGACAAGCGGATTTCGGTGGTTCTGTTCAGCTTCCCCCAATGCAGATTGCAGTGAGGACGGCGGCCTATCTGAGTGTCTTTGAAAGTCTCTATAATGACCACGCTTTTGACCCTGAAATCTGAAGCTGAAGTTGATCTGCCCCTTCGGTGGATGCCGTTGCGCGCGGCGGTTCTCAATGGCAATGCCGCGCAATATGGGCAGAGGCCAATGTGGCCGATATTGTCGATGCCGATACAATTTTTGCGCAACACGCCCCCTTGGCCGCGATTGAGGCGGTTTGGGGCCCCGCGCCTGGTAGTCCTATCAATGGGCGCAGTGTGTTCATTTTGGGCGCGCATTTCGGAAATGTGTTTGTTGGTGTCCAGCCCACCTTTGGCTATGAGGCGACCCGATGCGCCTGTTGTTTGAAACAGGTTTTGCGCCCACCCATGCCTTTGCAATTCTATTTGTGGTTGCGCAACACGTTCAAGACAGATGCGATTTTGCATTTTTGGAATGCATGGCGCGCTTGAATTCATGCCTGGAAAACAGGCAGGACTTGGCGCGCGGGATTGGCAGATCGTTTGATTGGCGAAGTACCGAATGTTTACCTGTACGCGTCAAATAACCCGTCCGAGGCGACACTGGCAAAGCGGCGTTCCAATGCGGTCACCGTCACGCATTTGACCCCGCCTTTGGCGGCATCGGGCCTCTATAAGGGGCTGTCGGAGTTGAAAGACAGCTTGGCCCGATATCGCAGCCTTGCCCCTGACGCGCATGAGCGCGCCGATCTTTCCGCGCTGATTTCGATGCAGGCTGAGGCAGTCGATCTGGATGGCAGCAATCCTGACCATCTGTGGTTGACCCTGCTTGAAACTGAAACGGCCCTGATCCCTGATGGATTGCACATCCTGGGCCGCCCGATGGGTGATGCAGAACGGGCGGAGCATCTGCGCGTGATGGCGGAAACGGATCCTGAAACGCGCGCGAGGGTCGAACAGCTGCTGCAAGAGGATCACGAATTGCCCGCGCTGATGCGCGCGCTTTCGGCGCGCTACATCGCGCCGGTTGCAGGCGGTGACCTGATCCGCAGCCCTGATGTTTTGCCAACGGGGCGCAATATTCACGCCTTCGACCCGTTCCGTATGCCAACAGCATTTGCGATGCAGGACGGCGCGAAACAGGCGCAGCGTTTGCTTGATGCAGCCGGGGATTTGCCGCGTTCGGTTGCGATTGTCCTATGGGGGTCTGACAATATCAAATCTGACGGCGGGCCGATTGCCCAAGCCATGGCCCTGATGGGTGCGACCCCCCGTTTTGATGGCTATGGCCGCCTCTGTGGAGCGGATTTGGTCCCACTGGCCGAACTGGGCCGCCCGCGTATTGACGTTGTGATGACGCTTTCTGGCATTTTCCGCGACCTTCTGCCGTTGCAGACGCGGATGCTGGCCGAAGCCGCCTATAAGGCCGCAACGGCGGACGAGCCTTGCGCAGAAAATTTCATCCGCGCCCATGCCCTCGATTATGCGCAAAGAATGGGCTGTGATATCGAAGATGCCGCCTTGCGCGTGTTTTCGAATGCCGAAGGCGCCTATGGCTCCAATGTCAATGCCTTGGTCGATAGCGGCGCATGGGGCGAGGAGGATGAGCTGGCTGATGCCTATGAGGCGCGCAAAAGCTTTGCCTATGGCCGCGATGGGAAGGCCAAGAAAAACGCCAGCTTGCTTCAGGCCGCTTTGGGCGATGTTGATCTGGCCTATCAGAACCTTGAATCTGTCGAATTGGGTGTCACCACCGTGGATCACTATTTCGACACATTGGGCGGCATATCCCGCGCGGTCAAACGCGCAAAAGGCAGCGATGCGCCCGTGTTCATTGGGGATCAAACCCGTGGCGCGGGCATCGTGCGCAGCCTGCAAGACCAAGTGGCGCTTGAGACACGGTCGCGCAGCCTGAATCCGAAATGGTTCGAGGGAATGCTGAAGCATGGCCATGAAGGTGTGCGTCAAATCGAGGCGCAGGTGACCAACACGCTTGGGTGGTCTGCCACCACAGGACAGGTCGAACCTTGGGTGTATCAACGCCTCTCTGAGACATTTGTATTGGATGAGGAGATGCGGCGGCGTTTGTCCGCGCTCAATCCACAGGCCTCCGTGCGCATGGCAAATCGCCTTCTGGAGGCGTTCGAGCGCAATTACTGGCAGCCCGATGATGAAACTTTGGCTGCGTTACAGGCCAGTGCTGACGAGTTGGAAGACCGACTCGAAGGTCTGGATGTTGCAGCGGAATAGGAGAGACCACGATGCTTGACCATAAAAATCCCCCTGCCGCCCGCGCCAGTGCACGAGAGGCAGAAGGACTGGCCAAGCGGGGCTTGGCCACCCCCCCCATCTTGCGCAAGGGCGAGGATGGCGATGGATCGGTGCAGGTTCATCAGGACGCCAGCATGAAGATTGAGGGCGCGCAGGTTTTTGCCGTTTACGGTAAGGGCGGGATCGGGAAATCCACGACCTCCTCCAATCTTTCCGCCGCCTTCTCCAAACTGGGCAAGCGTGTCCTACAGATTGGCTGTGATCCGAAACATGACAGCACCTTTACCCTGACGGGGCATTTGCAGCCGACCGTGATTGATATCTTGAAGGATGTCGATTTTCACGCCGAAGAACTGCGCCCTGAGGATTTTGTGACAACGGGGTATAATGGCGTGATGTGTGTCGAAGCGGGTGGTCCGCCGGCAGGCACGGGCTGCGGTGGCTATGTCGTGGGCCAGACCGTCAAACTTCTCAAACAGCATCATATGCTGGATGAGACCGATGTGGTTTTGTTCGATGTTTTGGGCGATGTGGTGTGCGGCGGGTTTGCCGCACCATTGCAGCACGCCGACCGCGCGCTGATCGTGACCGCGAATGATTTTGACAGCATCTATGCGATGAACCGCATCATTGCGGCGGTGCAGGCCAAGTCGAAGAATTACAATGTCCGCCTTGCAGGCTGCGTGGCGAACCGCTCGCGCGACACGGATGAGGTGGATCGCTACTGCGCCGAAGTGGGCTTCCGCCGTATCGGTCATATGCCAGATGTGGATGCCATTCGCCGCTCGCGCCTGAAGAAAAAGACATTGTTCGAGATGCCCGATGACGAGGATATCGTGCAATGCCGTGCAGAATATATCCGCCTCGCGGAAACGCTTTTGGCGGGCACGGATCCGCTTGCACCCGAATCATTGGAAGATCGGCGGATATTTGAATTGCTGGGGTTTGATTGATGGTCGCTACGCCGACATATGGCGCGACCCGCGCCCGTGTTGAAGAATATTTCGACAGCACCGCCACCCAAACATGGGAGCGGTTGACCTCGGATGCGCCAGTGTCGCGCGTGCGTCAAACCGTGCGTGAGGGGCGTGACCGGATGCGCGCGATCATGTTGTCCAGATTGCCCGATGATCTGACGGGGCAGCGGGTGTTGGATGCAGGCTGCGGCGCGGGGCAAATGACCGCCGAATTGGCCGCGCGCGGGGCTGAGGTGGTCGCCATTGATATCTCGCCCTCCCTTGTCGAGATTGCACAAAAACGCCTACCCGAAGGTTTGCAGTCGCGTGTCGATTTTCGCTCGGGCGATATGCTCGCCCCCGAATTGGGGCGGTTCGATCATGTGATCGCGATGGACTCGATGATCTATTACCAGGCCCCTGATCTGGGCCAGGCCTTGGCGCATCTGTGTCATCGCGTATCGGGAAAAGTGGTGTTCACGGTGGCACCGCGCACGCCATTTTTGATGGTGTTTTGGGGATTGGGAAAATTGTTTCCGCGCTCGGATCGGTCACCTGTGATGATCCCGCACACGGCCCAGAACCTACGCTATTGTACGTCTCTGACAGGCGCATCAGGCACGATATCAGAGGTCGGAACCGTGTCGCGCGGCTTCTACATCTCATCCTGTCTGGAGTATGCGATATGAGCAATCTGGCGTGCATCTCCACCAAATTCCTGCCGTTTTCGGACGCCGCCAGTGATGCACTGCCCTTGACGCAGTTGCTGCGCCTGTCGCTGTTCCAAATCTCGGTGGGCATGGCGGGGGTGATGCTTCTGGGCACGCTCAACCGTGTGATGATTGTGGAGCTGTCATTGCCCGCGACCTTGGTCGCGATCATGGTGGCCCTGCCCGTTTTGATTGCGCCGTTCCGTGCCTTTTTGGGACATAAATCTGACCATTATCGGAGCGCGCTGGGCTGGAAGCGGATACCTTACCTGTGGTTTGGCACGCTGTGGCAATTCGGTGGTTTGGCGATCATGCCTGCCAGTCTGTTGGTCTTGGGCGGCGATGTCGTCCATGACCTGCCTTTCGCTGGCGAGGTTCTCGCGGGGTTGGCCTTTGTGATGACAGGTTTGGGGATGCATGACCCAAACGGCGGGTCTGGCCTTGGCCGCTGATCGCGCAACCGAGGAGACCCGGCCACGGAGTCGTGGCGCTGCTCTATGTGATGTATCTCTTGGGGATGGCGAGCATCGGCACTTGTGATCGGGTGGCTGCTGCGCGATTTCTCTGGCCTGACGTTGATCCGTGTTGTGCAGGGGCGCGGCCGTGGCGACCCTCATTCTGAACATGGTGGCCCTGTGTGGAGCAAGAACGCCTCCGCCCCGCTGACCAAGGCCAGAACGCGCAGAACCCGCGCCAAGCTTTGGTGACGCATGGCGTGATTTTGCCAAAGGTGGACCAGCGGGGCGGCTTTTGGCTGTGGTGTTTCTCGGCACCATGGCCTTCAATATGCAAGACGTGCTGCTTGAGCCTTATGGCGGTGAAATCCTTGGTCTGAGCGTGTCCGAAACCACGTTTCTGACGGCCACATGGGCGGTAGGTGCCTTGATCGGCTTTGCATTCGCGGCGCGTTGGCTGGCCGATGGCCTGAACCCGCACCACATGGCAGGACGCGGTTGCTGGCGGGGCTTGCGGCTTTTTCGGCGGTGATTTTCGCCAATCCAATGGCATCGAGCCGCTGTTTTTCGCGGGCGCTTGCCTGATCGGCTTTGGCGGTGGCCTGTTTTCCGTGGCCACCCTCACTGCCGCAATGACCATGCCCGCAACTGGCACTGCGGGGCGCGGTTTGGCGCTTGGCGCATGGGGCGCGGCGCAGGCAACTGCGGCGGGCCTCTCCATCGCAATCGGCGGTGGTTTGCGGGACAGCGTCAATCAATTGGCCGTTTCTGGGTCTTTGGGGGAGGCGTTGAACAGCCCCGCCACCGGCTATTCGGTCGTCTATCACATCGAAATTCTGCTTCTGTTTTTCACCCTTGTCGCTTTGGGGCCGCTGGTGCGTATCCACAGCACAATCTCGCGCGGGGAGGCCGGCAAGATCGGGCTCGCCGACCTGCCCACGTAACCGCCGAACCTAGGAGGATAAAATCCATGGAAAATGCATTTTTCGGCAATTTTGATCTGGCCAGCCTGTCGATCTGGCTGTTCTGGATCTTCTTCGCTCTACTGATTTATTATCTGCAAACTGAGAATATGCGGGAAGGGTATCCGCTTGAGAATGATGATGGCAGTGTCGCTGCCAATCAGGGGCTGTTTCCCTTGCCAAAGGAAAAGACCTTCAAGTTGATGCATGGCCGTGGTGAAGTCACCGTTCCAGGCAAAGACCTTCAAGCGCGCGACAATCTGGCCCTGCGCCAGACCAATGTCGCAAATGGCTATCCTTTTGAACCCACTGGCGATCCAATGGTTGATGGTGTTGGTCCCGCAAGCTGGGCCAAGCGCCGTGACCTGCCCGAATTGGACGGCCATGGTCATCCGAAAATTGTCCCCATGGGTCAAATGGAGGATTACCGCGTGTCTGCGGGTCGTGATCCACGCGGTTTGCCCGTCATGGCGGGTGACAGCGAAATTGCGGGCCGCATTTCCGATATGTGGGTGGACGCGCCAGAGCAGCTGGTGCGCTATCTTGAGGTGGAATTGCCCGATGGCACGGCGCGTCTCGTGCCGATGCAAATGGCCAAGATCAAATCCGACCGTGTTGTGGTCAATTCGATCTTCGCCGCGCATTTCCCCAAAGTGCCCGTGACCAAGTCACCCAATCAGGTGACCATGTTGGAGGAAGAGAAAATCTCGGCCTTCTACGGTGGCGGCACGCTCTACGCCTCCCAAGAGCGGACAGACCCGCTTTTGTAATTTCTCAATACCTCTAAAGGAGGACGACCCATGCCACATGACGACTTTCAGACCGAGCCTGTTCGTGGTTTGCCCGAAAAGCCCCCTGCTGGAGAAGAAATTCTTTGGCAGGGCGCACCCCATTGGTTTGCTCTGGCGAAAGAAGCGCTGAGTTTCTGGTGGGTTGTGGGATATTTCCTGTTTCTCTTCGCTTGGCGCACCATATCAGGTGCCGCCGTCACCTCATGGGCTGAGAGCGCGATTGCCGCCTCATTCTTTTTGGTGCTTGGCGCGATTGTTGCGATACTGCTCTTGGGTGTGGCCTATGTCCAAGCCAAGGCAACCGTTTACACAATCACCAACCGCCGTGTTGCCATGCGGATCGGTGCGGCTTTGACGATGACGCTGAACTTGCCCTATCGCCAAGTGGCCAATGCCACTTTGGGACTACGCAAGGATGGCACGGGCACGATTGCTTTGGAATTGATGCCCTCCAATATCCGCCTGTCCTATCTCAACACATGGCCCCATGTGCGGCCTTGGGTGATGAAAAGCACCCAGCCTGCGCTGCGCTGCATTCCTGATGCGCAAAACGTGGCCACGATCCTGTCCGATGCGGCAGAAACCGTGGTCAGCCAACCTGTGGTTGAACGCAATTCTGCGCCAAGCGGCGCAGTTGCGGCAGAGTGAGGGGGATCAGATCATGACCATGACCCCTGAGCAAAAGCTGGTTGAACGCGACCGCGAGATGGTGCCCAAGCTGCTTGTGCGCGCGATGTTCATCTTATGTATGAGCGTCCTCGTCATTGTGACCTATGCCAAACTGACAGATCGTCCGCTGGCCGCCACGCCCCCGACAGAAGCTGAACTGCCGATCATCAAAGAAAAGGTGATCCGCATTTATGGTGCGATGGATGGATCAGCACGGGTGATGGATACCGAAGGCAATGTGATCCTGAACCTCAGCAAGGAAGAGGGCGGCTTTGTGGCGGGTATCTACCGTGTGCTTGAGCGCCGCCGTGGCGCGGTGGGTGCTTCGGGCAGTGACCCAATCCGTTTGGTGCAAATGGCCGATGGCCGCCTTGCCTTGCGCGATGATGTGACCGATTTCCGAGCCGAGCTTTATGGCTTTGGCGCGGCTAATGAGCGGGTCTTTGCCCGCATCATGGAGGAATGACCCATGGGATGGATGACCAAAACAACCGAAACGGCCCCTTGCGAGGTTGAGGTGAGCCATAAATTTGAAAGCCTGCACGCGCATGTCAAATTCTTGAACGGCGCAACCATCAACCCCGGTGACGAGGTGTTGGTGCATGGCGCACCCGTGATGGCCCCTTACGGCGAGGTGGTCTGCGAAACCCGCACCGCCACGATCACCCGCGCCAGCAAGATCGAACAGATCTGGACACGGATGACGGGCGATTTTGAATTCATGGAGCTGTGCGAATTCAGTTTTTCAGAGGAGGTTTCGCTATGAATGTGCAAGCCAAACATTCCGCCGATGCCGACACAGTTGAAGATGCGCTGTCCGCACGCAATTACGAAGAGGCCGTGGTCGATAGCGAAAGCGCCACCGCGCTTGCGATGCAAAACACGCTTTTGACCCCGCGCTTCTACACAACGGATTTCGATAAGCTGGATGCGATTGATGTCTCCCCCGTGCGCGCGGATTGGGACCAGTTGATCGACCAAATGAAATCAGACCCAAATAAGGGCCATTTCAAGAAAAACGAGGACTGGGACCACATCGACTGGGACGGGATGGAGCCAAAGCTGAAAAAGGAATTCATCGACTTCCTTGTGTCCTCATGCACGGCGGAATTCTCGGGCTGTGTGCTGTATAAGGAAATGAAACGGCGTGGCAGCAACGAGGATATCACCACATTGTTTCAGCTTATGGCGCGGGATGAAGCCCGCCACGCGGGCTTTATCAATGATGCGCTGCGGGAGGCGGGAATTGCGGTGAATTTGGGCTTTCTGACCCAAGCCAAGAAATACACCTATTTCCAGCCCAAATTCATCTATTACGCCACTTACCTTTCAGAAAAGATTGGGTATGCGCGCTACATCACCATTTACCGCCATCTCGAGGCGCATCCCGAACATCGGTTCCACCCGATTTTCAAATGGTTCAAAGAATGGTGCAATGATGAGTTCAGCCATGGCGAAGCCTTCGCGCTGTTGATGAAGACGGACCCGAAATTGACCAGCGGGATGAATGTCCTTTGGATCAAATTTTTCCTCACCGCCGTGTTCGCCACGATGTATGTGCGCGACCACCAGCGCCCCGCCTTTCACGAGGCTTTGGGTGTGGATACCGATTGGTATGGCCATGAGGTCTTCCGTAAGACAAGTGACATTTCCAAGCAGATTTTCCCGATCACCTTGGATATCGATCACCCCCGTTGGCAAAAAGGGTTGAACGCCTTGCAAGCTGCCAATGTGGATTTGGCGGACGCCAAGGCGCATGGGAAGGTCTTTAAGCGGATTGGGGCCAGCATCCGTGCGGGCCTTGCCTTTGTGAACCTTTACACCATTCCTGCAAAATCCCATGCCCTGCCTGCAAGCACGCGCTTGGAGCCTGTCTATTGATCGCGGCGGTGCTGCATAACCCTTGGGGCGCGGCTTTGGTCGCGTTGTTCCTGTGGTGGTTTTCTACAGGTGCGATCCTTTTGGTTGTGCGGCGCGCCGATCAGGCAGGGGGAACCGCGCGCATTTGGGCGGTTTTGATGAACCTGCCCTTCTTGATCCTCGGCGCCGTTGGGTTTCTTGAATCGCGTTATGATGACAGCCTTGCGGGTGTTTATGTGGCGTTTCTTTCGGCCATTGCCCTGTGGGGATGGGTGGAGCTTGCCTTCCTCACGGGGGTCATCACAGGCCCAAATCGCAATCGCCTGCGCGAAGGCGTCCCGGAATGGGAGCGATTTATCCGTGCATGGGGCACGATTGCCTATCATGAGATGCTGTTGGTTTTCATCTTGGTCGCGATGATCCTGTTCAGCATGGAGGCGCACAATCTGATTGGCTTATGGACCTTCGCGATCCTGTTTTTCGCGCGGATCAGCGCCAAATTGAATCTCTATCTTGGGGTGCGGAAGATCAATGTGGAATTCATTCCCGAACCCTTGAACCATTTGCCCAGCCATTTTCGCACCGCGCGGATGAACTGGCTGTTTCCTGTCTCCATCACCGGGTTGAGCTTTGCGGCCGCCTTTTGGATGGAGCGGATTTGGCACACGGACGCGATTGCCCAAGAGGTGGGCTTTGCGCTGTTGGCGGCCCTGACCCTGCTCGCGCTTTTGGAGCATTGGTTCATGGTGCTGCCACTTCCCGATGAACGTCTGTGGCGCTGGATGCTTCCTGCGCGCCATGGCAACGGCCAGAATGGCCCCCAGATCGCCATAATGAAGAATGAGGACGTGCGATGAATTTTGACAATCTGTTTCAAGCCCAGTTGGACAAGTTGAAAGAAGAGGGCAATTATCGTGTCTTCGCGGAATTGCAGCGCAAATGTGGGAATTTCCCGCGCGTCCAAAATCACGGCGAAGGTCAGGATGAGGTCACGGTGTGGTGCTCGAATGATTATTTGGGCATGGGACAGAACCCAGATGTGATCCAGGCCATGGTCGAGACCGTGCAAACCTGCGGCACAGGTGCAGGCGGCACCCGCAATATTTCGGGCAACGCGTATCACCACAAATTGCTAGAGGCCGAATTGGCCGATCTGCATGGCAAGGAAGCGGCGCTTTTGTTCACCAGTGGCTATGTGTCCAACTGGGCCGCGCTCTCGACCTTGGGAAGTCGCCTTCCCAATGCGGTGATTCTATCGGATGCGTTGAACCATGCTTCGATGATCGAAGGCATTCGTCATGCGCGCTGTGAAAAGCGGGTTTGGAAACACAATGACGTGGCCGATTTGGATCGCCAATTGCAGGCATTACCTGCCAATGCGACCAAGATTATCGCGTTTGAATCGGTGTATTCGATGGATGGCGACATTGCCCCCATCCGTGAGATTGTCGAAGTGGCCGAGAAGCATGGCGCGATGACCTATATCGATGAGGTGCACGCGGTCGGAATGGCCCGCGCGGTGGCGGTGTGGCCAGACGCGGGGCTGATGGATATGTCACCCTGATCGAAGGCACGCTGGGCAAGGCCTATGGCGTGGTGGGTGGCTATGTCACGGGCAGCCATGCCTTGGTCGATTTCATCCGCAGCTTTGCCAGCGGCTTCATTTTCACCACAGCGCTCCACCCGCCGTGGCCGCCGCGGCGCATGCGCCTCGATCCGTCATTTGAAACACTCCAGCTATGAGCGCGAGATGCAACAGCGCCAAGTCGCCCGTTTGCGCGCGCGTCTGGATGCCGAAGGCATTCCCCATGTCCGCAATGACAGCCATATCATCCCCGTGATGGTGAAAGACCCTGTCAAATGCAAAATGCTGTCCGATATTTTGATGGAGCAGTTTGGCATCTATGTGCAGCCGATCAATTACCCCACTGTTCCCAAAGGCACGGAGCGTTTGCGCTTCACGCCCGGGCCACTGCACAGCGATGAAGATATCGAGTATCTGGTTCTGGCGCTCAAGACCCTCTGGAAACAATGCGCCATCGCGCACGCGGTCGCGTAGCTGTGACAAGATTTCCGAAATTAGCCCTTGGAGGCGGACAAAAAAGGGCTAGTTTGGCAATCGGTGGCATCTAACCGAGGGAGAGAAAACCATGAAAAAATCTGCAATCATTGCTGCAGTGGCAGGACTATGCGCTGCGACATCCGCTTTTGCGGGTGGACATGGCGCATCGGGTGATGCGGCTGCAGGTGAGCGTGTCTTCAATCAATGTGTCGCGTGCCATGTGGTGGCAAATGACGCGGGCGACATTCTGGCGGGTCGTAACGGGCGCACAGGTCCAAATCTTTATGGCACGGCTGGTCGTCCAGTCGCCTCTGTCGAAGATTTCCGATATTCCCCATCCATCACCCAACTGGGCGAAGCGGGAACGGTTTGGACCGAGGAAAGCTTTGTCGCATATGTGCTGGACCCAACCGCCTATCTGCGGGAAGCAACCGGTGACAGCCGTGCGCGGGGCGCGATGGCCTTCCGTGTGCGCAGCGAAGAAGATGCGAAAAACGTATATGCCTATTTGGCGAGCCTTTCTGCAGAATAAGCAAGGTTGTGACGTGACGGCAGTGACAAGGGCAGGTTTCGACCTGCCCTTTTCTGTTCAAGGTGTCAGGGTGCGCAAAAACGTAGTGATGGCAGCAGCGGCTTCTTTGCCATGGGTTTCGGGCAGAAGATGGCCTGCCTCTGCAATCACCTGCAATTGGCCATGCGGCACGGCACCCATGGCACGTTTGGCAATATCGAGCGAAACCGCCTGATCCTTGGCCCCGTGCAAAAACAGGATGGGCACGCTGATTTTTGGCAAATCCTGATTAAGCCTCTCCAAGGTCCATTGCGCCATCATCGCCAAAGTGGCTTCGATATGGCTGCGCTTACGCATCAAATGCCGATAATAGGCCAGTGTTTGCGCGTCAGGATTGGAGCCTGTGGTTTGCAAAATCGCAATCAAGCGCCGATCGCTCATACCCGAACCGAGGAAAAGCCCGGTCAGGGGGTTCATCGCCATCAACTTGGCCATGACAGGAAACAGCCAACCCGCCGCACCCGAGAAATTCTCGAGTGCGCCGTTGATCACCACCACGCTGCGCGCAAGCTCTGGCGCCTGTAGCATCATCTGAAGGGCCAGCGCCGCCCCAGCCGAGTGGCCCACAACCACATCAGGGTGGATGGATTCCGCGTGCAGGAGGCGCAAAATATCCTGTGCCATTAAATCCAAGGAAGATCTGCTGCGGGTCCCTGCAAGACTGAACCCCTGCCCCGGCAGATCAAAGGCGATCACACGGTGGGTTTGCGCCAATACTGGCATCATCACCCGCCAGGCGTGGGTCGATGCCCCCGCACCATGGATCAGGACAAGGTCGGGACCCTCGCCCATGACTTGCATATGCCAACGATGGGGATGAGCCGCAATGATCTGGCTTGTGTCGCGCGCAGGCCAATCTGCGGGGATATCGCGCAGCGCGTTCATGGCAGTGGCAAGGCCGCCTCAACTGCGGCACTGAGCGATTTTGCATCTGCCCTTGGCAAAGGCAGATAGGTGGCGCCCATATCTTGAGCCAAACCATCCAGACCACGGGTGGGTCGCGCGCCCGTGTCGATCACGATTGCAGGGATGCCCTCGCCACGGACGGCGCGCGCCATTTGCTGTGCATCGGCGCTTGCCTGTGTGCGATTGGCGCTGCCATCAAGGGCGATGTTTGCGCGGCCATCGGTCAAAAGTGCAATCGAGGGGGTCATGCCTTTGGCGGCTGAAAGGCGCGCCAGTTGAAGCGCTGATTTGAGGCCTGATGCCAATGGCGTGCCACCCCCGCCGGGAAGTTCTTGTAAGCGCCGCTTGGTTTGCACAAGGGACCGTGTCGGCGCCAAAAGCACATCCGAGCCGTGCCCCCGAAAGGCCACAAGCGCCACATGATCGCGCCGCGCATAGGCCTCCGCGAGGAGCAGTTCAATCGCGCCTTTCGCCTCCGCCATGCGCGACATCGCGCTTGAACCTGAGGCATCGACCACGAAAATGATCGCACGGTCCGAGCTTTCCTGAAATCGCTTTACGCGCAGATCGCTTTTGCGGATGTGCAGACCTTTGGGCTTTTTGGGGGAAGATACGCTGCGCAAGCCTTGCCATGGGACGGCCGCGCGCAACGTGGCGATCAGATCCAGCCGTGCGCCGCCCCCTAATGTGCCACTGCGCGATGCGATCGGACGGCCACGGTGATTGCCCTTCTTCTTATGGCCTGTGCCGGTGCTGCCCTTGCTTTGGCGGGCCGCGCGCGTTGCGGCCAGACGGGCCAGAAGATCAGGCGGCAACATGGCTTTTGCGGCTTCAATCAGCGCATCAACGGGAGGCATATCTTCGCCATCGGTTTGCGGCCTGTCCTGATCTGAATGCGCGTCAGGTTCTGACATCTCAGGCGGTGGGGGCGTGTCTTGATCCTCGCTTGCACTGTGTTCGGGCAGCTGTGTAGCGCGCGGTGCGAGAACCAACTCCACGGCCAATTGCAAATCGGGTTGCTCCACCTGATCCGCCCCCATCAGCGCCGCTGAATGACGTGCAAGGCGCAAGGCGTGGTGCACGGCGCGCAACGACGTGATTCCCAAAGCTTCGGCCACCATGCACAGATCGCGGTCATCATCAGGCCCGTTTTGAACCAAGGGCAAATGCGCGCGCGCCTCCCGCAAGGCGGGAAGGTCAAATTCCAGATTTGTCGCCACGGAATGCGGGATGCCGTCCAAATCGAGATGCAGTGCCAATCGATCACTCAACGCGCGCCCCAAACCCTCGCTTGGATCTGCCGCCTCATCAACTGCGATGATGGACAGGCCCTGCTCCGCATCAAGCGCGGTGCCCAAACGTGCCAATAGACCCTGTTCCGCCCTTTCGGCCATGGTCAGGACCAAGGGCCCGGGTTTTTGTAGAACACCCGCCGTATGCACAGGCCGCCCCGTGGCCAAACTGGCGGACATATCCAAGCCCCCATAGAGCGCGTCATCTTGGATATTGGGGTGAATGCGTTGCAGAATATCCGTCTCTAAAACATTGTTTAGGGACTGAATCATCCGATCCCGTGCGGGGCCGATGCGCGCGCGCAGCCAGATACCGCCAAGCGGTGCAGGATCAATCGCAAAAAGCGCAAGGGCAAGATTTATGTTTCCCCATCTCTCTTGCGGGGTGGTCATACGAGAACCGTTTCAACGCTGCGTATCACCCGTGCGGTCGAGCCTGCCTCGTCCAAAGGATCACGGCGCAGGCGATGCGATAGGGCCATTGGGGCCACGGCGCGCAGATGGTCGCGGGTGATTTCTGATGCGCCTTCAAAGGCGGCTTGTGCCCGCGCAGCGCGCAGCAGGGTCAACTCGCCCCGCAATCCGTCCGAGCCAAGCGCAAGGCACAGCGCGGCGCAATCTTGCAGCACAGCCTCAGGGGTTTTTACCTTGGGCAGCCTCTTGCGCGCGGTGATGATTGCTTTGCGGATCGCGGCATCGGCCTTGGCCCAAGATTTCACAAACCCCGCGCGATCCCGATCATAGGCATCGCGGCGCTTGATCACCGCGACACGGGTTTCGATATCCTTGGGGCTTTTCACCTCGACCGAAAGACCGAAACGGTCCAAGAGCTGTGGCCGCAATTCGCCCTCCTCTGGGTTGCCAGAGCCGACCAAGACAAAGCGGGCTGGGTGGCGGATCGACAGCCCCTCGCGCTCCACCACATTTTCCCCTGATTGCGCCACATCCAGCAGGAGATCGACCAAATGGTCCTCAAGCAGATTAACCTCGTCAATATAGAGATAGCCGCGATTGGCGCGCGCCAAAAGACCCGCCTCAAAGGCCTTTTCGCCCTTGGCCAGGGCCTTCTCAATATCCAAGGCACCAACCACCCGATCCTCGGTCGCGCCAAGCGGCAGATCGACCACCGGGGTCGGTTTTTCCACCACATCCCGCTCGATGACATTGGCCCAATCGGGGATGGTCGCCACGGATTCCGAATTCACGGGGCAGCCCTTAACCGCTTGGATGGTCGGCAACAGGGCCGCCAAGCCGCGCACAGCGGTTGATTTTCCTGTGCCACGATCCCCAAAGACCAAAACACCGCCAATTCCCGCATCAATCGCGGTCAGCACCATCGCCTGTTTCATCGCATCTTGGCCAACAATGGCGGAGAAGGGGAAAGCATGGATCATGTGTGCAGTCTTTCGTCTTTGAAGCTATGGGATGTAAGGGGATGGCCCCCATCCCACTGGCCTTGAACGGCTTCAAGGCGGAAACGGGCATAAAGCTCTTCGCGGAACCACGCACCATCGCGCACAGCTTTGATCGCGCGGGCATGGGGGCCATCACGGCGGGCAAATTCGGCCATGCTTGCGCTGTCGGGCCAAATCGAAAAGGTCACCTGATGCAACAGCGGCACTTCACCCACACCGATTTTAAAGAGGACATTGGGATCATCCCCGATCACTTGGGATATATCTGGGACACGCCGCCAGAATCGCAGCGCATTAATGGGCTTGACCGTGGCGCGGGTGAGCGCGGCGATGGGCCCCTTTGTGTTGCTGCCTTCGGCGATGAAAGGCGCGCGACCATCCCATTCCCCCCGCGCGCTTGTGGGGATAGGTAGAGGGTGCAATCCTCCACCGCATGGGCGCGATATCGGGCATAGGTGGTGCTTTTATGGCTTCCGCCTCGGCTGTGGCGCGGTCGGACCATGTGGCAAGAATTGCATAAACGGACACATTGGGAATGGGCGTAAAGCCTTCCCCTGTGCCTGAGCCAAGCAATTTGAAGAATCCAATCTTCGGCTCGCGTTTGAGCGCGAATCGTGCCGTGGCCATTTGGGCAAAGGCCCAGATCCGCGCCGTGGCGCTGCCAAATCGAAATAAACTGAGCGTTACAGATTGCATGGTCGATCTTTTTATCTGTCAACTTACTGTGACAGAATTGGACAATAAAGAAAAGGATCAATCTATTCGTATGATTTATTTCGATTAACTGCAAAAGTTTTGGGGGAGTGCATGGGCTGCGCGAATAGATATTGTAAATTAAACTAGACAGTTTACGATAGGGGTCATGATGGATGACCATAGAACACATAGCCAAGTTGAGGCAGGCTTTGCCGCTGATCCAGGCGATCATCGCCCCCATGCGATTGTGATTGGTGCGGGGTTGGGCGGTTTGGCCTCGGCCATGCGGCTGGGCGCTAAGGGCTATCGCGTCACTGTGATTGACAAATTGGATATGGCAGGCGGGCGTGGGTCCGCGCTGTATCAAAACGGGCATCGGTTTGATCTGGGACCGACCATTGTGACCGTGCCGCAAGTGTTCCGCGAATTATGGGCGGTTTGTGGACGCGATTTCGACCAAGACGTTGATCTGCGCCCGGTCGCGCCATTCTACGAAATCCGTTGGCCTGACGGGTCACATTTCACTGCCTGTCAAAACACCGATGCGATGCGCGCTGAAGTTGCGCGACTTTCACCGCAGGATGTCAAAGGCTATGAGAAGTTCCTCAAAGACAGCGAAGCACGCTATTGGTTCGGGTTCGAAAACCTGGGCCGCCGATCCATGCACAGGCTTTGGGATTTGATCAAGGTTCTGCCCAAATTCGCGATGCTGCGCGCGGATCGTTCCGTTTATGCCCATGCCGCAAAACGGTTTAAGGATGCGCGACTGCGCATGGCGTTTAGTTTTCACCCGCTGTTTATCGGGGGTGATCCGTTCAACGTGACCTCGATGTATATTTTGGTCAGCCATCTCGAAAAAGAATTTGGCGTTCATTATGCAATGGGGGGCGTGGCTGCGATTGCCAAGGCCATGGCCCGTGTTGTGCAGGATCAAGGCGGCGCGCTGCGCTTTCATCATGTGGTGGATGAATCACCTTTACGGGCAACCGCGCCACAGGGGTGCGTTTGGCCACGGGCGAAGGTGGTGATGGCGGATATCGTGGTGTCGAACGCCGATGCGGGGCATACATATCAGCACTTGCTGCGCAACCGCCCCCGCGCCGCTGGACCAATGGGAAATTGACCGTCACGGTGGTCCATGGGGTTGTTCGTTTGGTATTTCGGCACGCGTGGCACGCGCAACAAATGGGCCGATGTCCGGGCGCCATGCCATTCTCAGCGGTCCGCGTTATCGCGGATTGGTCAGAGATATCTTTATCAGGCAAGCTGAGTGGGGATATGAGCCTTTATATCCACCGACCTTCCGTGACCGATCCCACCTGCGCGCCCGAAGGTGATACGTTCTACGCGCTCTCTCCTCTATTGCCGCATCAGGATTCGATGATCCTGTGGATTGGGCCAAGATGGGCGAAATCTATCGCCAAGGTGCAGCAGGTTTTAGAACCAGCTTTTTGCCCGATTTGGGCGCGCATCTTTCCGCATCTGAGGTGCTGACCCCCGCAGATTTTGAAACGCGCTATCTCTCCCCGAACGGGTCTGGATTTTCAATTGAGCCGCGTATTCTGCAAAGCGCCTATTTCCGTCCACATAATGTATCGGAGGAGGCAGAGGGTCTTTATCTCGTGGGTGCAGGCACGCATCCCGGTGCGGGCTTACCTGGGGTTATCTCATCCGCTGAAGTTTTGGGAAAACTGGTGCCTGATGCGGCGCCGCTGCGCGCCCGCGCAGATATGAAAATGGCCGCGGAATGATCACGACTGAGGATCTTGCCTATTGTCGCGCAGCAATTGCCGAAGGGTCGCATTCCTTCGATATCGCTTCGCGCATTTTGCCCAGATCCGTGCGTGACCCCGCTTTGGCGCTTTATGCCTTCTGTCGCATTTCTGATGATGCCGTGGATTTGAGCTGCAACAAGGCCCATGCCGTTCTGGATTTGAGCGCGCGTTTGGATCGCATTTATAGCGGTGCTCCCGTGGATTATCCTGCGGATCGGGCCTTTGCCGCTGTGGTGCGGGATTTTGAAATGCCGCGCGCCCTGCCCGAAGCCCTGCTGGAAGGATTGGCATGGGACGCAACCGAGCGGCGCTATCACAGCCTGTCAGATTTGCGCAGCTATTCAGCGCGTGTGGCCTCCGCGGTGGGGGCAATGATGTGCGTGTTGATGGGAGTCCGCTCTGGTGATGCGCTGGCGCGGGCCTGTGATCTGGGTGTGGCGATGCAGCTGACCAACATCGCCCGCGATGTGGGTGAGGACGCACGCGCGGGGCGGATATACCTGCCGCTTGATTGGTTGGCGGAGGAGAATGTCGATCTGGATCGCTTTTTGGCTGATCCGCGCATCTCCCCTGCTTTGCGGCGGATCAATCGCCGCTTGTTGGCTGAAGCGCGCCGATTATATGTGCGCTCCGAGGCGGGCGTGTCGCAACTGCCCTTTGTCAGCCGTGCGGGGATTTTGGCCGCGCGGCACTGCTATGATGCGATTGGCGGCGCGGTGGCGCGGCGTGGATATGATGGTATCACGCAACGCGCCTATACCACGCGGGGTCAAAAATTGGGCCTTCTGAGTTATTCGGCGCTGCAAGCCATGGTGATCACGCTTGCGCCGCGCTGCCCAATCCTTTTTGCGCCGCC
>JAGYKZ010000010.1 GCA_018401385.1 Roseicyclus sp.
AAATACAATTGGATTGATACCAAATATATGAGGCCCATCTTGCTACGATAATGCACAAATAACGGAGATCAAACCAATGACAAAGGAAGTGACGAAAGAGCAAGACGCGGAAAAAACGGTGTCGCTTGACACCTACATGGCGTGGCTCAAGACGGAAATCTCGTTTAGATTGCCGCGGTTTGTTTTGGTGATTGGTGGGATTGTTGCAGCCATTTTGGTTGTGGTGGCGCTGGACTGATATGCGTTTTGGGTCAATTACGTTTGGTGCTGTTGGGGTGATCCTGCTTGCAAATATGCAAGCGGCTGACGCCGATATCGCCGATTTGATCCGTGGCCAAAGCGTGAGCCTTTCGGCTGTGGTGGATCGTATTCCCGATGAGGATGAGATTGTCCTCAAAGATGAGACGGGGCGGATACTTGTCTATCTCGGCCCTGCCGTTCAGTTGCCACAGGTTGGTGAAACGGTGGTGGTTGAGGGTGTCGTGGATGATGATGGCCCCCGCGAGATCAATGCAACGCGATTGATCCGTGCCGATGGCAGCAGCCAGACTTTGCGTGGATATGAATAAAAAAGGGCACCTTCGGGTGCCCTTTTTCGATCTCGGATGATCCGCGACTTAGATTGTCTCTTCAATCCATTTCTGAAGCGCGGCTTTGGGCGCGGCGCCGACCTTGTTCGACACCACCTCACCATCTTTGAACATGAACAGCGCAGGAATACCGCGCACGCCCAGCTCCATCGGAGAGCTGGGGTTTTCATCAACATTCACCTTCACAATTTTGACTTTGCCTTCAAATTCGCTGGAAAGTTCTTCCAATGCGGGGCCGATTTGGCGGCAAGGGCCGCACCATTCTGCCCAGAAATCTACGATAACGGGGATAGAGGATTGGCGAACTTCGCTCTCAAAGGTCGCATCGGTAACTGCGGTCGTGGCCATGGTTCAGCCCTCCTTAGGATATCAGTGGTTGAAGCTGAACCTATGAACGCCGCCCCCCCGCGTCAAGAACCCTCGACTGTCTCAGCCGCTCTTCGCAATGCTGTGACCAGTAAATCATCGGGCAAGTGCATCAGGCTTGGCGCGTTTGTCCATAAAATCGCCACTTCCACGGTGCGGCTCGGGTAAAGCGCGCGCAGCATTTCGCGATAAGCGGCCATTTGGCGCATATAGGCATCGGAGACGTGATCAACCGTGTCAGGCACAGTGTAATTGGATTTAAAATCCACGGCCAAAACTGTGGTATCGGTCACGATCAGCCGGTCAATCACCCCATAAATCTGGCGGCCCAAGATTTCGCTATACGCAGTGAGTGGCACTTCGGCCAAAGCATCACCCTTGAACAGATGAACAAGGGCGGGGTCGGTCAAAACCTTTTGTGCGGTTTGCAGAAGATCGACTTCTTCCTGCGAGCTGCATTCGCCCTCGGCGGCAAGAATGAATGCGGCTGTTTCCCCCCATGCGGCGGGCGTAACACTGGGCAGATGTTCCAACAAAGCGTGCAACCGCCGTCCACGTAATTTGGCCGCCTCCGCATCATGCCATGCGGCGCTGCGATCGGTCCCGTCCATGGGTTGTGCCGCTTCTGCCGCAAGATCAGAAGGGGTCAGCGCAGGCTTATCCTTCGCCTTTGGTTCAGGGGTCGCCTTGACCCATCCAGACAAAGCCGCAGCGATATCATTTCCCTGCATAACCACGGTATCGGGGCTAGCCTGTGCAGGCTCTGTCATGCTCCAGTCGCCATTCTCAAGTCGCAGACCCGCCTCGTCCCAGAACATATGGGGGCGGGTTTGTGGAAGGGCTTGGGCAGATGTGCGGATCTGGTCATACCACACACGTTTTTCGCCCGTTTTGGCACTGAGTTGACCCGCGGCTGCAATGATCAACCATGTTTCGGCACGGGTCATGGCCACATACAGCAGGCGGTTCTCCTCCTCGGTTTGCGCGTCTTTGCGCCGATCATAAGCGGGGCGCAATTCCTGTGGCAAATCCTCCGAAGCGCTTGCCCAGAACAATGGCCCGTCTTCGGGCTTCAGCGCGTTGATACCGCGATGGCCTGCGTCTTTTTTCTGGGCGGTGTCAGGCAGGATGACAATCGGCGCCTCCAGCCCTTTTGCCCCGTGGATAGACATCACGCGGATTTGGTTATCATCTCCCGTCATATCGCGTTTGATCATGACATCGCCCCGCCGCAACCATGCGGCAAAACCTGCCACGCTTGGAACATCATGGCGTTCATAGCTCATTGCTTGATGCAAGAGGCCATCGATTCCATCTTCTGCCTCATGCCCCAGCCGCGCGATGAAGGCCCGCCGCCCCCCTTTTTTGGTCAGCAGATATTCTAAAATCTCATAGGGGCGCTGGAAATCGGCCATATTGCGCAGGTTTTCGAGTGTCGTCACCACATCAGGAAATCTGTCGCGTTGGTTACGCAAAACATTCCAAAGCGTGGTTTTCCGGTTGTGGGCCAAATCAAACAATTCAGCCTCGCTCATCCCTCCCAAGGGCGAGCGCAGATAGGCGGCAAGGGAGAGATCATCCTCGGGTGTCGCCAAGAAACTCATCAAAGCGGTCAGGTCACGCACGGCCAATTCCGCGCTGATGCGCAAACGGTCTGCCCCCATGATGGGCAGGTTCTTTTCTTTTAGGGCGCGAATGATTTGGTGGAACAATGCACTGCGACTGCGCAGCAGAATCAGAAAATCGCGTGGCTGCACGACACGCGGGGGATGGTTGCCTGTGCGGATCACATGGCGATTGTCGATAGTTGCGCGAATGAAATTTGCAATGCGATTTGCAAGAACAGCGCTGTGATGGCTGTCATGGATCATATCCACTGGGTCATCCCAAGCGGGCACTTCAGGCGGAGCACTGCTCTCAATCGCAGGCCAAATATCGACCCGACCAGGCAGGTCCTCGAAATAGGCCTTATGCTCGACATCCTGTCCCAGACCCGCATGGCCTTGATCCGCCGCCACCCGATCCACCAGTTCCAAGATTGCGGGTGCGGAGCGGAAAGAATATTTGAGCACATTCTTCTGTAAATCTGAACGCACGGCGGCGAGGCGCGCGTCAAACGCATCGCGCATCCGATCAAACCCTTCAGGGTCAGCTCCTTGGAAAGAGTAGATTGACTGCTTCTTGTCCCCGACCACAAAAATCGTGCGGGTCAGACCGTCTCGTGCGGATTGACCTGCGGCAAATTCTTCGGCCAGTTTGGCAATGATTTGCCATTGCGCGGGCGAGGTGTCTTGCGCTTCATCCACCAGCATATGGTCAATACCGCCATCGAGACGGAACAAAACCCATTGTGCAAGGCTTGTTTCGGTCAAGAGCCTGTTGGTGAGGCGGATCAGATCGTCAAAATCAAGCCAAGCGCGCCGTTCTTTTGCACGATCGTAACGCGCAAGAAAATCGGGCGCAAATTGGTGCAGCGCATGGGATTTCTCCAACACGCGCAATGCGCGGCGTTTCGGGCGCGCTTCGGCCAGACGTTCCATGAAGGCGCAGAGCGCGGGGAAATCCTCGCCCATGCTCGCGCGCACTTGGGCGTTGAAAAGGCTGTCGCCTTTGGCTGCATCGGGGGCATTTTTGGCACCGCTTCCATTGACGAAAATCGCTTCCAGCTCGGCCAAACTGGACAGGCTGTGGCGCGACCAATCATAGCTTTTCAAAATCCGCTTGCTTTTGGCCTGACGGCTGTTGTTTGCGTCCAAAAGCTTTTCAAGCTTATCGCATAGATCGACTTCATCGCCTGTGAACACCTGCGCCAAAAGCCCGTCTTCGGTCAGATTTCCAATTCCAAAATAGGCCCGTAATTCCGCCTCCGATGACGGGGTTTCAAAATGATCGCGATGGCTCACAACGGCGCGGGCCGCCTCTTGTCCATCAAGGTCGCTGAGGAAAGGGGCAATGATGTCCAGCGTAGCCTGCCCGCCATGGGTGATGTCTTGCGCCATCTCCTCCAAGATCATCGCGGTCAGATCGCTTTGGTCCCGCTCGTCCATTTCTTCAAATGCGGGTGAGATTTGCGCCTCGACAGGAAAGCGCCGCAACACGGATGCGCAAAAGGAATGGATGGTTTGGATTTTCAAGCCACCAGGCGCCTCAACGGCGCGGGCAAAGAGGGTGCGGGCGTGTGCCAAGGTTTCGAGGCCAAGCTCATGCTCCGCCACCCCAAGCTTGGACAAGGCCGCCAGAAGCGGCCCATCGCCCATCGTGGCCCATTCCCCCAAGGTTTCGAACAGACGGTTTTGCATCTCGGCTGCTGCGGCTTTGGTGTAGGTCAGACATAAAATCCGCTCAGGGGGCACAGCTTGCAGCAACAGACGCGCCACGCGATTGGTCAAGACCCGCGTCTTCCCAGAGCCTGCATTGGCGGAAAGCCAAGTGGAGCGCAGAGGGTCTGCCGAGATCACCTGCGCCTGCGTGGCCGCGTCAAATTTGGCTGAGTGCTGCGATGTCATCCGACCGCCTCCCCATCGGCGGTGTCGGTGTCATCCCATTCGCCGTAGCGTGCAAGGTGATCATAATCGCCTTCAAAGCCCAGATCAGACACGGCGCGGCGGGAAATGTAGCCTTTCTCTTCGTTTTGATATGCTTGGATCAGCTTGAAAAAGCGTTGGCGCATCTCATCCAACTCTGTGGCACTTATGGCGATGGATGTGTCCTTCTGTTGACCAAGAGCGAGGTATCCGTGGCCCGCTACGGTTTCGGGCTTTTGGGTAAATGCCCCATCACAGGCCATCAATGCCTCAAGCCAAAGCTGTTTTTTGAAGTTCTTCTCTTGCTTGTCTGAAGGAGCTGATCCAGCCTTATAGTCGTAAATCCACAACGCCCCGTTTTGATCCCGATCAAGACGGTCTGCGCTGCCCGTCAGCGTGAAATCAAGCGGTGCAATCGGCCAAGATCCTTTCGCCTCCAGCAATTCGGGGGTTTGCGACTTGCGGCGGAGCCTTTCGCTTTGAATGAACCAATCGGCAAATTTGGCCACTTTCGCACGCCAGATGCGCTGTGCGCTGGGCCAAGGCACTTCGGCGCTTAGAACCTGATCGGCCGTTTGCAACAATGCGGCTTTCGCACCATCGAAATCCGTCAAGACTGCTGTCTTGCGACTTTGGTCAATGAACCGTTCCAAAACCCGATGCAGTGCGGTGCCGCGATCCGCGACATTGGGCAGGGCGTTCAACTCACCCAATCTGTTCAGTCCAAGAATGTGGCGGGCATAGATCGCGTAAGGGTCCCGCACCAAGGTTTCGATCTGTGTCACAGACAACGCTTTTGGACGCAGCACGCGCGGAGGTCTGGGTGCGGGTCGCGTGGCGCGTGGCCGCAACTCATCGGGTTCGGGTTGATCCACGGTCTTGGCCAAGGTGATCCACGTGGCACCGCGGGCGCGCATATCAGCAAGTGCGGCGCGACTGTGATCGCTGCTGCCTTTGAGCAGATTTGTGACGCGGTTGAGCCACCGTGACGGGACGGTGGCGGATTCGGCATCCCGTTTGGCACGGGTCAACCACACTTGGTTTGCTCCAAGTGCCTGTTGGAAATCATGAGCCGCAAGCCCGATCCGCCGATCTGGAAGGCGCAACCCTGCCTCGGCGCGCATGGTGCGATTGAGCCACGGATCGGCATTGGCCGCACTGGGCCAGACACCTTCGTTCAGACCCGCTAGGATCAGCATATCGGCCCCTTGCACCCGTGCCTCCATTGGCCCCCAGATCAGAAGGTCGGCATGGGGACGGACGGGATTGCGCAGCATCGCTTCGCCTAAAATGCCAGCGAAAAGATCGCGGTAGTCCATGAGTGAGATCACATCTGCCGCATCAGCGTCCTGCTGCAAGCGCTGCATCAGCTGATAGGCCTCCGCCCCTGCATTCTCCTGCCATAATGCGCCTGCGGTGTTTCCCGCTATGACGACATGGTTCGCAAGATGCGCGCTGGGGCCGCGTGCCAAAGCCTCCGCCCATGCGATATGCGCCTCAACAAATGTGGCCATCTGCCCCGTGGCTGTGAGGGGCTTGTGCGCGAGCAGTTCCGCGCAAACCCATTCAGCCCAAGCCAGAAGTTCTGGATCATCGACTTGCTTGCGCGCCCAATCGAGGATTGCCTCCGATTTCGGGAAAGCCCACGCTTTTTTGCGCATTTCCAATTCCAAATTCCGCGTGCGTTGTAAATGCGCGCCGCGATCATTGCGCCCAGAGTGGCAGAGCGGATGCTTGAGCAGCACCAGAAGGGCCTCACCCGTGATGGGTCCTGTGATCGGATGTAGCATCATGTCGCTCACATGGCGCAGGAAACGGCCTGTTGCGGTCTCCCCCAATGGGATGCCCGCTGAATCGTCAGGGATCAGCGACCAACGCGACAAGATTGCGCAGACCTGCCGCACCAAGATGCGATCAGGACAGATCAGGGCGACACGCTGCTGTGTTTCGATGGCGTGACGCAGACCCAAAGCGATGCTCATCGCTTCATCGCGCGGGGTCTCCGCCTCGATTAAGGTCACGTGCGCCATTGCCCTCCGTGGATCAGGCAGATTGGGGCCTTCTGCAAGCCATTGATCTGTTTGTGGTGCAGGCCGCAATGCCAGTGAGATCAGGGCGTTGCGTGTGGGATGCAGCGGGGCACGGTCCACCCATTTGGCAATCTCCAAGGGATGTATGCCCATATCATCCGCAAACTTTGCCAAGCGATATTGGGGATGGTCCTGCCCTGTTAGCCCACCTTTGGATCTGTCTGTGTCGAGCAGCGCGGACCACAGGTCAGCGGGCATATCGTAGTCAAGACCGGGCAAAACAACCGCGCCATTTGGCAATTCAGCAACCGCTTTCATCAATCGCGCGGTTGCCCCGCGTGATCCGGTCGAGCCTGCAATGATGACGGGGTGATCGGGTGGGGTGTCGCGCCATTTTTGTGCCAAGCGATCAATCAGGCTGCTTTGCCGCGCGGCCTGGGTCAGGAGGTCTGGATTGGCGTCAAAATAGCTGCGTAGAATTCGGATAAACTTTAAATTGCGTTGCCAGTGTTCGGAATGACCCTCGACATTCAGCGCCTCGAGAATGGCGGGCGCAACCCGTTCCTCGTGCATTTCAGCCAGAAGATCGGCCAAGCTATCGGCGAGGGACCAGATCGAGGCGCGCGGAGCAAGATCAGGAGCGGCGTTGAGCAGCTGCCCCACCAGTTGCGCCAGATGAAGTCTGAGCCGTAGATCGGAGGCGGGCCGCGCCATCCCGCCCAGATCGGGCAGATGCGCCATGGCCTCAAACGGTCTGATGCGCGGAAGAAAACTTGCAGTTTTGCTCAGGTAATGGGCGCGTAAATTGCGCTCCATGCGGGCAGAGTTCACCCAGATTTCCACGCGGGCCAATGCCTCGGGTGGTTGTCCTTCCAGTCGCGCATCCAAACCCGCAACCAGTGCGGAGGTAAATTCAAGTCCGATGGGCGTTGCAAAGACGCGAGCGTCTGGGGATGGGCTCATGGGACCGCCTTCAACAAGGTTTCAGCGGCGATTATTCCGTCAGGGTGGCCCACATCGGCCCATCCCCCCTTGTGGATCACGCCATAAAGCCGTCCCGCTTGCGCCATGCCTTCCCAAATATCGCGGAGCCCAAAGACCCCTGCCTCAATTGCGGCAATTGGCGCGGTTTTGATCACTTGCGCCCCCGTGAACACATAAGGCTTTTCCGCGGTGTCAAAGCGTATGCGCCCGTCCGCATCCATGCCCAGATCCCCCGATCCTTCGCGTCCAGTTGCCTGGGCTATGGGTTGCAGCACCATCAGCGCATCCATTGTTTCGGGTTGCCACGCTTCGGCAAGCGCGGCCAAAGGATTTTGACCTGTCCAGACATTGTCAGAGTTCAGCGTGAAAACCGCATCATCGCAAAAATAACGCAGGGCGTGATGCAGTCCGCCACCTGAGTCTCGGATATGGGGGTGTTCATCACTGATAATCACCGCTGCATTGCGCAGATGGTGGCGCATTTGATCAGCGCGGTAATGGGTGTTGATGACCACAGGGGTCGCCCCGATATCCTGGGTCAGCGCTTGCGCATGGTCAATCAGGGCACGCCCTGCGACCTTGATGAGGGGTTTAGGGGTGGATTTAGTCAAGGCACCCATGCGTGTGCCAAATCCCGCTGCCATGATCATCGCGCCACGGTTGGGCTTTTGGGCGGTGCTTTTGAGATAATGGTGACAGATGGCGCTGGCGGTGGGTTGCAACGGTTTGAGTGCCTCATGCGATGCTGCACGCAAAACATGGGCGGCCACACGGGGCATATGGCACAAATATTCTGGTTTGCCGCCGCGCGCGAGACGGCGGAACAGACCAAGGATACGGAAATTGCGCTGCAATGACAAAAGTGCCGCGCGGGCGGTCATCTCGTCTTCGCTGATGCGCAAGCTGTCTGAATATTGGCGGATCAGGCGTGTGTGCAAATCCAAACCAATATCGCGCCGCGCATCGTCTAGAAAGGAGACCAGATCATAACCTGCGGGACCTGACAGCGCGTCTTGGAAATCAATCACGCCTACCCTTTGCACAGAGTTGCGCTCGGTAAGCCAGATCAAATTTCCAGCATGGAAATCGCGCAGCACTGTCACGGGCGCGCCGCGCAGCATCCATTTGGCAAGGTCCTGTAACTCCCGTTGGAACATGGATTGTGCGGCACGCAGTGGATGATCTTGCGGCAATTCCTCGAAGGTCACGGCGGTGAGCCGAGCCAATTCTTGGGCGGATAGGACAGGCACCCCCCCCATCGTGCCTGTGCGCGCCAAAATATGCAGCACGTCAAAAGCCGCATCGTAAAGGGCCGCCTCTTGGTTTGGCGTTTGCTCCAGAATACTTGTGTACGTTGCGTCACCAAAATCTTCGACCAACATCAGGCCGTTTTGAACATCCTCGCCAAAAATGGTTGGGGCGGAGAGGCCAAGATGGCGCAAATAGGCGGCAACGGATCGAAAGGCAGTTTGACTGGCGGTTTGATCCAGCGGAGTTTGCATCAACACAGCACTATGCCCCGCAATGCTCAGGCGCGTGTAGCGGCGGGCTGAAGCATCGCCGGCCATCGGCGTGACACGGGCTTTGCCCCATCCCATTTTGGAAATAAATGCGCGCTCCGTTTGAGAGAGTTTCATGCCAAAGACTCTTTCGCAGCAGACCTGAGCAGCGCTTTTTTCGGATGATCGTTCCGACAACAGATTGTGAGGTCACGGGCCTGCGGGTTTTCTGGATCATGATGAAAGGAAAGCCAGATTGTGCGATCAGGCAGATCTGCTTGCATCCGTTCGGGCCACTCGACCAGACAGATATCCGTCTCAAACGCATCTATCAGACCCAGTTCATCTACATCGCGTGGATCGCACAGCCGATAAAGGTCCACGTGCCAAATATCGCATTCGGCCAGCGGATAAACTTGCACCAAGGTAAAGCTTGGTGAAGGGATATCTTCCACCTGCCCAAGTTCCGCTAAACGCGCCGCAATAAGGCTGCGGGAAAAATGGGTTTTCCCCGTGCCCAAATCGCCAGACAGGGCCAAAACATCCCCCGCGCCCAGATGCGGGGCCAAGGAAGTGGCAAAGCGTGACATGGATTCGGGGGATTGCACGCGCAAATGCACTTGACAGGGCGGCAATTCAGAGAGCGGTGCGAGGGTTTCCTTGGACATAATGTCCAAGTTTACAAACGAATATCAGGCGCGCAAGCCATGCTGTGCGGATCGCGTCAGATAATTGGCTCAACTTTGTGAAGCGGCGTAGTTCATCAACACTGTAATGGGAGAACTGGGCCGTCCGTCCCCTCCTATATCGCCGCGGTCGCCCATCTCATGGCTATGCAGCGGTTTGGCTTGGCTAAGGCTTGCGCGGAACTTCATCATCACGCGCCCATGCTGAAGGGGCATCATTGACAAATCAAGGCGCCGCCCATCCTTCATCCAGATCACATCGCTCATCGCGGAGTTCCCATGTCCCGCCTCACCGTTGAGCGTCAGGCGCAGTTCTTCAAAAAGCGGATGCGGCAGGCAACGGCCCTCCCAGATGTGCAGGGCTTGGCCAAAGTCATCGCGTGTCAGCCGCTCGCGCGGGTCGTCTTCCCACAGCATCGCATATGCCGTGTTTGACACTTCCAATTCGCCATCGGTGTTGAAAATCGCAATGGCCTGTTCATCGTGATCCAAGACGGATTGATATATTTCGATATCACCGCGGAATTTCCGAGTGAGGGATATTTCTGCGCTGATGTTTTCAAAGATCAAGGCCACGGCCCCATCAGGATGCGGGCGTCCGATGACGCGAAAGCTTTGCCCGTCTGGCAGGTTCCAGATTTCCTCGTAGTTTCCGTTTTCCGCCCCTTTTTCAAGGGCCATAAGGCTTGAACGCCACGCACGGTAATCTCGGGGTTCTGGCATTCGGCGATTGTCACGCAATTGATCGAGAAATTCAAACAGGCTGGGTCGTGCGCTCAACCATCTTGGGTCCAGAGTGGAGAGGTCCACCAAAGCGGGGTTGAACAGGATCAATTCGCGTTTGCGGTCGAAGACGGCCAATCCGATGGGCAAATGCGCAAAGGTTTTCGAGAGGGTCTGCACGAAATTGCGCAAGGATCGTTCGGCGGCCACCAGACGATTGCAGGGCGTGGCAATGTAAAGTGCACCCTCAAAATCCGTTGAAGTGCCCGCATCTCCCGTGGCATTTCCTGGGGTATTCCCTGTTGGCTCCGCATGATCGACCTTGGATGCGGACTGGTGCATCTGCACTTCATACCAGAGCTTTCCATCCGGGCCTGTGCCGCCTGATGGGGGCTGCTTTGGGGTTAGGCTGATACGGGACTTATGCACGCCTGATTTAGCCTCCGCCATGGCGGCTGCGAAAATATCGGGGATGGGCCAAAGGACGATTTCCGTTTCCCCTTGTAGTTTTGCAAAGAGGTCAAAATAGGCGGCATTGGCCCAAGTTATGTGTCCCTCACCATCCAGACGCCAGATTGGGAATGGGTTGGCCTCCATCGCATAGCGCAAGATTTTGGTTTCTTCTTGCAGACGCTCAAAACTGTCATGATCCACGATGCTGCGCTGCCCGCGTTGCGTCACCGGTGAGACGGTGATGCAAACCTGCCCATCCTCGAACGTGCCGCTGAGTGAAATTTCGTCTTGGCCCAGCCGACCGATCAGTAAAAACCCCTCACCGTGGCGCGCAAGGCGGTCCATTTTGCGGCGAATATCGGGATGCAAATGCTCCAGACCCATGGCCAGATTGCGCCAAGCTCCTGAGCGATCCTCGGTGTCGGCCAGATACCAATCGGGGCTTTCGACCTCTGAGATGAGATAATTTTCGCGAAACACATATTTGCGCTGCACGTCTTGGGGTATGCGTTCAAGTTGCCTGCGTGATTTACGGCGCTGGGCCATAAAAAACATCTGCACGGTCAAACTTGCGATCAACGCCGCGAGAAAGCTGACAAGCCCAACGATTATGAGTGGGTCTGTGCCGTTACTGGCCATACCCTTCACCCCCAAACTACACAAACCGAAGCCACCCATACACCCATGACCCTGCCAACTTGGGTGGATGCTCCGCATTCATAATTCAAATAGCCGTCCTGTGGATAAGCTTGGGGAGGAATGGTTAATATAGTGTTAATAAACTCTTGTTGATGCAAACGGTTACAGAGTGAACGGTTTGTTCTCACCCAATGCGGCGTGGATTTCCATTTGGGTCAGGCAAATGCGCTGCTTGGGCCAAGTGACTTCGACCACCGCGCCGCGCTTTGGCCCTTTTTCTGCGGGTGTCAAAAACGGGTCGCTGGAATTGCGGAAACTGACCCGCGCGCCAGAACGCTCCAAAAGGGTTTTCGCGATGAACAGCCCCAAGCCCATTCCTTCGTAGCCTACCCGTTGGGGCGAGTGTGATGGCCGATTGCGGCGGCGCAGGAACGGGTCCCCAAGCCTGCCCAGAAGTTCGGGCGGGAAACCAGCCCCATCGTCAATCACGCGCAGGCGAATGTCATCCTGACCCCAAGTCGCCTCGATCCAGACGGTTTGCCGTGCAAAATCGACTGCATTTTGCACGAGATTTCGTAAGCCATGGATGATTTCAGGCTTTCGATAGATTATGGGGGGGATGCTGTCCGTATCGACCCCATGGGGCGAGAGATCAAAGAGCAGATCAATGCCGCGCCCCATATGGGGTTCAGCCGCTTCGCGCAGCACCTCGCCAAACGGGGCGGAGCGCATTTGCAAATCATCTTTGCCCGCACGACCCATGGAATGCAGAATATCACGGCAGCGATCCGCTTGGTCGCGGATCAGTTTGGCATCTTCGATCAAATCATCCCGCGCGGATCGTGCATCGCCCAATTCCTCGACCAGCTCGCTTGAGACAAGCTTGATGGTGGCAAGCGGGGTGCCAAGCTCATGTGCAGCGGCGGCCACAACGCCGCCAAGGTCGGTCAATTTCTGCTCACGCGCGAGGGCCATTTGCGTTGCAAGCAGGGCCTGGCTCATCGAGTGGGCTTCTTTCGTGACGCGCCGTGCATAGCCTGACAGAAACACGATACCGATGACAATGGCCGTCCAAAAACCGAGCAAGAACAGAGGTGGGATCTCCAGAATTGAACCGTCCAAACTGCGCAATGGCACGTGATAAAAGGCCAATGTCGTGATCATGCCGATTGAAATCGCGCCAAGAACAAGAGTGGAGCCAAGCGTCAGCGCGGTTGCCGAAATTGTCACGGGCGCCAAGATCAGCAGGGCGAATGGATTGTTCAGCCCCCCTGTGAGAAACAACAAAAACCCAAGTTGGGTCAGATCAAACAACAGCGTCAGCATCGCATCGCGATCGGAAAGGCGATGTGTGCGCGGGAAAATCGCCATCGCGACCAAGTTTGACACCACGCTTGCGCCAATGGCCAGGAAGCACAGGCCCAGTTCCACCCGAAGTCCCATAAAAAAAGCTGCAATCGCTACGGTGACGGTTTGCCCCATAATGGCCAACCACCGCAGCAGCAGCAGGGTTTCCAATCTGACCCAATCGCTGCGCGCGTCATCGGCCATAAGTTTTTGTGCGGGGTCTTGGGTCATTGGGGCTTTCTGTCACAGTCTGCTGGGGGTGAATTCTCGTCTGTTTGGCCATACATCTACGGCAGTCTCGGTTTCTCCGTTGAAAGGCTGCATCAATGACACGGTATTTTGCAATCGGTGCCTTTGCAATTCTGGTTCTGGTTTTGGGCGGGACGACCGCATTGATCCTTCAGGGACGTTCGCCCTTGACGATCTTTCAGCAACCGACTGCGTTGGGTGGGATGGGTGTGGCACAAAACGATGATCCGTTTGCGCAATGCCGCGCGACCACGATTGCAGGCGGTGCGGATACGATTGGCGGGCCGTTTGAACTGGTCAATGAAGACGGCGTTTTGGTCACCAGCGCGGAATTGATCACCGAGCCTGCCTTGATCTATTTCGGTTACACATTCTGTCCAGATGTTTGCCCGCTTGATACGGTGCGCAATGCTGAGGTGGTTGATCTTTTGGCGGATCAAGGCGCGGCACTACTGCCCGTTTTCGTCTCGGTTGATCCCAAGCGCGACACGCCCGAACGCCTGCGGGAGTTTACGGAGAATATCCACCCCAGAATGATCGGCCTGACGGGTAGCGAAGACCAAGTCGCCGCTGCCAGCCGTGCCTATCGGACCTATTATAACAGTCATGATGACGGCAGCGATCCCTATTATTTGGTGGACCACTCGACCTTCAGCTATTTGGTTCTGCCAGATGCAGGGTTTGTCGAATTCTTCCGCCGTGAAATGCCGCCTGCCGAGATGGTGGAGGCGGTGCAATGTTTTCTTGATGCAGCAAGCTAAGGGCCAATCTGGGCGGCGCATGAATATCCGCGCAACACCCGCGTTTGACCTGCGCGCTGTTTCTACCTAGTTAACAAGTAAAGGTCGTGCTTGGCCGCCAGAGTTTGGGTCAAAATGGCCCCCACGGGAGGAACGCAAATGTCGCAAGAGCGTAGTTTACGGGATATCGGACCTGATAAATCGCTTCTCTTGGTTGATGACGATGAACCATTTCTGCGCCGTTTGCAGCGCGCGATGGAAAAGCGCGGGTTTGACGTGGAAGCGGTCGAGACCGTGACCGCTGGCAAAGCCATCGCAATGGCCCGACCGCCCGCCTATGCGGTTGTCGATTTGCGGCTTGAAGATGGCAACGGCTTGGATGTGGTTGAAACCCTGCGCGCGAAGCGGCCCGATGCGCGGATTGTGGTTTTGACAGGCTATGGCGCCATTGCGACCGCGGTGGCCGCAGTCAAAATTGGGGCGACCGACTATCTCTCGAAACCCGCGGATGCCAATGACATCACAGCCGCCCTTCTGGCCAGTGATGATGATCTGCCGCCGCCGCCTGAGAATCCCATGTCCGCCGACCGCGTGCGGTGGGAGCATATTCAGCGCGTCTATGAATTGTGTGACCGCAATGTCAGCGAAACCGCGCGGCGCTTGAATATGCACCGCCGCACCTTGCAGCGCATCTTGGCGAAGCGATCCCCGAAATAAACGCCTATAGTCGGGCCATGATGGCCTGGTAGCGCGCGGTGAAATCTGTGCGCACCGTGGCGGGCGGGCGCAGTTCGAGTGAAATCTCGGTCAGAAGCTTGGCATCGGGTCGACCAAAGAATTGATCCGCTTCGTTTTCCGAAAAGCCCGCGATTTGCACCGCCTCAATCCATGCGCTGATGCGGTCCGCGTGCTTGATGCGCGTCTTGACTGTTTTGGGCAATTCCGCAGGCAGGCCAAAACGCAGATGAATGGCCGCCGTCAAGCGCGCGTCCAATTCCGCATATCCCGCGCCAACGGCTGATTTCACGGGGCTGATCATATCGCCGATGACATATTCCGGGGCATCATGCAGCAGGGCCGCCAAATTCCATTTCGCGGGGCCATTGGGGTTTTGCAGCTCGTAAATCTGCTCCACCAACAAGGAATGTTCGGCCACAGAATAGGCGTAATCGCCACGGGTTTGTCCGTTCCAACGCGCAACAAAAGCTAAGCCATGTGCGATGTCTTCGATCTCGATATCAACTGGTGTGGGATCCAGCAGATCAAGCCTGCGACCCGACAGCATCCGCTGCCATGCGCGCGGCGGTGTTGAGCGTGACATGAGAAACCCTATTGGTGATCCATGGCGCGACCATAGCCCGCCCCACCGCAGATGCAACGCCTTGCACATCAATTGGCGCAGCGCCATTGCCGATATGCGCGGAGGCTGCTATGGCCAAGCCAAATTTTGGAACTTATCCCCCTTCAAGGAGGCTGCACCTGTGAACGACTATATCGTCAAAGACATTGCATTGGCTGATTATGGCCGCAAGGAACTCGACATTGCTGAAACCGAGATGCCGGGTCTGATGGCCTTGCGCACGGAATACGGTGCCGCACAACCGCTGAAAGGTGCGCGGATTGTTGGCTCTTTGCATATGACGATCCAGACGGCGGTGTTGATCGAGACCTTGGCCGCCCTCGGTGCCGATGTGCGTTGGGCAAGCTGCAACATCTTCTCAACTCAAGATCACGCGGCAGCGGCGATTGCCAAAGCGGGCATCCCCGTATTTGCAATCAAAGGCCAAACGCTGGAGGAGCATTGGGATTACCTCGATAAATCCTTCCTTTTTGACGATGGCCCCAACATGATTTTGGATGATGGCGGCGATGCGACCCTTTACGTTCTTTTGGGCGCGCGCGCGGAAGCGGGTGAGGATATCATCCCCGTGCCACAATCCGAAGAAGAAGAAGTAATCAAGGCGCAGATTAAAAAGCGCATGGCGCAAAGCCCTGGGTGGTTCACCAAAATCCGTGACCAGATCAAAGGCGTGTCTGAGGAAACGACAACGGGTGTGAACCGTCTCTATCAACTAGTGCGGGATGGCCAGCTGCCCTTCCCCGCGATCAATGTGAATGACAGCGTCACCAAGTCCAAATTCGACAATAAGTATGGCTGCAAGGAATCGTTGGTGGATGGTATCCGCCGTGCCACTGACACGATGATGGCCGGCAAGGTTGCCGTGGTCTGTGGCTATGGTGATGTGGGCAAAGGCTCCGCTGCCAGCTTGCGCGGTGCAGGTGCGCGGGTAAAAGTGACCGAGGTTGATCCCATCTGCGCGCTTCAGGCGGCAATGGACGGGTTTGAAGTGGTGCTTTTGGAAGATGTGGTCGCAAGCGCTGATATCTTCATCACCACCACGGGCAACAAGGACGTGATCCGCATCGAGCATATGCGCGAAATGAAGGATATGGCCATCGTGGGCAATATCGGCCATTTCGACAATGAGATCCAAGTTGCGGCACTGAAAAATCACAAATGGACGAATATCAAAGAACAGGTGGATATGATCGAAATGCCTTCGGGCCATCGTATCATCTTGCTCTCTGAGGGACGACTTTTGAATCTGGGCAACGCCACGGGGCACCCGTCATTCGTGATGTCCGCCTCTTTCACCAATCAGGTGCTTGCGCAGATCGAACTTTGGAAAAACGGCGGAAACTACAAAAACGAAGTCTATATCTTGCCCAAGCATTTGGATGAAAAGGTCGCCCGTCTCCACTTGGATCGGATCGGGGTGAAGCTTACCCAGTTGGACAAGTCTCAAGCGGATTACATTGGTGTGAAGCCTGAAGGTCCGTTCAAGCCAGAACATTACCGCTACTGAGGCCTTACCAGCTCATCACGCGGGGCTCAAAATTGAAAGGTCAGGCAAAAACGCCTGATCTTTTATTTTTAGGTTTATTTTTGAGTTACGAATTGCCAGTTTGGAGGCAGCGCAAAGGGAACAGCCTTTGGGTGTCAATGTCTCTAGGGGGAGTTTGTGATGAGCAAACGTGATGATTTGATTGCGACATATGCCAGTGATCTGAAAAGCAAATGTGGCATGGATGCGGATATGGACCTGTTGACCAAAGTCACCATTGGTCTTGGGCCATCCATTTATAACGCGGATGCCTCTACCGTTGCAGGAAGCCAGCCATCGGAATTGGAAACCGTGAAAAAGAACTTTCTGATGAAAAAGCTGGGTCTCGCGGATGGACCGGAATTGATGGATGCAATCAACAGCGTCATCGAGACCTATGGTCGATCCGAACGCAACAAATACCGCGCGGTTATCTATTATATGTTGGTCAAGCATTTTGGCAAAGAAGGCGTGTATCGCTAAGTTCCGATCCACGGCTGGCTTTCAAAACCCCTGCCATGCGCGGGGGTTTTGTTTTTGGATTTGAGAAAAATTCTACGTGCTTTTGTTTTGATTGTATAAGGGTGCCTGTGCTATCCCAAATTTGCCTGATCAGTATGGCGGGCCCTTATTCGAACACGTGCGGAGCGAGAAATGCGCGTGGGTGTTGGAGGGTCCCGTTACAATCGGGACCCTCCTTCTTTATGAAATCCCCCCCATCTGGCAGATGATCTGCCATGCTTCGGGCAGCACGGGCTGAACGGAAAGGCGCGATTGACGCAAAAGCGCCATATCTGCCAAGCGCGGCTCCGCTTTTATCATTTCCAAGGTGACGGGGCGGGGCATAGGCTGCACGGCTTTGATATCCACGCAGTCCCAACGCGGGTCATCCGTGGTGCTGTCGGGATGGCTTGTGGCGATGACCTCGACAATACCCACCACGGCCTTTTCGCTTTGTGAATGATAGAAAAATCCCTGATCCCCGACTTGCATCTGCCGCATGAAATTGCGCGCTTGATAGTTGCGCACGCCGTTCCATTCCTCACCATTATCGCCGCGCGTGCATTGCTGCGCCCAACTCCATGTATCGGGTTCGGATTTGAACAGCCAAAACGCCATCAGCCGATGACCTTTTTCCAGGCCTCAATCCGTGTTTTGGCGAAAAGACCCGCTTTTGCATAAGGATCATCCGCGGCCCAAGCCTCGGCTTCTGCGCGGGTTTCAACCTCGATAATCACGAGTGAGCCTGTCATTTTCCCCGCGTCGTCCAAAAGCGGGCCAGCCATTTCAACCACGCCTGTTTGCGCGATATAGGCCAGATGCGCCTCGCGGGTGTCGAGACGGGTTTGCAGGGCCTCAGCCTTGTCGGTGCACATCAGAGCGTAACGCATTCTTTTTACTCCATGATCAATGGGCGCGCCAAAAGCGCCTCTTGGATTTCGTCAAAATCAACCTTGCCTGTGCTCAGTTGGGCCACAGCATCGACCAGCGGTGTATCCAGATCACCGCGTGCGGCCAAGCCTTGCGCGGTGGCGACACCCTCGACTGTGCCCTGTTCCGTCCATGGCCCGCCTTTGGCCAAGCCCAAACCAAACCGCAAATTGCGCGATTTTTCGGATGTGCAGGTGAGGATCAGATCGCCCAGGCCTGAAAGACCGGCCAAGGTTTCTTCGCGCGCACCATAGCTGCGCGCGATGCGGCGCATTTCGGCAAAGCCGCGCGCCATAAGAGCCGCACGCGCACTTTCGCCCAAACCGCGTCCGATCACGGCACCCGCTGCGATGGCAATGACATTCTTCAACGCCCCGCCCATCTCTGCGCCAATGACATCGGTGCTGCCATACAGCCGCAGGGATTGGGTCGAGAGGGCCGTTTGCAAATGCGCCACTGTGGCTTCATCTGCGGCGGCCAAGGTCAAGGCCGTTGGCAGACCGCGTGCAATATCCGCCGCAAAACTGGGGCCAGTCAGCTGCGCCACGGCTTTTTGGGGGTAGCGTGCCGCGATCAAAGACGCGGGACCAAGCCCCGTTGTCAGATCAATCCCTTTGGCACATGACACCAGATATTTGGCGCGCGGTGTATATCCTTCAAGAAAGCCGCCAATCTTTTGCGTGGGGATCGCCAAAAGCAGGATATCGCTGTCCAGATCATCTAGGATGTCGGTCAAGTCCAGCGCATCTGGCAGCACAATGTCGGGCAAACGCCTGCGGTTCATGCGTGTCTCGCGCATCGCTTCGATGCCATCGCGCGCCCAAAGGCGCACAGGGCGGCCCGAGCGGGCCAATGCCACGGCCAAGCCGGTTCCAAACGCACCCGCGCCCACGATATCGATCATGCTTTGGCCCCTTTTTTCCCAGAGCCTAGCAAGGCGCTTGCGGTTTGATCAAGCGGCCAACGGGGCCGCGCGGCCAAGCCCATATCATCCACCGCCCCTGCCAGATATCGTTCCAGCCCTGCCATGGCGATCATCGCGGCATTATCGGTGCATAATGCGAGGGGCGGGGCCACAAAGCGGATGTTCGCCTCGGCAGCGACCTCCTGCAACACATGGCGGATCGTTTGGTTGGCCGCCACACCCCTGCCACAGCAAATGCCGTCATTCCTTGGGCCAGGGTCAGCGCGCGGCGCGATTTTTCAGCCAGAACATCCCGCATGGCGGCTTGGAAACTGGCGCAAATATCGGCGCGGTCCTGCTCGGAAACGCCGCCTTGCGCGGCAACCAATTGATCGCGCTGACGCAATACGGCGGTTTTGAGACCTGAAAAGGACATATCGCACCCTCCCTGTCCAACAGGGGACGCGGCAGGGCAAAGCGGGTGGCATCACCAGATTTTGCTTCTTTCTCGACAGATGGACCACCAGGTTGTGGTAGACCCATGATCCGCGCGACCTTGTCAACCGCCTCGCCCGGGGCATCATCAATCGTGCCGCCAATACGGATAAAGTCTTGTGGCCCCGAAACCTGTAAAAATTGGCAATGCCCCCCTGACACGAGAAGCATCACATAGGGATAATCCAAGCCATCGGTCAGGCGTGGTGTGAGCGCGTGTCCTGCCAGATGATTGACGCCAATCAGTGGTTTGTTCAAACCATAAGCCGACCTCAGCCAACATGACCCCAGACAAAACCCCGCCGATCAAACCAGGGCCCGCGGTAACGGCAATTGCATCAATCACACCTAAGCTTATGCCTGCCCCAGCCATGGCCTCTTCTGATCGTTACTGATCCAGCTTTTCGGCATGGGCGCGTGCCGCCACCCGGGCACGACACCGCCGAAATCTGCGTGCAGTGCCGTTTGCCCTACACCACCGATGCGCGCAGACTGAGCGCCCCAGTCGCAGAGCGGCACAGCACGGCTGCGGCCGTGTCATCACAGCTCGACTCAATACCCAGAATTGTCAGCTGCCGTTCTTGCGCTGTGTCTCGCCTTTGCTCCTTTGGCAAAACGCCGCGTCACCATAGGTCTTTGCGAAGTAACTGTAAGCGTTTGGCAAGGCAGCTATCATTCTGGCCTATGGCTGACAATGCACCCCCACCATCCTTTGACGCGCGCGCAGGCGCAGTCCGAACGCTTCGCGGCACAGATCGTTGCGCGCTATATGCGGGGTCGATGGGCCCCGCATCCGCTTGTGGATATTCCGTCCCTGACGTGGATTTAGCGCTGACGGTGTATCTGCCGGCATTCACGTTGAAAATGGGGTTTTGGCCTATGCGGCACTGACCGCGCGGCGCGATATGCCCGCCTTTGTGGGCAAACGCGCGGTGCGCAACAGAACTTGGGCATGAGCGCTCATGACGCAGACAGCGCTGCAAGATTTGGTCGCTTTGCTCAGAAGACAGTTCCGCACGAAAATGGTTCTGCATCTGCATGGCAGGCATCAGACAGGCAACCTTGCTGCCGCATGCGGCGTGAAAGATGGAATGCGGCCGAGCTGGCGATTTACGATCATGTGCCCGCGCCCCAAGTGCGGCGTTTTTCCAGTTGGTGCGGGGTCAGACACCACCAAGCTGTGCCGCTTTTTCTCGCCGTTCGGCCAAGCTGTTTCGCGGCACTCCCCGAGGATGCAGCGCCAAAGCTGCGTCTGATTGCCTGAAGCAAGCCTGTTTTGACGCGATCCCTGAACCGCATCAGGCCCATGCGCGCGTTTTAACCAGCAAGCATACCATGTTGGAGGCGTTATTGCGGCGCTGTGACTGGAACGGGTTTAATCGGTGGGCCGAGGCTTGAGCGCATGGACAGCGTGGACTAAGCCTGCTAAAGGCCGTCTATATTAATGGGCGGTATGATCCTGACCGATAAGAGGGCCGCATGGCTGAAAAAAAATCAACCGCGCAAGCGCAAACCCCGAAGCGTCAAAACCACCAAAGCATCCGCTACCAAACCAGCCGCCTGAAAGACCGCCTCGACACCAATACGATCGCCAGAAACGAAGATGGCACCGCAACACTCACTGAACCAACGCTGACCCCAAGCGCGCCATCAGTCCGCATGGCTGCGCGCAATCCGATTTGGCCCATGGTTCTGGGTGGTGGTCTGGCAGCAGGTTTAGGGTTTGGCGCGCGCCCGCCTGAGACCCCATTTATGCTCGCCCTGCGATATCCTCGGACATTGATGCGGATCTGGCCGCCCTTTCTGTGGCACAAGACGATCTTGCCGCAAAAATGGCTTCGCGCTGAATCACTGACACCTGTAACTCGGCCATGGTGCAAGAGCGCATGGTTGAAATATCCGCCAGTTTGACAGCCAAAACGGCTCCTGAGGATTTATTTCGCCAATGGCCAGATCAGCGGTTTAGAACAAAAGTTGGAACGAGAGATTGCAGCGCAGGCGCGGCGCCATCCGGTGATTGAGGCCCGCATGGACCTGCTTGAAGCGCGTCCCGAGGCTGATGTCTTTGTTTGGTGAAGATGGCATCGCATTGATCAACGCATTGCGACTTTGCAGGCTGTGGCCGAAAGTCAGCGCCGCGATGCTTGAGGACTTTGCCGCGCGACCACAGCACTTGATGAACAGGCAGACGATATCCGCCGAGCGCGGGATGATTGAAGCCAGCGCGTTTGTGCGCTTCGCGCCTTATGATGGAGAGCGGTGGCTTTCTTGCCGCCGCACTCGATGATGCTGAACGTGGGTCAGGTATTGCCGCGCCTGCAGCCCCGCGCGCTGCGGCAGATCAGGGTTTACCGCGTCTTCTGAGTTAAGCCATGACTTTGCGCTTTTGGCCCGCGCGGTTTTGGGTTCGTTGTTTGCGGAAACCAGTGGCGAGACCTTCCGCGCGTGGGTAAAGCGTTTCTGCAAGGGCAGATTGGCGGGCGCTCGCTTGCGCCGTCTGGAAGGAGATGATCTCATGCGGTCCTTACCGCAAGGTGCAGGGGCCATAGATCGCGCGACTTGCCCCTTGCCTTGCAAGAATTGGAGCACGGCCCGCATCCGCGCAGGCGGTGTTCGATCAATGGGTTGCTGCCGCAACCATCCGCTTGTCGGTCATGGCCGCCTATTCGACTATCACGCCGCCATTGGCCGCGCGGGGTTAAGGGGAAAAGCCGATGCTATGGTCCATGCTCAAGGCGCTGATCTTCGTAGGGCCACCGCTGCATTGGCGGTCGGGGCCACATATCTGCTTTTGAGATCGGGGATGTGGCACTGATCACCTTTGCAGGGCGCGAATTCGTCTTTCACGCCGTTTGTCTCGATAGATAATGGCAATGCTGGCACTGATCTTGGTTTGGGTCTTGCTCAGGCTGGCTATTACAGGCGGTATTCGATTTTGAATGGGGATGAGACTGCGCTTCGGACCTGATATTTCAACCGGGCCAAAAAGTGAAAAGCGTGGCTTTGACGCTTGTCCGAGTCCATTCCCTTACCTTGGCGGCAGGTGAAGGTCATCTGGCCATCCGCAAGGCCGAAGCGCCGCGAAACTTTGGCGCGCCCTGAAGTGACCAATTTGCTGATCGCCCAGGGGGCAGAGATGGCGGGGGATAAGGCTCGTGCGACCGAGGCTTTAAAGCGCTTGTCCAAGACGAGCGTACCCGATTTGTGGCGTGCGGGGCTTTTGCAGCAAAATTGGCGGCGGGCGATACGTGGACACCGCCTTGAAACTGGCGAAAGTCATTGCGCGTCAAAAATGCGGATGTGCAAGACACGCTGTTGCGACTTCAGGCGCAATATGAGGACTGGCCGGGCGCGCGGTCCACGTTGAATGCCAAACTGCGCTCAGGTCACGGCCCCCGATGCAGGCAACGCCGTGATGCGGTTTTGGTTTTGCCGATGCCCGCGATGGCTTTGGCCGATGGCCAATCGCGCGCGCATCCGAATTGGCGCAGGCGGCCAATCGGCAACTCTCAAGCCCAGGCCCGCAGCGGTCATGGCCGCACGCATGGCGATTGCCGAGAACAGCGCGCAAGCAGCGGCTGTTTTGGTAAAAGCATGGGGGAAGTGTGCACCTCATCCAGATTTGGCCGCAGCCTTTGCCGAGATTGCCTCGATGACGCCAGCGCCCGATCACCCGGTTCAAACCCCTTTGAAGCAACACCCTGACAGCCGCGAAACCAAGCCTACGGAATTGCAGATTGCCGCCACAGATTTCACGGCTGCGCGCAAGGTAATGGGCACATTGGGCCAGAGGATGAACCTGATGCGCGCAGCCTGACTGTCGCGGCGGCGATTGAACGTGGCGAGGGCGGCGGGGACTATCTTGTGCGCGCCTGGCTTGCCAAAGCCGTCACTGCATCGCGCCCGTCGGTTGTGCGAGGCCTGTGGTCATGTCCATGCCGAATGGCGGCCCACCTGCACCCATTGTGAGGGGGTCAACACGCTGCACTGGGCCGTTCCACCGCAAAGCGAGGCGGCACCGCAAGGGCCAGAGCAAATGCCTCGATTATCGGTGGTGTCGACGACATCAGAGGACCCGCGGACAGACGACCCGTGGACGCGCTGCAAAAAAGACAGTTCCGACAAGCCGCAATCGCCTGAGACCGTTACGGGGAAGATACTGACCCTAGGGTCCAGAATTGCGGGACCTGAACGATACGGATACCGAGCCAACAGAAATCGTGCAGAATGATGTCTGGGGCTGCGCGCGGCGTGAATTAATTTTGCTCTACACAAGCGCGCTTAAGTTGCTATGAGCGCCCGACAGGCCGCCGTAGCTCAGCTGGTAGAGCACGTCATTCGTAATGATGGGGTCGGGGGTTCGAGTCCCTTCAGCGGCACCACTTCCCTAAATTAGTGTTTGAAATGCGCCCGTCCTCATCCTTGGGCTGTGATAGGGTTGTGCTGCTCTGGTGGCAGCTTCAGATTTCACAAAATTGAAATGATATCGTTAACACCCCGTCACATCAGATTGGCATTTGGCGCCAGACTGAGGATTGGGGACCCCCCAAGGCTTTCGGTTGATCGGATCGCTTCGGCGCATATTGCGCCGGAATTTCAAGCTGTGGGACAGGTCATGATGTGACCTGATGCGTCTGGGCAAAACTCCGCAGCGTTTCTATTGGAGAGAAGCACATGAAGCGTCTTATTTTGTCTGCTGCAACAGGATTGACAATGATGTCATCCGCCGCTGTTGCGCAAACCGAGATCACCCTATGGCACGCGATGGGCGGTGCTTTGGGTGAAAGCGTGAACGCACTTGCCGAAGGCTTCAACGCAAGCCAGAGCGACTATGTGATCACCCCCGTGTTCAAGGGCACCTATGAAGAAACTTTGACGGCGGGCATCGCGGCCTTCCGTGCAGGCGAGCAGCCGAACATCATTCAGGTTTTTGACGCAGGCGCGGCCACCGTCATCGCGGCACAGGGCGCAACCGTGCCTGTGCAGGATTTGATGGAAGCTAATGGCGTGGATTTCGACATTGAAGATTACATTTCTGGCGTGCGTTATTTCTACGCCGACAGCGATGGCAAGATGATCGGTATGCCGTTCAACTCCTCCTCGCCGATCATGTATTATAATGTTCAGGCGCTGGAAGCGGCGGGTGTGACCCCTCCCGCGACATGGGAAGAATTCCAAGATGTGACTGCGCCAGCACTTGTTGAAGCGGGCTATATCCCTTTGGCACAATCGCACCTGCCTTGGATTTTCACCGAGAATTTCCATTCCCGCCACAACCTGCCATTTGCGACCAACAACAACGGCTATGACGGTCTCGATACAGAGATCCTCGTCAACAACCCTGCCATCCGCGCGCATTTCACCGCCCTGCGTGATTGGCAGGAGCGTGGTTTCTTTGAATGGTATGGCACAGGCTGGGGTGACAACCAGACCCCGTTTGAAGAGGGCAAAGTGGCCATCTGGCTTGGGTCTTCTGGCTCTTTCGGCGGGCTTTCGCAGCTTGATTTGCCATTCGACTTTTCCGCAGGTTTCTTGCCTTATTGGGAAGCCGTGACCACATCGCCAACACAGTCGTTCATCGGTGGCGCATCGCTGTTCGCAATGGCGGACAAATCCGATGCTGAGAATGCTGCAACAGCCGCTTTCTTTGACTACCTCGCATCGCCTGAAGTGCAGTATGTCTGGCACCGTGACACGGGCTATGTGCCGATCACCAATGCATCCTATGAATTGGCAAAAGCCGATGGTCACTATGACCGTTTCCCTGCTGCCGAAGTTGGCATTCAGCAGCTGTCCTTGCCATCTGGTGAGCATACACGCGGCTATCGCATGGGCTTCTATGTTCAGATCCGTGACGTGATGAACCGTGAATATGGCCGTATTCTGACGGGCGAGACATCGGTTGAAGATGCGTTCAACAATATTGAAACCGAAGCCAATGAACTGCTGGCGCGCTTTGCTCAGACACAGGGCTAATAATCCCTGACACCCTCTCTGGACGGGCGCATTTCAATGCGCCCGTTCCCGCATTGAAAGATGGCTGATGAAACGCGCATTGTTTTCCAACATCTGGTTGCCCGTTGCGCTGCTTTTGCCGCAATTGGTGATTATTGCCGTATTTTTCTATTGGCCCGCAGGATATGCGGTGCAGTCGTCATTTTATCTGCAAGACCCGTTTGGATTTGGGTCAACCTTTGTCGGCGCGGGCAATTACCAGAGCCTGTTTCGCAACAATGAATATTTGAAAATTGCCAATTTCACCCTGTGGTTCACGGTAATTGTCACGTTTTTCTCCTTAGCGATTGCCCTCATTTTGGCCGTGAAGGCAGACCGTGTGATCCGTGGTGCGAAAACCTATCGCACGCTTTTGATGTGGGTCTATGCGGTGGCCCCGCCTGTTGCGGGTTTTATCGCCGTGATCATGTTCAACCAAAGCTGGGGGCCTTTGACCGAGTTTTTCGCCTTGTTTGGCTATCGCTTCCAAGTGGGCGTAAATTTCAACGACACGGCTTTTGCGATGATCCTGACCTCGATCTGGAAGCAAGTGCCCGTGAACTTCATCTTTTTCCTCTCGGGGCTTCAATCCATCCCGCGTTCGGTGCGGGAGGCCGCCTTGATTGACAACCGCTCTGCCTCAGGACGGTTTTGGACCGTGACCTTTCCCTTGCTTGCCCCCACAGGGTTCTTCTTGCTGATCATCAACATCACCTATGCACTGTTCGACACGTTCGGGATCGTGGACACGGTGGTCAAGGGTGAGCCAGGCAATAACCCGATGACCCTTGTCTACAAAGTCTATGTTGATGGGTTCCGTGGCAACGATCTTGGCGGATCATCTGCGCAATCCGTGGTTCTGATGGCCTTGGTTCTGGCGCTTACATTCGTGCAATTCCGCTTGGTCGAGCGGCGCATCCATTACACATGAGGGCGGTTCGATGACAGCAACACTTAAACCCCGCAAGCGCCTTCGCTTGAGCACCGTCATGGATCACATCGTTCTCACCCTTGGGGCGCTTTTCATGTTGGTGCCGATGCTGATGGTGTTGCAACTGAGCACGGTGCCTGATGCCGAGATCATCCAGCGTGGACCAAGCCTGCATATTGGGGATCAATTGGACGATAATTTTGTCAAAGCCATGTTCGAGGCCTCTGGGTTCTCGGGTAAGAATACGGGCGTGTCGATGTTGATGAATTCTTTCATCCTTGGCATCGGGTTTGCGGTTGGCAAAATCATTCTGGGCATGATGGCCGCCTATGCGATTGTCTATTTTCGCCTGCGGTTTGCGACCTTGGCCTTTTGGGCGATTTTCACAACGCTGCTTTTGCCTTTGGAGGTGCGGATCCTGCCCTCCTACGAGATCGTGCAATCCTTGGGAATGTTGAACACCTATCAAGGGTTGATCATTCCTTTGATTGCCTCTGCCACCGCCACGTTTTTCTTTCGCCAATTCTTTATGTCGGTTCCCGAGGAATTGGTGGAAGCTGCGCGGATCGATGGGGCAGGCCCCGTGAAATTTTTTATCGACATTCTCGTGCCCCTCTCGCGCACGATGATCGCGGCGATGTTTATCATCATGTTTGTTTATGGCTGGAACCAGTATCTGTGGCCAACCATGATCACCACCGAAGAAGATATGTATACGCTTGTGCGGGGCATCAAGCAGATCATTCAGGTCTTTGAAGGCACCAATCTTCCCGAATATGGGCGCGGCAATCTCTTGGCATTGATTGCGGTGATCCCGCCCGTCTTGATCGTGGTTTTCTTCCAAAGCTGGTTTGTCAAAGGCCTGACCGAAAGCGACAAATAAAGGAATACATTGATGGCTGTCGTCCATTTTGATGCGGTGCAAAAAGTCTATCCCAACGGGTTTGAAGCGGTAAAACCCGCCAGTTTCTATATTGAGGATGGGGAATTCGTGGTTCTGGTCGGACCCTCTGGGTGCGGCAAATCCACGATGCTGCGTATGATTGCAGGGCTTGAGGAGATTTCCAACGGTGTATTGCAGATCGGGGATCGGGTGGTGAATGACATTGACCCTGCCGACCGTGACATTGCGATGGTGTTTCAGAATTACGCGCTCTATCCGCATATGAGCGTGCGCAACAATATCGGCTATGGTCTCAAGAACCGTGCCGTGCCGCGCGATGTGATCGCAGCCAAGGTGGATGAGGCGGCGAAGATGCTGAACCTCAGCGATTATCTGGATCGCAAACCAAGCCAGCTCTCAGGCGGTCAGCGTCAACGCGTGGCCATGGGACGCGCAATTGTGCGGGACCCTGCGCTGTTCTTGTTTGATGAGCCTTTGTCTAATTTGGACGCGAAACTGCGCAACCAAATGCGGATCGAGATCAAAGCGCTGCAACGCCGTCTCGGGGTGACCTCTGTTTATGTGACCCATGATCAGGTCGAGGCCATGACCATGGCGGACCGAATTATCGTCATGAACGGCGGTGTCATCGAGCAGATCGGAACGCCTTCTGAAATTTACCAAAGCCCTGCCTCTACCTTTGTGGCCTCCTTCATGGGGGCGCCGCCGATGAACCTGTTGGAGGTGACGCGCGCGGACACTGGGCTGCGTCTGGCGGATCAGATTTTGCCGCTTGATCTGCCCGATACAGGCGCGGAGCTGATCCTTGGCATCCGCCCCGAGGACATTATCCCAGACCCAAATGGGCCGTTCTCGATCATGGTGGACATTGTCGAAGAATTGGGGGCGCATCGGCTGCTGCATGGCCGTTTGGGGGATCAAAGCGTCACCGTTCATGTCCCCAAGGATTATACGGTCGCCGAAGGCGTTCTGAGGTTTGCCATGCCCATTGAGGTTTTATCCTTCTTTGATGCAGCCTCGGGCCAGCGGGTTTCCAGATGATTGTTTCAGAATTACCTGTGATTGATGCACAAATGCGTGCCCGTATTCTGCGCGCGCCCAAAACCCGCGCGGCGCATGAAGAATTCATCTCGAAAATCGAAGCCATGAACGCGGTTGAGCTGGGTGGAAGCGCCGAGGCCCGTGTTTTGCCACGCGAATTATCTTGCGTGGCTTGGAACCTTGAGCGTTGCTTGTTTCCAGAAGGATCAGCACAGCATATTGCGCCGCTTGCGCCTGATGTGGTGCTGCTGTCCGAGATGGATTGCGGTATGGCCCGCACGGCGCAGCGTCACACCACCGCTCTAATGGCGGAATCTTTGGGCATGGCCTATGCCTATGGGGTCGAGTTTTTCGAGATCGGTTTGGGTGGCGAGACCGAATTGCCATTTTGCGAGGAGACCGAGAATTCACGCGGCTGGCATGGCAATGCCATTCTTGCGCGGGCACCGATGACGCGGGTGACGATGGTGCGCCTTGATCGTCACGGACATTGGTTTGTGACGGACACAAATGTGGACCCGAACCAACCGCGCATTGGTGGGCGCATGGCGCTGTTGGCGGTTATCGAGACAGAAGCGGGGCCAATTTGTGCGGTCTCGACCCATCTTGAAAGCAATGCCGATGCCAAGCACCGGATGGCGCAATTCGCGCATCTTTTGGATGCTATTGACGCCTTTGCGCCCGATATGCCGGTGGTGATTGGTGGGGATCTCAACACAGGCAATCATATGCCGCCCAATTTTGATTGGCAGGAGGAAGGCTTGTTCGATCTGGCGCGCGTGCGGGGCTATTCTTGGGATGTGAACCCTGAAGGCATGACCACACGGCCAAGCCTGCTGACGCCGCATCCAACCCGAAAAATGAAACTTGATTGGTTTGCCCTGCGCGAGCTGCGCGCCATCGAGGGGCGGATCATTCCATCAGTGACAGAAAGCCATGATGTGTTGTCTGACCATGAAGCCATATGGTGCCGCTGTGCGCTGTGATTGTTGGGAGCCAAGCTTGATTATTCTGGTTTTTCACAAGGACTGACATCATGACCCTTTCACGCATCGGGGTGGCTCTCACCCGTTCTGGATTTGAGACGCTTCAGACATGGATTTGCGACCAAGAACGCCCGATTGAAATTCAGGATTTCGTTGCACCTGATCTGATCGCGGGGGATTGCAGTGATCTTGTTGCCTTTTACCAAAAAGCACTGGTGCCGCATCACGGCCATCGTGGTATTCATGGTCCGTTTTTTGGTCTAGACCTCGCCAATCCTGATCGGGATATTCGTGCGATTGTTCAAGCGCGCTTTCTCAAAGCATTGGAGATTGCCGAGGCGCTTTCGGCCAAGCACATGGTGATCCATAGCCCCTTTTCTTATTGGGATGCGCTAAACTGTTATAATTACCCGTCTTCCATTCCAACCATGTGCGCGGCGGCATCCGATTGTCTTGCTGCCGTTTTGCCACGCGCGTCCGAAATCGGCTGCGATGTGGTGATTGAAAATATCGAGGATAGCGACCCCAACTTGCGCAAGACCCTCGTGCAGCAGATCGATCATCCCCATCTGAAATTGTCGATTGATACAGGTCACGCGGATTTGGCACATGGATGTTTCAACGCCCCCCCTGTCGTGGATTTCATCGCAGCGGCGGCAGGGTATCTGGGCCATGTGCATTTGCAAGATGCGGATGGCTACGCGGATCGCCATTGGCATCCAGGGCAAGGGCGGATTGCGTGGCAACCTGTGTTCGAAGCCATTTCTGCGCTGGAAGAAGCGCCACATCTGATTTTGGAGGTGCGCGATCAAATTGAGGATCTGCCCCACACTTCTGCATGGTTGGAGTCTCTCACCCATTAATGCGGCGGTCTGTTGTGATGGGACAGCAATGTGAAGAATAATCGCCTCAATTTATCGGGCTGACACGCATCTGTCACAAACACACGGCAAGGGAAAGCACGGTTTGCGGCAACCAAGCGAGGCTTTGATGGGCGGTATGACACACAAACCCGTGCCGAAACGGGTGTTGATCATTTCCGATGCGTGGGGGGGGCAGATCAATGGCGTTGTGCGCACCTATCAAAACATCATCACTGCATTGGAGGCGCGTGGCGTTGAGGTGCGGGTGATCGGTCCAGAAGATTTTCGCCGCGTGGCTTTGCCATTTTACCAGGAAATCGAGTTGGCCATTTTCCCTGCACGGCCATTGCGGCGGATGATTGCGACCTATGCGCCAGACGCGATCCATATCGCGGTGGAGGGTCCATTGGGCTGGGCCGCGTGGCGCCACTGTAGGGCGCAAGGTATCCCCTTTACCACCGCATATCATACGGATTTTGCACATTATGTCGGTCTGCGCGTCCCGCGATTTTTGCGCGCTTTGGCCGAGTCCGCTGTGATGGCAATTTTGCGGAAATTCCATAACGCATCCACCTGTGTCTTTGTAGCGACCGCACGTGTGGAAGGGCAATTGCGCAACGCTGGGTTCACGGCTGCTATGGTGCGATTGCTGCGTGGGGTTGATTACGAGCTGTTCTACCCCGCCACTGATCCCGCGCCGCGCCAAATCCCGCGTCTGCTCTATGTGGGTCGGGTCTCCAAGGAAAAGAACATCGAAGCCTTTCTTGATTTGCCGATTGCGGCGGAAAAGATTGTGGTTGGAGATGGTCCGCTTTTGTCGCACCTGCGCAAATCCCATCCCGATGTGCGCTTTACGGGCAGTTTGACGGGTCACGCGCTGGCCGAAGCCTATCGGAATGCGGATCTGTTCGTTTTTCCCTCGCAAAGTGACACATTCGGCATTGTCTTGATCGAGGCTTTGGCGTCGGGTCTGCCGATTGCGGCTTTCGATGAGCCAGGGCCTGCGGAAATCATTGGTGAGGATCACAGCCTTGGGGCGATCTCAAAAGATGATCTTCTGGATGCGGTGACCCGCGCGCTTGGTGCAGCAGGGACACCGCAAGAGCGGCATGACAAAACCAAAGCGCGTTATTCATGGCCCGAAGTGGCCGATGTGTTCCACAAAAATCTGGTTGTTGACCCATGACTGTCAATGCCGCGCCTCCGATCAAGATCCGAAGCCTGTTTCTGTCCGATTTGCATATGGGGCATAAAGCCTCCGATTTGGCTGCGGTGCGGCGCGTTTTGGCGCGTTATGAATTTCGCCATCTTTTCTTGGTGGGCGATGTCATTGATGGTTGGAAACTTGAAAAGCGATGGTTTTGGAACACGGAGTGTCAAAACCTGATATCAGACATTCTCCATCTGCGCCGTAAGGCGAAGGTGCGCGTCACCGTGATCACCGGCAATCATGATGAAAAGCTGCGTGAAATTTTACCAACCGTTCTGCGGCCTCTGATTTTGCGCAAGTTTGGCCTGCGCATTGAGGAGCGCATGATCCACAGGGCGGCGGATGGTCGGCGCTACTTGGTGATGCATGGCGATCAATTCGACAATCGGCTGGTCAAAGGCTCGTCCAAGTCTTTGGACAATATTTGGTCATGGCTGACGGAAAAAGGCTATGTCCAACCGATCAATCCGCGCCGTGCAGCCACCGAAACGCCCCGCAAAAGACGCTGGTCTTTGCGCAAATCCATCGAAGGTGGAATGCCGCTTTTGGGTCAGTCCTTCAAACGTTTGGCGCTTGAGCGGAGCGCGCGGGACGGATTGGACGGGATCATCTGCGGCCACAGCCATTTGCCAGAGTTAAGCGATGCGGCGGAGGGTGTATTTGCAAATTGCGGGTCTTGGGTGCGCCGTGATGGCCCGCATCACGCCATAGCCGAGCATGAGAATGGAAAGCTTGAGCTGATTGAAGTGCCGCGCAGCGATGCGCATTCCATCATCCCAGAAGATCACCCAGAGCCACTTGGGCCATTGATCGAAACATACATCCGCAAGTTATGGCATGAGCGCTCTGCGCGGTAATTATCCCGCAGTGAGGGTCAGGATCCGCCGCGTTGCGGCCTCATAGCCATCCAAGCCTAGCCCTGCGATCACGGCTTCTGCACGGGCTGAGACATAGGAGTGATGTCGAAATGCTTCACGCTTGTGGACATTCGAGATATGCACCTCGATCACGGGGCCGTCATAGGCGCAAAGCGCATCATAAATCGCGATGGATGTATGGGTGTAAGCACCTGGATTGATGACGATGCCGCAAGCGGCCTCGCGCGCTTCGTGAATCCAGTCAATGATCTCGCCTTCATGGTTGGATTGGCGCAAGGACAAATCATACCCCTCGGGCAGCAAGGCTTTGCAGCGGCGCTCCACATCGGCCAAGGTTTCATGCCCGTAAATATGCGGCTCCCGTTTGCCCAGAAGATTAAGGTTCGGGCCATTGAGAACATAGATCATCCGCGCCATCGTTATTCATCCTCTGTGAACAGACCTTTACCCGCCTCACTTAACCACGGCTTAGGGCGAAGTGCAAAAGGCGTTTACCTGATCCTAAAGAGTGCTGCGATACAAAAAATAGGACGCGTGAATTTGTTTTTGGCAATGTGGATGTCGTCATGGCAGATGATCTGAAAAACCGCCCCATCATCATCAAACGCAAGAAGGTCGTTGCGGGGGACGGACATCATGGTGGTGCATGGAAAGTCGCCATATGTCCTTCCTTTCCTCTGATTGCGGCGTCATTCACGCCAGTTGGCCATTGCGAGAATCGCAAGGTTCCACGTCATTCTGACGTTTGCGCCCGTGGGTCGGATCAAGCGGCTGTGATCCCTTTGATTGGTTCCCAATCAACATGGACACAGGCCCCTTGCACGGACGAGCCACTCATCGGAGTGCAGGGAAAGATTGCGCGAAATGCGCTAACAATCTCCTAAGCGGGAGATGTGTTTTGGGGCCAAAAAAGCGGGATTTGAGCCGGAATTGCCGTGAATTTTCCATAAATCCGTGGCGCCCGCTTGGCGGGGTTCAGCTTTGTCGGGACAATGTGGTTTGTGGTGCCGTGATCGTTTGGCGTTGGCCCGAAACCGTATAGGTGGAGAAGCTCTGCACCCCCCCCTGACCCAACAGGCCTTTGGCGTCATCAATCCCTTGTTTCGCCGCGGATAGCAGTGCGGCGTTGCGCTTCGCGGCCTTTTGGATTTGCACAAGGATATCTGTGGTGGATTGTGTCGCCGTCAAACGCGTCATGAGCCGCTCAAGCAATTGACTATCTTGGGCTAAATGTGCCAGATCACCGCGCAAAACGGCATCGCGTTGCCGCTCCAGAATGCGCAGGATCATGGTGGTCAGGTCGGTATAGCTCATTTTGTGGTCCAGTGCTGTTCAATCAGGTCTTGATATATCTGTTCGGCCAGACCAATCCCGCCACGGGCGGCGAGGCTGCGGGCGTACTCCATGCGCAGCATGGATGCGAATTGTGCCTCGCCTTGTCCGCCGCCAAAACTTTCGCGTGGCGCGCCAATGCGCGCGTGTTTCAGCATTTCGGCCAAGAACACGGTTTCCAGTTCCTGTGCAGTCTCGCGCAGTTTTGCGTGATCCACGGGCCCCGTGTTGGCCGCCGCAGGCCCATTGGGAGGGCGTAGGGCGGAAAGAATTGGCGTCTGATCCATCCAGTCGAACCTTTAGAATTCGAATTATTTTGACCAGACTATCCACAAGGTCGGTAAAGATTTGGTAAGGGAGTGCAGTCAATCTCTGGGCCATGACAGAATGTCAAAAGGCCACAGAATGCAGGAATTGATCCAAAACGTCATGCTGAAATCCATCCCCCTTGAGGGGAGGTTGCCCCCAACCGCGTCACAGGCTGTGACCGAAGAGGCGGGTTTTTGGACTGAAATGTTCGAGCGGCTTGAAGAAGCGGATCATCTGCCTTCGCTTGGCGATGCGGCCCCGATTATGGGGCGCGCCGATGCGCTTGTGCCGATACATCTGTCCACCGTGATACCATTGGTGATGATGGTGCCTGCCGCGCAACAGGATGTGGCGTCTGTTGAACTTGGCGATACCATCCTATCCGCTCAGGTGGTGCACGGTGGTCGGGATGATCCTGCCATCCATCTGTTGCCGGGGTCGAATGCCCCATACTTTGACCCAAGCGCAGCATCCGATCAGATGTTGATCTTGGCGTCCCGCAATCAGGACGCGCTCTGGCCCGATGCTTCCGTCCCTGCGGGTCGCGGCGCGGCGCAATCCCCCTCGATTTGGACGCGTTTCGTGGCTACGGACCAAAGCGGGTCGGAACAAAAGACACAGCATGACCGTGGGTTTGACCCTCAAACGCAGATCGCGCGCGGGCCTTTGCCCGTCTTGGATCAGGCGCTGTTTGATCAACAGGCTCAAACACCACCCTTTGGTACAGCGGCAGTCGCGCAGCCCCAGCCAGACGTGCCCCGCGCGTCCGAACCGCCGTTTTCCGCACCTGCGCCAAGTCCCGCCGTGCCCTTGGTTCATATGTCGCCGCCTGTCCACGCCAAGGATGGTAAAACATCTCGGGTGGGCGGTGACTCCGTGCCGATCTTGGTGGATAGGCCACCTCCAATTGTCGGAACGCTCGTAGGGCCTGATGCGCGCGTAGCGCCGCCTGTTGTGGATGTAGTGGCGGTGCCACAGGATGCTGGTGCATCGGCGCCAATCACGCCACATGGGGCCTTTGCCATCGGCCCCGTGGGAGGCAAAGCCCAAATGGGCCGCGTGGACGCCCCGAACGCGCAACCGCCCGTTGATGCGCTGCCAGATCAAAGGGGGCCAGATCAAAGGGGGCCAGATCAAAAGTTGCCAGACGATATCAGGCCAGAGCAGACAAAAATCCAACGATCTGGTTTCGATCAATCTGGAACACTGCGCCACGATCCAGCTGTGCAGGTCTTCACCGAACCGCGGTCCGACACTGCCTTTGATCCCCTGCACATCGCCAGTGCCGCATTTTCATATTCAAAAGACGTGCAGATGATGGGGCGCGGTGGCGTGGATGCTGTCCAAGCCCCGCATTTTGATGACGGTGGGCTAGTGATCACAGCACCTGCTTCTGCAAGTTCATCCCCTCCCGTCAGTGCGCCGACCATACAGGGCACGCCCCCAAGCGCGGCCTTGTTCCACATGACGGTGGCCCATCAAATCGGGGTGCAGATTGATCGGCAGCTTGGAGCACTGCCCCCCCATACGCAGGGTGCCAATGTGACCGAATTCACCCTTAACCCGCCTGAGCTTGGGCGGGTTCGGATGACACTGGAGACATCACGCACCGGTGCATTGGCGCTGACCATTGTTGCCGAGCGGCCCGAAGTGGCGGATTTCATGCGGCGGCACAGCCCCGCTTTGATCCAAGAATTCCTGCGGGAGGGGCTGACGCAGACCTCTGTTAAAATCGAAGCGGGGCAAACCTTGGCCCTGCATCAGGGACAAAGCGGTGGTCAAACCTTGGGTCAGGCGCTTTTCTCGCAAAGCCAGCCGCAAAATACGTCCATGGCACAAATGCAAACCCCATGGGGAGAGGGGCAATCGCAAGGACAAAACCCCAAGCAGCAGCGTGATCAAGAGTGGTCTGGTTCGCCAAATGGTGACGGGGGCGCAAGGCCTACGGAGCCTTCTGGGGCGGATCAGATACAGGTCCGCCCTGCCATCGTTTCCAGCCGTGCTTTGGACCTGCGTCTTTAGAAAGGAGACCCCATGGAACCTGTGACCGCGCCGTTTTCCCAAACCCCGATGGGGGGAGATAAAAAGGCCCAGACCGGATCCCTCATTGCTTCGGATTTCCAGACATTTTTGCGGATGTTGACAACGCAAATTCAAAATCAAGATCCCTTAAATCCGATGGAATCCACAGACTTTGCCACGCAGCTTGCCACGTTCTCTGGTGTGGAGCAGCAAGTGCGCAGCAATGATTTGCTGACATCCCTCAATGCGGGGATCGCGCGCTTGGGCATGGGGGATACTGCGCGCTGGGTGGGCATGGAGGCACAGGCCAACATGGCCGTAAGCTATGATGGCGAACCGCTAAGTTTGCAGGTCAGCCCAAATGAACGCGCCACGCGGATGGAGCTTTTGGCGTTGAATACTGCGGGGCAAGTCGTCCAAAGCCTGGCCATTGATCCAAGTGGCGGGCGGATCAGCTGGACTGGTTTGACCGAAGCGGGGGATCCATTACCCACTGGCATCTACAGCTTCCAAGCGCGCAGTTTTGTTGCAGGGCAGGAGGTGCCAAAAACCGAACCCGTGGCGGCATTCGCAAAAATCCACGAAGCGCGCATGGATGGCGACCAACTGCGCCTGGTGATGGCGGGCGGCGCGGAGATTGCGGCCGATGATGTGGCCGCCTTGCGATTGGCGGAGGCGCGTTAGAAAAACTGCGCGACAGCAACCATGCCGCCCGCAATCCCAAAGCCAATCGCGCCATAGGTCAGACGTTCCTTCCATCGCGATTTCGGCGCCTGTGGTTTGGCATTGAGCTGTGCAATCAATGCGGCCTCGGCCAAATCAGGCAGGCGGGGGCCGAAACGGGCCAAGACCCTTGCGGTTTTCCACAGGTCCGCAATCACCGCTTTTGGTCCGATGTTACGCGTGATGTAATCTTCGACCACCGGCTTTGCCCATCCCAAATATTGATATGCGGATCAAGCGAGCGCGCCACCCCTCGACCACCACCATGGTGCGCTGCAACAGGATCAGCTCCGTGCGTGTCTCCATGCCGAACTTTTCGGTGACATCGAAGAGATAGGCCAACAATCGGGCCATCGAAATGCGGCTGGCATCCATGCCGAAAATCGGCTCCCCACGGAGCGGAGGGCTTGGGCGAATTGATCGACATCTCGATCTGCAGGCACATAACCCGCTTCGAAATGCACTCTCCGCCACGCGGCGGTAATCCTTGCGAATAAAGCCCATCAAAATTTCGGCGTAGACGCGGCGCGTATATTCATCAACCATGATCCCAAAATCCAAAGCCACGATGTCACCCACAGGCGGACTTTTGAGATTGCCTGATGCATAATCGGCATGGAAATAACCATCGCGCAGCGCATGGCGCAGGAACATCTGCAGCACGCGCGCAGCCAGGGCGCGGCGATCAAAACCGCCGCATCAATGGCGGCAACATCGCCAAGAGGCACTCCCTTTGGCCCAACTCATCGTCATGACCTGCCGCGAACACAGACCCCACTGGATTTGGGGAACATCAAAGCCTTCGTCATTTGCGGTATTGGCGGCAAATTCCCCCGCCGCGGCCGCTTCGATCCGGAGATCAAGCTCCTGCAGCACGACACCTTCGAAATGTTCAACCACTTCGCGTGGACGCAAGCGGCGGGTTGCAGGGGCGATGGTTTCAACCAGCCATGCGATCAGATAGAAGGCATCAATATCCTTGCGAAAAGCGCGCCCGATTTGGGGGCGCAAGACTTTCACGGCGACTTCCTGCCCCGTGTCGGCCAAGGTCGCCTGATGCACCTGCGCGATAGATGCCGCAGCGACTGGTTCGGAAAAGGCGCTGAACAATTGCTCAACGGGGATTTCCAATTCGTCCGCGATCACCTTTTTGGCCTGTGCAGTCGGAAAGGGTGGCAGCTTGTCTTGCAGCACCCGCAATTGCTGGGCCAATTCCGAGCCGACCACATCGGGGCGGGTGGAGAGGATTTGCCCAAATTTGATATAGGCTGGGCCAAGTGCCGTCAGTGCGCGCGTCACAGGCGGCAGGGCGGGATCGCCGCGGTGCCCCAGCCAAGCGAAAGGCAGCCCCAAAATCCGTGCCGCAATGCGCAATGACCGTGGCGCTTTCAGCGCTTCCAAGGCCACACGCATCGCGCCTGTGCGCTCAAATGTGGCGCCCGTGCGAATGACACGCCAGATGTTATGCGGTCCGCGCATCGCTTAAATCTTCCAACCAGAATGCAGCGCGGCAATGCCAAAGCTGAGATTGCGATAGCTGACCTGTTCAAACCCTGCTGATCGGATCATGCCCGCGAAGGTCTCTTGGTCGGGGAACTTTCGGATCGATTCGACCAAATATTGATAGCTGTCGCGATCATTGGCGATCATCTGGCCCATGCGCGGGATGACGTTGAAGGAATAAAGATCGTAAAGCTTTTGAAGACCCGCGTTTGGCAATTGGCTGAATTCCAACACCATCAAGCGCCCACCCGGTTTGAGGACGCGATAGGCCTCGTTCAGCGCATCTTGCACGCGGGTAACGTTTCTGATCCCGAAGCTGATTGTGTAAACATCAAAACGGTTATTTTCAAAAGGCAGGGCCATGGCATCGCCCACAATCCAATTCAGGCTGTCAGCCATGCTGGCGGCTTCGGCGCGTTTTTGACCCTCGACCAACATGGATTGAGTCATATCCAGCACAGTGGCCTTGGCAGAGGGGGCACGTTTGAGAAAACGGAAGGCAATATCGCCCGTGCCGCCCGCCACATCCAACAATTCCTGACCCGCGCGTGGGGCCAACCAATCCATCATCGCGTCTTTCCAGACGCGGTGAATGCCCGCCGACATGACATCATTCATCACATCATAGCGGCTTGCCACGTTGGAAAACACGCCATGCACCATGCCTGCCTTTTCATCCTCGCCTACGGTTTGGAAACCGAAATGGGTTGTGCGGCTGTCTTGGCTTTCATCTTTCGATGTCATCGGGCCTTGCCCTCCTTCTCAACTCCCCTCTCTTATAGGCAGCGAGGGTCGTCTGACAATGCGACGCTTGGAACAAGGAGTGAAGAATTTGCCAGAACTGCCTGAGGTCGAAACCGTGCGCCGTGGCCTGATCCCTGTGATGGAAGGGCAGGTGATTGAGGAACTGCGTCTCAATCGGGATGGTTTGCGCTGGCCATTTCCCGCCAATATGGCGCGGGATGTATCAGGCGCGCGGGTCTTACGTCTGCGGCGGCGTTCGAAATACATTCTGATGGATTTGGATCGCGGCACGACCGTGTTGATTCATTTGGGAATGTCGGGGCGGATGCTGATATCCCTGCCCGAGGGCGCGCGTGAGACGGTGGCACAATTCGTCCACGGGCATCCTGCGCCGCAAAAACACGATCATGTGGTTTTTGAAATGGCGCAAGGTGCGCGCGTCACTTTTAACGATCCGCGCAGATTTGGTGCGATGGACCTTTTCGTGACTGCTGCGGAGGCGGATCACTGGCTGATCCGTGAGATCGGCCCCGAGCCTTTGGGCAACCGATTTGACGAATCTTATATGACTGCTGCGCTCAAGGGGCGTAAATCCCCGATCAAGGCAGCGTTGCTGGATCAGCGCATCGTTGCGGGTCTGGGGAACATATATGTCTGCGAGATTTTGCACCGCGCGGGTATTTCCCCGACCCGTCAAGCTGGGCGCATTGCGCCACCACGCTGCGCGGCTCTTGTGCCGATCATCCGCGCGGTCTTGTCAGAGGCGATTGCGGCAGGGGGATCATCGCTGCGGGATTACCGCCAAGCCGATGGCGAATTAGGCTATTTTCAGCACGGGTTCCAAGTCTACGACCGAGAGGGCCAACCTTGCCTAAAGGAAGGTTGCAGAGGCAATATACGCCGCATCGTGCAATCTGGGCGGTCGAGTTTCTATTGCCCCATGTGTCAAAGGTAGTTTTAACTTTTGCACGACCCTGCTAACCCTGCGCCGAATTTCAAGTTCAAAGGATTGACTGGCCATGGCTTACGAAACCCTGATTGTGGACATTGAAAACCATGTCTGCCTGATCAAACTGAACAGACCCGATGCCTTGAATGCGCTGAACCTTCAGTTGTTGGGTGAATTGTCCACCGTAATCAAATCCGCCAATTCAAATGATAAGGTGCGGGTGATTGTCATCACTGGCTCGGACAAGGCCTTTGCCGCAGGGGCAGATGTCAAAGAAATGTCTGAGAAAAGCTTTGTTGATGTGTTTGTAGGCGATCTGTTTACGGATGAAACTGAAGAATTGCTGCGCTGTCGCAAGCCTATCATCGCGGCCGTTGCAGGCTATGCGCTTGGTGGTGGCTGCGAGCTGGCGATGATGTGCGATTTCATCATCGCGGCAGATAATGCGAAATTTGGTCAGCCAGAAATCAATTTGGGTATTGTCGCAGGGATCGGTGGCACGCAGCGCCTGACCCGGTTCGTGGGGAAATCCAAGGCGATGGATATGCATCTCACGGGGCGTTTCATGTCGGCTGAGGAGGCGGAAAGGGCAGGGCTTGTCAGCCGTGTGGTGCCTGTCAAAAAGCTGATGGAGGAGACGATGTCGGCGGCAGCAAAGATTGCTGAGAAATCCATGGTCACGGTGATGGCTGTCAAAGAATCGGTCAATCGCAGCTATGAGACCACCTTGCGTGAAGGCGTGCTGTTTGAGCGCCGCCTGTTTCATGCGCTGTTCGCAACCGAGGACCAGAAGGAAGGTATGGCGGCCTTTATGGAAAAGCGTGAGGCGCAATTCCGCGACAGGTGATAAAGGGCTTCACATTCTTTCAGAAATCTCGTAAAGTCCGCGCCAGATATGCGTGTGAGGCCCGCTATGGCCAGAGGACTCGGTTCTGAAAACCCGGGCGAGGTGCTGGTAAGGCGCGCATCAAATAATTTAAATGATACGAGCCTTAAAGAAGGGATCAAGCCATGGCAAATACGCCACAGTCCAAGAAACGCGCCCGCCAGAATGAGCGCCGCTACGAAGTGAACAAAGCGCGCCGTTCGCGTATCCGCACATTTCTACGCAAGGTT
>JAGYKZ010000100.1 GCA_018401385.1 Roseicyclus sp.
TGCGGGCCCCAAAATCCTACAAAATTCCGCATGGGCTTCGGATCACCATTGGGCGGCCTGAGGATAATGTTCAGGTTCTGGCGGCAATGCGCGCCTTTAGGGGGGCAGAATGAGCCAGCTTTACACCCGTGTCGCCCTGATTGGTCTGGGGCTGATTGCAGGCTCGATGGCGCTTGCGATGCGCCGCGCTGGCCTTGCAGGCGAAGTGGTGGGCTATGCCCGCTCGCCTGAGACGCGGGATATTGCGCGCGAAATCGGGCTTTGTGATCATATCGCTGATGATCTGGCCAGTGCGGTATCGGGTGCCGATTTGGTTGTTCTTTGCGTGCCAGTCGGCGCGATGGAGGCCGTTGCATGTGAGATGGCCCCACATTTGGCCGCAGGTGCAACCGTGTCCGATGTGGGCTCGGTCAAGCGCGCGGTGATCGAGGCGGTTGCCCCGCATTTGCCAAAGGGGGTGGATTTTATCCCCGCGCATCCGCTTGCAGGGACAGAACATTCTGGCCCGCGCGCGGGCTTTGCGGAGCTGTTCGACAATCGCTACGTCTTGCTGACCCCCGATGTGCAGAGCCGTTCTGATGCTGTGGCGCGGTTGCGCGCCCTATGGGAGGGCTGCGGCGCGAAGGTTGAGGAGATGGACGCAGATCACCATGATCTGGTTTTGGCGGTGACCAGTCACACGCCGCATTTGATTGCCTATACGATGGTGGGTGTGGCCGATGATTTGCGCCGCGTCACCGATAGCGAAGTGATCAAATACTCGGCTGCGGGCTTCCGTGATTTCACCCGTATTGCGGCCTCTGATCCCACCATGTGGCGCGATGTGTTCTTGTCGAACAAAGATGCGACCTTGGAGATTTTGGGGCGTTTCACCGAAGAATTATTTGCGTTGCAACGTGCCATTCGCCGCGGTGATGGGGATCATCTGCACGGCTACTTCACCCGCACCCGCACCATTCGCCGTGGCATTATCGAGGCAGGTCAGGACACGGATGCACCTGATTTCGGGCGGATCGCGCGGAAGAAAGATTAGCGCAGGAGCAGACGTGGTGCGGGGCCGATGGGAATTGGCCCTGCATAAACGGCACCCCCGTTAAAGCGCAGGATGATGTCAAGGTTCTCGGGCTTCCCTGACAGTTGGGCCAAGAACCCCAAGCCGCCCTCAAGGAGGTCGAATAGATCCTGACTGATCACGCCTGCGCGCAGCGCCATGTCGAGCATCGCGCGCCAGTTTTCGGCGCGCAATGCCATGTCGCCTTCGGGAATACCTTGGGGGTCAACGCGCAAATCGCCTGAGGCACGCAAAACCATGTCACCCCACATCGCGCTGGCTTCGGAGATTGCAATTGTGGTGAATTGTGGACGCGCCTGTTCAAGGGCAGCCAAGTCCCATGGGCGGTCAAATCCGAAACTTCCCTTGAGGATTGACTGGCTGAAGATTTCGGGCATCAGTGCCGCAGGGTCAAGGCGCGCGCGGATGACATCTGGGATGGATAGCCCTGTGATCGAGGATTCAAGATCATAGGTGTGATCCTGCCCGTCCAATCGCGTGATCCCGATGGAGGCCGCGTCCACACTGGCCTGCCATGCGCTGTCATTGGGATTGGAGATCCGCAAGTCGCGCAATGCAGTTTCGGCCGTGGCGAGTGCCAGATTGCGGGTTGGCTCAAGCGCCAGATCAGAGCGCAAAAGTGCCGAGTCAATTTCATAGCGCGCTTCGGGTGTCGCGAAGATATGCTGGCGTGGCCATATCACCGCAATATCGCCCGCCGATAGCACATTCTGGTCGATCAAAATTTCAGGGCCGGACCAAAGCCACCCTGTTTCTGGGTCAGCCAATTCCAGATTGGGAATGCGCGCATTGAGGCTCAGGGGAAAACCCTTCACCTCAATCGCATCATGTGAGACAAGCCACCCATCGGTCTGGCGTGCGTCAAACCATGCCGAGAGGGTCGATTTGCTTGCGTAGGCAAGACCAAACCAAATACCACTGGCCAGAAGGCCAAGCGCCGCGATGAGAATAATGATCTTTTTCATGCCGCATTCCATACCGCTGCAACCGATGGCTGCCAAGCCGCAAAGCGCGAGAAGAAATATATGACGGACAAGGGCACGCCGCTTTGGGTCTTTGGCTATGGCAGCTTGATCTGGAACCCCGGGTTTCCCGTAGCGCAGACGGCCCGCGCGCGCCTTTTGGGGTGGCGGCGATCCTTTTGTATGTCCTCTATTCACCATCGCGGCACACCCGAAGAACCGGGTCTGGTCTTGGCGCTTGATCAGGCTGAAAACACGCATTGTGACGGTCTGGCATTTCGCGTTGCCGATGGCCACGAAAGCGCGACCTTGGACTATTTGCGCGAACGCGAATTGGTCAGCTCGGCCTATCTTGAGACGCGCCAAACCCTGCATCTGACCGAAGGTGGGATGCTTGAGAATGTCTTGACCTATGTGATCGACCCCGCACATTGCCAGTATCGCGGTGATCTTGATCTTGAGACCCAAGCACAGATCATAGCCCGCGCGACAGGCGGACGTGGGCCAAATGATGAATATTTGATCAATACGGCAGACCATCTGCATCAGATCGGTGTGCCCGATGCGGAATTGGCGTGGCTTGTGGCACGCGTTGCCGAGATAAAATCCCGCTGAATGCTGCGCATGGTTGGCAGCGCAGGGCAAGGGCGGTAGGTTGGGCGCAACGATGGCACAGCGAGCAGGGCAGGAGTGATTTCAATGAGTGGCAGCACTGCGCAGACAGGTGGCACAGGTTTCACCCGTCCAACCCGTCAGATTTTCTTGATGCTAATCATTTGTGGGCTTTTTGCTTTGGGGGCGGCGGTTGTTTACCCGATGGTTCTGCCTGTGTTTTTGGCAAATCCCTATCTCAATGGCACGATTGGCGTTGTGTTTCTGGTCGGCGTCATGGCGTGCTTTTGGCAGGTTTTGCAGCTGTTTTCATCGGTGCGCTGGATTGAGGGCGCAGCGGGCACGGGCCATCTTGATCAACGCCGCCCTCAGCTTTTGGCGCCGCTCGCGGCGGCCCTTCAAGGGCGCGGCACACGGATGCAGCTGTCGACAATGACCACCCGTTCGGTTTTGGACTCGGTGGGCGCGCGGATGGAAGAAAGCCGCGATATCACACGCTATTTGGCAAATCTTTTGATCTTCTTGGGTCTGTTGGGCACGTTCTTTGGTTTGGCGACAACAGTGCCGGCCGTGGTTGACACAATCCGAGGCTTGCAACCGAGTGAAGGTGAAGAAGGCCTGGCGGTGTTCGGGCGGCTGATGGCGGGCCTCGAAGATCAGCTGGGCGGAATGGGTACGGCTTTTGCCTCGTCTCTTTTGGGTTTGGCAGGATCGCTTGTGGTTGGCCTGCTGGAGCTGTTCGCGGGCCATGGGCAAAACCGATTCTACCGCGAAATGGAGGAGTGGCTGTCCTCAATCACGCGCACAAGTTTTGCCTCCTCTGAGGGCGAAGGCGGGGGGGTGGATCGCGCCGCCGTGGCCACGGTTTTGGATCATATGGTCGACCAGATCGACAGTTTGCAGACCATGTTTGTGCAATCCAACACGCGCCAAGCCGATGTGGAGGCGCGGATGTTGGAGATGACCCATGCGGTGACGCGATTGGCGGAACGTATGACACCGCAATCGCAAGAGATTGCCGCGCGTCAGGCCGATGCGCAGGAGCGTTTGGTCGAACGCCTTGATGTGCTTGGCACGCTTGGTGGCTTTGATGATGAAGCGCGCGCGCGGATGCGTTCGATTGATGTGCAACTGGTTCAAATTTTTGAACAACTGGCTGCCAAACCGAACGCGTCTTCGCCAGCGGATGGTGAATTGCGGGCCTTGCGCCGTGAAATGGCCGCGCTGACAGCGGCCATTCGCCGCGTGACGGACGTTGAGGATGGTGGGGAAGGGCAGGGCTGATGGCCTTTCATCGCAGGACGGGCAATCGATTTTCTGCCGCGATCTGGCCAGGGTTCGTGGATGCCATCACCGCGCTTTTGATGGTGATGATTTTCGTGCTGACCATTTTCATGGTGGTGCAATTCGTCCTGAGTGATCAAATCGCGGCACAGGACAATGAACTGGCCGAGCTGAATGCGGAATTGAATGCGCTGGGCGAGGCATTGGGCTTGGAGCAGGCCCGCGCATCCGAGCTTGAAAGTCGCGTTGCAACTTTGGGCGGACAATTGTCCGAAGCGCAGGCCAGTATTGCCTCTTTCGAGGAGCAGGTGGCCAGTCTCCTGGCGCGGCAGGCGGAATTGCGTGCCGAAGTGGACAGCACCCAATCCGCACTTTCCCAAAGCCTGTCGCGTGAGGAGGCATTGAACCTTGCCCTTGCGCAGGCCCGCAGCGAGGTAGATGCCGCAACGGAGGTCGCGCGTCTGGCGGCCGCTCGGCGGGAGGCGTTGGAGGCGCTGTTGGCCGATTTGCGCAGTGAAAACGCGGATCTGCAAACCCAGCTTTCCGAGGAGGAGGCCGTGCGTCTGGCGGATGCTGCTGCCGCAGAAGCGCTGCGCGAGAGATTGGCCAATTCGGATGCGGAATTGACCGCGCTGACGCTGGCCTTGGAGGT
>JAGYKZ010000101.1 GCA_018401385.1 Roseicyclus sp.
CTGATGCGGGCACAAAGCCCAATGTGCTGTCCATTCGCCTGCAACCAGACGAGGGGATTGATCTGAGCGTCACGATCAAGGAGCCAGGTCCAGGCGGGATGCGCTTGGTCGATGTGCCGCTTGATATGACCTTTGCCGAGGCGCTTGGCGCGGATGCGGCAGATGTGCCCGATGCCTATGAGCGGCTGATCATGGATGTGATCCGCGGCAACCAAACCTTGTTCATGCGCGGCGATGAGGTCGAGGCGGCATGGCGCTGGACCGACCCCATCATCCAAGGTTGGCAGTCCCGCAACGACCGCCCTGTGTCCTACGAGGCCTTCAGTTCGGGGCCAGAGGATGCTTTGATGCTGTTGCATCGCGATGGTCGCCGTTGGCGCGAGGTGGGGTGAGGCGATGAACCTGATCACCTATCCTGACCGTGATTTATTGATGATGTCCTTGGCCGATCGCATCGCCTCGGAATTGGGGCAGGCCTTGCGCAGCGGGGGGCGCGCCTCGCTGTCTGTTCCGGGGGGCACAACACCTGGTCCCGTTTTCAAAACTTTGGCCGAGGTGGATTTGGCATGGGGCGATGTGGCGGTTTTTCTCAATGATGAACGTTGGGTGGGTGAAGATAGCCCGCGCTCCAATACGCGAATGTTGAAAGATACGCTATTGCAATCAAGGGCTTCGGCAGCAAAGTTTATCCCTTTTTTCAATAATGCTCCCACGCCAGAAGCGGGTATCCCTGACCTCGCAGACGGGCTGTTGCCGCATCTGCCGATTACAGTTTTGCTCTTGGGGATGGGGGCGGATATGCACACGGCCAGCCTGTTTCCCGATGGCGATAATCTGGACGCGGCGCTTGCCCCTGATGCGCCGCCCCTGATGGCCATGCGCGCGCCAAATGCAGGCGAGCCGCGCATCACCCTGACCGCCCCTGTGCTGAAAGGCGCGTTGCATTGTCACGTTTTGATCACAGGGGATGAAAAACGCGCGGCGCTAGAGCGCGCGGCAACCCTGCCCGAAGATCAAGCGCCAATCGCCACCGTTTTGAAATCCGCCACAATTCATTGGGCCGCATAAACCATGAGCATCTGGACCGATCTTTCCGCCGCATGGGATCACCTGCGCAACACCCGTATATCGCAGATTTTTGACAATGATCCCGCCCGTGCCTCGCGGTTTTCTATTACTGCGTGCGATATGATGTTCGATTTCTCCAAGACCCATATCACCGATGAGGTGCTGTCACTTTTGCTGGAACTGGCGCGCAAATCGGGTGTTGAGGGCAAGCGCGATGCAATGTTCGCGGGCGAAAGGATCAATGAAACCGAGGGTCGTGCGGTGCTGCATACGGCATTGCGGGCGTCCTTTGGTCCGATCATGGTGGATGGGGTCGATGTTCTGCCTGCCGTGCAAGAGACCCGCGCGCGCATGGCGCGCTTTGCCGATGATCTGCGGACAGGCCAGTATCAAGGGCAGGGTGGCAAGATCACCGATGTTATCAATATCGGGATTGGCGGCTCTGATCTTGGACCTGCCATGGCCACGCTTGCGCTGGTACCTTATCACGATGGGCCGCGGGTGCATTATGTGTCAAACGTGGATGGCGCGCATATCAGCGACACGCTGCAAGACCTTGATCCAAAAACAACTTTGGTCATCGTAGCCTCCAAAACCTTTACCACCATCGAGACCATGACCAATGCGCAAACTGCGCGCGCTTGGATGGCGCAGGCGGTGCGCGATCCTGCTGCACGCAATTCGTGGCCCTGTCTTCGGCCACGGATAAAACCGCCGCTTTTTGGCATTGATCCCGCCCGTGTGTTCGGGTTTGAGGATTGGGTGGGCGGGCGTTATTCGCTTTGGGGTCCGATTGGTTTGGGGCTGATGCTGGCCATTGGGCCGAAGCGTTTCGATGATTTTTTGGCGGGTGCTGCCGCGATGGACGCGCATTTCCGCGCGGCGGAATTGCCCGAAAATATGCCCGTTCTATTGGCTTTGGCAGGGCTATGGCACAATCAGGTTTGCGGTCACGCGACCCGTGCTGTTTTGCCTTATGATCAACGTTTGTCCCGTCTGCCCGCCTATTTGCAGCAATTGGAAATGGAATCAAACGGCAAGGGCGTGTCGATGGATGGGCAGGATTTGCCCCATCATTCCGGCCCGATTGTTTGGGGCGAGCCCGGCACAAACGGGCAGCACGCCTTTTATCAGTTGATCCATCAAGGCACGCGGGTTGTTCCGTGCGAGTTCATCGTGGCGGCCAAGGGGCATGAGCCTGATTTGGCGCATCATCACAGGTTGCTTTTGTCCAATTGTCTGGCGCAATCTCAGGCCTTGATGCAGGGCCGCAGCCTTGAGGTGGCGCGCGCCATGATGGCGGCCAAGGGGCTGTCTGGTACGGAATTGGAACGCCAAGCCCGCCACCGTGTTTTCACGGGCAATCGCCCCTCCACCACGCTGATTTATCCGCAACTGACCCCGTTTGCCTTGGGGCAGATCATCGCGCTTTATGAGCATCGCGTCTTTGTCGAAGGGGTGATCTTGGGGATCAATTCCTTTGACCAATGGGGCGTTGAACTGGGCAAGGAATTGGCCGTCGCCCTCCAGCCTGCCATTGAGGGGGGCGAAGGGCAGGTTGCGGATGCGGCGCTTGACCCTTCAACCCGTGCCTTGTTGGATTACATCCGCGCGCAGGGTTAGAAGGCCAAGGCGCTGCTCCACATTCCCAAGGCAAACATCGTATGCGCCAGAAGGCCCAAAATCCGCCCCTTCCAAGGCGTGGCGGTCTTGGACAAAGCCCATCCAAGCCCGAGGCCTGGATGCAACAGGAACCACCCCGCACCAATCGTCAGGATCGAGAAGATCCACAAGGGCAGAAAGGGTGCATCCTCAAGCCATGATTGCCCCATGACCCCAAGAAACAATGCGCCATAAATGGCACCGACCGCATAGTGAAACAGCCAGCCGATCAGGCGCTCGCGGGCCACAGGGGCGCTTTGGTTGATATCTGGGTGAAACACCCTTCCGCGTCCCAAATGCGCAACCCAACGGCCCACATTGCCCCAATTGGGCGCAGGGATGCCCGCCACCCGCGTCAGGATCACCGCCCATATATCCATCGCCACTGTGCCGCCAAGGCCCATCAGTATACCTATACCAATCACGCTCATCGGTTTGTTCCCTTTCTATGGCCGATCAGACCACCTCAACACGCAATGCCTCGAGACCCGCGACACGCCCCTCCATCACATCGCCGCGCTGCACGGGGCCAACCCCCGCAGGCGTGCCCGTCAGGATCACATCACCTGCCGCCAGTTCAAAATACTGCGACAGGTAGCGGATGATTTCGGGCGTTTTCCAGATCATCTGCGCCAGATCACCGCTCTGGCGCAGCGCGCCATTCACGTGCAGGCTGATTTCCCCCGCGCTTGGGTGGCCTGTCTGTGCCACAGGCATCAGCGGGCCAACGGGGGCGGCCCCTTCAAAGGATTTGCCGATTTCCCAAGGGCGGCCCAGTTTCTTCGCCGCGCCCTGCAAATCGCGCCGCGTCATGTCCAGCGCCACGCCATAGCCCCAAACATGGCTTAAGGCATCATCAAGCGCGATGTCGCGCCCACCCGATTGCAGCGCCACAAGCATCTCGATCTCGTGATGCACATCTTCGGTTTGGGGCGGATAGGCAAAACGCCCTGTTGCCTTCAAACTGTCTGGATTTTTCTGGAAAAAGAACGGCGCCTCGCGGTCGGGGTCATGTCCCATTTCAATCGCATGGGCCGCATAATTGCGCCCGATGCAATAGACGCGGCGAACGGGAAACTGCCCTCCTGTGGAGACGGGCAAACAGGCTTGGGGCGGGGCAGGGATCACAAATTCGGGCATGGCATGACCTCTTTTTTGCGTGTTTCATGCTGGTTCGCGCCACGCTAGGGGCTGCCTGGCGGCTTGGCAATCCGTTAATAATCAACAAAGTTTTGCGGGGTTCACCCCGTCCGCCTTCGCGCTTTGCTTTTTTTCTAGGCAAAATACACAGAACTGCCTAATCTTTGATACGCCCGCATCGTGGCGTGCGCCCTGTCGCGCCGCTTTGGATTGACCAAAGCCCGTGCAGGTCATGAGGTGGCATCGTAATGCTGCATTGGATTGGAGAATAAGCCGTGCTTCACAAAACACTACCATTGATTGCTGCAGGGATGATCGCAACCACCCCTGCTTTTGCGCAAACCGATATTCCCTTCACGCTCGATTGGCGGTTCGAGGGGCCATCTGCGCCGTATTTTCTGGCCATTGACAATGGCCATTTCGCCGAGGCGGGGCTGGATGTTGAGGTTTCTGCGGGCGAAGGCTCGCTGGACGCGATCCCCAAGGTGGCCACGGGCGCATTCCCCATCGGCTTTGCCGATATCAACTCGCTGATCCGCTTCTTGGACCAAAACCCAGGCGCGCCTGTAACGGCGGTGATGATGGTCTATGACCGCCCACCGTTTTCCATCGTGGGCCGCAAAAGCCTTGGGATCAACGGGATCGCGGATCTTGAAGGCTCCACGCTTGGCGCACCGCCTCCCGATGGGGCATGGGCGCAATTCC
>JAGYKZ010000102.1 GCA_018401385.1 Roseicyclus sp.
CCGCTTCGATAAACCGTGCCTCCGCCGCTTCGGCGCTGTCATAGACAAAGCCCTGGGTCAAAAACATCGCCTCGGAGACTTCACCATATTGACTGCGGCGCGTGCCGCTGTGCACCGCACGGGTCTGCTGCGACACTGATTGTGGCAGCACCTTCAGCCCCATGGATTTCTTGTTGGAATTATCCTGCATCTCTCATCCCTTCAACATCAGGGTCGGGACGCTGACGGCGTTCAGGCCTCGACCTCTTTAGCGGCATTTTTTCCGTGGCCCGCAATCCGGTAAACAAATCGCCACGCGCAGCGCAATTACGCCCTGCCAACCTTCGGGTCAAGGGGCAAGCGGCATCTGCCACACCCAGACGACCCCTCCCCTACCCTCATTGCAAAGGGACGGCCGAGACCCCACATTACACCCAATGCAGTCGTGCCACAAACCAGGACCTGTATGATATTTAGGTTCTTTTTGTTGACACACTCGGCTGCTACTGGTGAAAGCTATGCGGGTGCGCGCAGAACCACACGCACCTGCATCGTGACGAGGTATAAGGGATTTGGCCATGCAGGCTAAACCAGTAGGGGCGATCGCATTTGCGGTCTTGGTCATTGTGATCCTGATGGCGGCCTTTGGCGGCTTCGGGGAGTTTTGAGCATGGCGCAGCGATTTCAGGGTGAATTTAGCCCCAACACGCCGCAAATGTCCCCAGCCGCCCATTTCAAGGGCCGCAGACCAATGCGGTTTGGCGCACGCCTGAACATCTACGCGGGGCTGCCCATCATCGCCTTGCTGCCAAGTTTGTTTCAGCCTGTGTCGGCCATGCTTGTGGATATGGGGGGCGTGGCCAGCTTGGCCTTTGCCGCATGGCTTACGCGCGAAGGGGTGAAGGCCGAGGATGCCTATCAGCTGCGCATTGTGGCGCGCCGCCCTGTGATCCCACGCAAGATGCTTGGTGCCGTTTTCTGCGGCATCGGCGCGGGCCTTTTGGTGTGGGGCGGGTCTTGGGCTGTGACAAACGCCGCTGCGATTGCGCTTTTTGTGGGCATTCTACATTTGCTGGCTTTCGGGGTTGATCCATTCGAAAACAAAGGCATCACCTCCAGCAACACTGCCGCCGAACGGCGGCTTGCCGAAAAAATTGATGCCGCCGAAACCCTGCTTCAGGAGATGCGCGCGGCGGTAACCCGAACAGGCCAAAGTGACCTTGAGGCGCGGATGATCGCGTTTCAACAAACCGCGCAATCCATGTTTCGCCAGATTGAAAGCGACCCGCGCGACCTGAATGCAGCGCGGCGCTATTTAGGCGTGTACCTTGAAGGCGCGCGCGATGCGTCGGTCAAATTCGCTGATCTCTACAACAGCCAACCAGACCCCGCGCTTAAATCCCGCTTCGAAGGGCTTTTGGACGATCTGGAACGCGATTTCGCCGCACGGACAGGACAGTTGGCGCAGACCGACACCGCTGATCTTGATCTGGATATAGAATTGCTGCGCGAAAGACTGGCGCGCGAGACCCGCTGAACCAATGGTGAATCAGAACAACTGAACTGGGGGATATGATGACTGAGACAACACCACAGACACGCGATGCAAGCAAATTGGTTGAGGAAATCAACGCGGTGGTTTTGCTGGACCCAAGCGACACCTTACCCGATCCATCCAAGGATAAACCCACGGCAGAGGCAGTGGCCAAAGCCATCGCCGAGCTTGATATGCGCGATACCAATTCGATTGTCAGCTTCGGCTCTCGCGCCCAAGCCGAATTGCAGGTCATCTCGCAATCCATGCTGGACGGGGTGCGCAACAAGGATGTTGGCCCCGCGGGTGCATCCTTGCGCGATATTGTGGGCACAATCCGCGGCTTTTCGGTGGACGAGCTTGACCCAACCCGCAAGATCAGCTGGTGGGACCGCCTGCTTGGCCGCGCCAAGCCTGTGCATGATTTTCTTGCCCGCTATGAAACCGTTCAAGGCCAGATCGACAAGATCACAGAAGACCTGCTGCGCCATGAGCATCAATTGATGCGTGACATTAAGTCATTAGATCAGCTTTATGAAAAGACGCTAAATTTTTATGATGCGCTGGCGATTTATACGTGGCGGTGAGGCCAAACTGACCGATTTTGGACAGCAAGGACATTCCCGCCAGAAGCAGAGGAATGCCGCCCCAGAAGCCGATCAGGTGATTCAGCGCAAGAGTTGCGCGACCTGCGCGCCGCCCGCGATGATCTGGAACGCCGCGTTCATGATTTGAAACTGACACGGCAAGTGACCATGCAATCGCTGCCCTCGATCCGTCTGGTGCAGGAAAATGACAAATCCTTGGTGACCAAGATCAACTCAACCTTGGTGAACACCGTGCCATTGTGGGAAACCCAATTGGCGCAAGCGGTGACCATACAACGCTCAACCGAAGCGGCCCAAGCGGTGCGCGAAGCCAATGATCTGACCAACGAATTGTTAGAGAAAAACGCCACCAACCTGCGCGCCTCAAACCGCATTGTTCGCGAGGAGATGGAGCGCGGCGTCTTTGACATCGAGGCAGTCAAACGCGCCAATGCCGAACTGGTGGCCACCATCGAAGACAGCCTTGCCATCGCCGATGAAGGCCGCTTGCGCCGCGCGAAGGCCGAAGAGGAGATGATCAAGATGGAGGCCGAATTGCGCGATACATTGGCCGCCGCTTCGGCCCGCACGCCCCGCCCCCAGACTTAAGCCGCGATCGTGTGACGCATGACTGCAAGACGGGACTTTCAATTCTGGCTCAGACAGGTCGCATTTGCGGCAGGTCTTGGGTTTTTGGCGGGGTGTCAGGCCGTAGGACCCAACATCCCGCAGCAACAGCCCCCCGTCCTAAACGCAATCCCCGAAACCACCCCTTCGGCGGAAAGCGCGCTTTATGCGCAATATTACGCCCAGACCCAAGCGCGGCTCTTGCGCGAGGGCCTGCTGCGCCAGACCAGTGCGCCTGCGGATGCGCCCGTCTCGCGCCGTGCCTTGGCGCGCAATTTCGAGACCATCGCACTTTATGACGAATACACGATGGTCAATGGACGGTTTGTTGCCCGACAAACCCCCTCACGGCTGCGGCGCTGGATTGAACCTGTGCGCCTTGAGGCCCATTTCGGCCCTGCAAACGCCCCACAGAATATCCAGCGCGATCGCCAAATTATCGATGCCTATGCCGGGCAACTCAGCCGCGCGGCGCGGCACCCCGTCGACCTTGTTCAAACAGGCGGCAATTTCCATGTGCTGTTTATCAGCCGCGATGAGCAGGCCGAAATCGGCCCCTATCTGCGCGGACTGATGCCCGATATTGACGCGACCATCATCCGCGAGATCGTAAACCTGCCGCGCTTTACCTTCTGTTCGGTCTATGCATTTGCCACATCGGTCAACCAACCCGAATATCGCAACGCGATTGCCATCATTCGCAGCGAACACCCCGACCTGATGCGCCAGTCCTGCATCCATGAGGAAATCGCCCAAGGTCTGGGCCTGCCCAATGACAGCCCCATGGCGCGCCCCTCCATCTTTAATGATGACGAGGAATTTGCGCTGTTGACGGCGCATGATGAGCTTCTCTTGCGAATGCTTTATGACCCGCGCCTTAAGATTGGCATGACCCCTGACGAGGCGCGCCCGATTGTCGAGGCGATTGCCGCTGAATTGATTGACGCTTCAAGCTAAGGAGGGCTTCTGATGCCCATATTTGATTTTCTTTCTGGCCAGTTCATCGATGTCATTGAATGGACCGATGACACCCGCGACACGCTGGTCTATCGCTTCGAGCGTGAAGGGCACGAGATCAAATACGGCGCCAAACTGACCGTCCGCGAGGGGCAAGTGGCGGTGTTCATCCACGAGGGGCAATTGGCCGATGTCTTTACCCCTGGCCTCTATATGCTTGAGACGAATAATATGCCGATCATGACCAGTCTTCAGCATTGGGATCATGGTTTCAAATCGCCCTTCAAATCTGAAATTTACTTCGTCTCGACCCAGCGGTTCACAAATCTAAAATGGGGCACGAAAAACCCCGTGATGCTGCGTGACCCTGAATTTGGCCCCATCCGTTTGCGGGCCTTTGGCACCTATGTGGTGCGGGTCAGCGATGCTGCGCGGTTCATGACGGAAATCGTGGGCACGGATGGCGAATTTACCACCGATGAAATCAGCTATCAGATCCGCAACATCATCGTGCAGCAATTCAGCCAAACTGTGGCCGCAAGCGCCATTCCCGTTTTGGATATGGCGGCAAATACGGGCGAATTCGCCAAGCTGATTGCGGCGCGCATTTCGGCCACCATCGCGCAATATGGGTTAAGTCTGCCCGAGCTTTACGTCGAGAATATCTCCC
>JAGYKZ010000103.1 GCA_018401385.1 Roseicyclus sp.
TCATCCAATGCAAGCTGCCCGTGCGTGCCCAGTTGATGATATCCTCGGTCGAGGTCAGCAGAAATCCCTTGTCCTGCAACTCGCGGTTCAGCGCTTGGGTGGCGACCTCTTTATCTACACCTGCGGTGTTTTGACCTGTCATCACTCCCATTCCAGCGCTCCTTTTTTCCATTCATAGGCAAAGCCAATGGTCAAAACGCCCAAGAATACCATCATCGACCAAAACGCCGTCATCGACATATCTGGGAAGGCCACCGCCCATGGAAACAGGAATGCGATTTCCAAATCGAAGATGATGAACAAGATCGACACAAGATAGAACCGCACATCAAACTTCATGCGCGCATCATCAAATGCGTTGAACCCGCATTCATAAGCGGACACCTTTTCAGGGTCTGGGTTTCGCACGGCGACAATCACAGCGGCCAAAATCAAGATCAAGCCAAGGCCAATCGCCATGGCAAGAAAGATCAAAATCGGCGCATAGTCAGAAAGAAGGTCTTGCAAATTGCTCTCCCTCGGCTGTCAGGAACCGTGGCAAAGGGTGTCCAGTCATCGCAGGGTCTAGCGCCAAGCCTTGAACTGGTCAACCGATGCACGGGCTTTGCGCATCATTTATCACCAGTTTTTCAAATAGCGGCGTTCAGAATGCGCAAAAATGCGCGCGTTCACACAGATTGCGCTAACCCATTATTGCGCAAGGCCCGCTTGGGGCGATATGTCTGTTACGCCAGACCAGTGAAATCTGGGGGCCTGATGAGGGACTATGCCAGAACGCACCGAAACCGAAAGCCGCAAATTGCTGCGCCGCCTGCAAGCCAGCTTGGCCGAAGCGGGCGCGGGACAGGAGCGGCTTGATCGCATCACAAGTCTGATTGCCGATTCGATGGGCACGGAGGTGTGCTCGATCTACCTTCTGCGCGATGCAGACACGTTAGAGCTATGCGCCACAGAGGGTTTGGCACCTGAATCCGTTCACGTGACCCGAATGCGCTTGGGCGAAGGTCTGGTGGGGCGCGTGGCACGCGATGCCCGCCCCATCAACACCCCCAACGCCCCTGCCGAGCGCGGCTTTCGCTATATGCCCGAGACGGGCGAGGAGCGGTATTCGAGCCTTTTGGGTGTGCCCATCCAACGCCTGGGTGAGCGGCTTGGCGTCTTGGTGGTGCAATCCAAAGATGCCCGCAGCTTTTCCGAGGATGAGGTTTACGCACTGGAAGTTGTGGCCATGGTGCTGGCCGAGATGACCGAGCTTGGCGCTTTTGTTGGCGAAGGCGAAGCCCTGTCGGCCCGCCACCAAGCGCAAGTGATGATCAAGGGGGGCATCGGCCAAGAAGGCGTGGCTGAGGGCACCGTTTATCTGCACGAACCACGGGTGGTCGTCACCCGCCCCGTGGCCGATGACCCGGAAGCCGAGCAAGCCCGCCTGTCTGATGCGATCACCACGTTGCGTCAATCGGTGGATCAGCTTCTGACCCGCATGGACAGCGATGACAGCGAGGAACGCCAAGTTCTTGAAGCCTATCGTATGTTCGCCAATTCGCGAAGTTGGATCAAACGGATGCAGGAGGATATTGCGCGCGGTCTCTCTGCTGAAGCGGCGGTTGAGAAAGAACAATCCGCCGCCCGCGCGCGGATGGAAAACGTGCCTGACGCTTATCTGCGCGAACGTTTGCAAGACCTTGACGATCTCTCCAACCGGTTGCTGCGTATTCTCACGGGGCAAGGCAAGGATACGGGCGCAGAAATGCCCGAAAATCCCGTTCTGGTCGCGCGCAACATAGGCCCAGGTGATTTGCTTGATTACGGTCGCCGCCTCAAAGGTGTGGTGTTGGAGGAAGGGTCGGTCGGTAGCCATGCCGCGATTGTTGCGCGTGCCTTGGCCATCCCCTTGATCATCAACGCCAAACGCATCACCACCGAGGCGCTCAACGGCGATCCGATTTTGGTGGACGGGGAGCAAGGCATTGTCCATTTGCGCCCCGAAGAAATGGTCGCCAAAGCCTTCCGCGACAAAATCGCGATGCAGGCAGCCGCGCAGGAACGCTACGCATCTATCCGCGACAAACCCGCAGAAACCCTGTGCGGCACGCGGATCACTTTGGAAATGAATGCCGGTCTGATGGCGGATTTGCCCTCGCTTCCGTCCTCAGGGGCCGAAGGGGTCGGACTGTTCCGCACGGAATTGCAATTCCTGACCCGCAACCAGGTTCCAAAGCGCGGCGAATTGGCCGCCCTCTATGCCCGTGTCATGGATGCAGCGGGCGACAAGCGGTGGTGTTCCGCACATTGGATATCGGGTCCGACAGGTGCTGCCTTATGAAGCGGCTAGACGAGCCGAACCCCGCATTGGGCTGGCGCGCCATTCGCGTCGGCAGCGATAAGCCAGGTGTCATGCGGATGCAGCTTCAGGCGTTGATCCGGGCCGCTCAGGGCCGCCCGCTCTGCGTGATGTTCCCCCTTCGTGGCGCAGTTCGAGGAATTCACCGAAGCCCGTGACCATCTGCTGCGCGAAATCGACCGCGAAACGGCTTGCCAGGAGCATATCCTGCCTGACACCTTGAAATCGGCGCGATGCTGGAGACGCCAAGCCTTGCCTTCGCGCCGCGCCAATTCCACGGAAATGGCGGATTTCATCTCTATTGGCGGAAATGATTTGAAGCAGTTTTTTCTTGCATGATCGCGAGAATGAACAGGTGCGCCGCCGCTATGATACACTGAATGTGAGCTTCTGACATTTCTCGAAAATGATTGTGAACCACTGCGCCAGAAACCGAAACCGATCTTTCGTTTTGTGGGAGGATGCAGTGCCAAGCGAGGCTTTGTGCTTCGCCGCGATGGGATTGCGCAAATTATCCATGCGCCCACCTCCATCGGCCCGTCAAAGCCTGCTGCGCCGTGGTTTGCGGGAATTGCGCGCCGTGATCCGCGAGGCGCAAGCGCAAACGGAAATGACGTGCGCGGCTCTGTCGCCAATTGGTTGGCGCACCAAGCGACCACTAAACCCTAGCTGCGCAGCGCAGGCAGGCCAACGCCTGTCGATTCAAACCCACCATCGGCCGCCAATATTTGACCAGAGATGTAACTCGCCTTTTCGCTGCATAGAAAACAGATCGCTTCAGCAATCTCGCGCTCGGAACCATAGCGGTTGAGCGGGATCGCATCATGATAGGCGGCGATAATGGCAGGCGAATGCACGGCAATCGACAATTTCGTGCGCACAGGGCCGGGGCAGACACAATTGGCGCGAATGCCATATTCGCCCAATTCTGCCGCCTGCTGTTTGGTCAGATGAATGACTGCGGCCTTGGTCGTGCCATAGGCCACGCGCAACGTTGATGCACGCAACCCAGAAATCGACCCGATATTCACAATCGCGCCTTGGGTTTCCTTGAGCGCAGGCGTCATCGCCTGTGACATCAGAAAGACACCGTCCAAATTGGTCTCCATAACACGGCGCCATGTTGTAAAGTCACAATCCTCTATCGGGCCAAATTCGGCAACCCCTGCATTGTTGACCAAAGCATCCACCCGTCCCATTTTGGCGCTGATCTGGGTGGCGAGGTCGGCAACCGCAGCAGGGTCTGACACATCACACACAAACCCTTCGGCCCCATCACGCGGGGCGGCTGTCGCGTCCAGTTCTGCCGCATCGCGATCAACCATCGCAACCCGCCAGCCCATTTCAAGAAAAAGATCCGTGGTGGCCAATCCGATGCCACGCGCGGCCCCTGTTACAATCGCGACTTTGCTCATCCGTTTGTCCCTCCCTTGAAATGGCGTATTCAAGCCCATCCTGACCGCTTCCCTGCCCTTGGCAAGGAGAAATTCTAATCCCTTCGATTGCGGGCTTTTATTATTAGACCAGTTCGTCTAAAAAATACTGCATGAGTGCAACCCATCTGACATATGACACCCCCAAACGCCGTGGACGCCCTGCAACGGCGCCCCATGATGCGGCCAGCTATCAAAGACTCATCCGCGCAGGATTGGTTCATTTGACAGAGCGGGGCTATTCGGCTGTGGGGCTGGACACGATCCTGTCTCATGCCCGTGTGCCAAAGGGCAGTTTTTATCATTACTTCCCAAACAAAGCCGCCTTTGGCCGTGCCGCTATTGCGGCCTATCACGCCTATTTCGTGGCCAAGATGGAACGCCACCTTGGCGATG
>JAGYKZ010000104.1 GCA_018401385.1 Roseicyclus sp.
AGGCGCTTCTTGACGGCGAGGCGGACGCCAATGACACCTTCCTCGAGGTCAATGCAGGCGCCGGCGGCACCGAAAGCTGCGATTGGGCCTCGATGCTGGCGCGGATGTATGTCCGGTGGGCCGAGAAGCGCGGCTATGAGGTCGAATTGCAATCGACCACCCAGGGCGAGGAGGCGGGCATCCGCAGCGCGGTCTACAAGATCACCGGGCACAATGCCTATGGCTGGCTGAAATCGGAATCGGGCGTGCATCGACTGGTGCGGATTTCGCCTTATGACAGCTCGGCGCGGCGGCATACGTCATTTTCTTCGGTTTGGGTGTATCCCGTGGTCGATGATAATATCGAGATTGAAGTGGCCCCCAATGAAATTCGCATCGACACCTATCGCTCCTCTGGGGCGGGGGGGCAGCACGTGAACACCACCGACTCGGCCGTGCGGATCACCCATATTCCCACAGGGATCGTTGTGACCAGTTCCGAGAAATCGCAGCATCAAAACCGCGATATCGCGATGAAGGCGCTGAAATCGCGACTGTATCAGATGGAGCTTGATCGCCGCAACGCCGAGATCAACGCCGCCCATGAGGCCAAGGGTGAAGCGGGGTGGGGCAACCAGATCCGATCCTATGTTTTGCAGCCCTATCAAATGGTCAAAGACCTGCGCACTGGGTTTGAGACATCGGATACCCAAGGCGTGCTCGATGGCGAGATTGACGGGCTGATGGCCTCGGTTCTGGCGATGGATGTATCGGGCAAAAGCCGCGCGGATGCACAGGCCGAAGAGTGACGCCTGAGGCGCAATGGCGCGCCAAAGTGGCGCAATCGTATCTTGCCTCTCTGCTGTGGGTTGATTAACCTCTGGACTATTCTCGGGGCGGGGTGAAATTCCCCACCGGCGGTGACAGCCCGCGAGCGCCTTGGCCGCATGGCCAAGGGTCAGCAGATTTGGTGAAACTCCAAAGCCGACGGTTATAGTCCGGATGAAAGAGAATGAGCCGTGTGTCGCGGTTGTGCGGGGGGTGACCCCCGGGCAGGCGTGGGCGCATGCTCACGATCGCCTTGGGCACCTTGGTCTATAGAAAGGATGACCCAAATGACGAAACCACTGAACATCGCTTTTATCAAAGCAGGTTGGCACAGCGATATTGTCAATCAAGCCTTGGTTGGCTTTGAGGCTGATATGAAGGCCTCTGGTCGGGCGTATAATCTATCCACCTATGACGTGCCGGGCGCGTTTGAAATGCCGCTTTTGGCCAAGAAATTGGGCGCAAGCGGTAAGGTTGATGCCATTGTCTGCGCGGCCCTTGTGGTCGATGGGGGGATTTACCGCCATGATTTTGTCGCCGCTGCCGTGGTCGATGGTCTGATGCAAGCGCAGCTTGACACAGGTGTTCCGACCTATTCTGTATCGCTCACCCCGCATCATTTCCACGAACACGCGGTGCATCACGATTTCTATCACGCGCATTTCGTGAAGAAAGGGGCCGAAGCCGCCCAAGCCCTGCGCATGGTCGCAGATATCGACATCTAGGCGGGCTGCACCTCAACGCAGCGGCGTGTCTTGCGCGCCGCTGCCTTTGCGCAAGACATACATCATTTCCGATCAGAATTTCGCTTGGCGTTTGCCCTGTGTCCCGCTTAACCTGTCCCAACAGGAAAGGAGACCGAGGCATGAGCGTGCAGGCAGAACCGCTGGCCCCATCACCCTTGCCGCCATTGGCGCGGATGCAGCTGTCTGATCTGACGGCGGCCTTGATCGCAGGCTGGCGTGATTTCCGCAGAAAACCGATGATCGGATTGTTTTTTGCCCATGTCTATGTGGTGGGGGGCTGGTTGATTTACGGCAGCCTTTCGATTTTGGATATGGGCTGGTTGGCCATTCCGATCACCATGGGCTTTCCGCTGTTGGGGCCATTTCTGGCCGTGGGTCTTTATGAGGTGTCCCGCCGCTTGGAAGCGGGGGAGGTCAATTTTCGCCGCATGGATATTTTCAGCGTGATCTGGCGGCAGCGTTTGCGTCAATTGCCCTCCATGGCATGGGTGATTATCGTCTATTTTCTGTTTTGGTCGTTTTTCGCGCATATGCTGTTTGCCCTGTTCATGGGGCCATCTGTGCTGATGAATGTCACCACCAGCTATGCCTATCTGCTTCAGCCCGAAGGGGTGATGATGCTTTTGGTGGGCACGGTGTTTGGGGCGGGGTTCGCATTGACCCTGTTTTGCCTGACAGTGATTTCCCTGCCGCTTCTCTTGGATAAAGAAGTCGATTTTGTCACCGCGATGATCAAAAGCGTTGCGGTCGTCAAAGCCAATCCAACCGTCATGCTGATTTGGGGCGCACTGATTGCTGCGCTGACGTTTGTCGCCATGCTGCCCGCGCTTTTGGGGCTGTTCTTGGTCTTGCCCGTTTTGGGCCATGCCTCGTGGCATATATATCGCCGCGCTTTTGTGCATGAGGCGGTTTGAGCCACGAAAAAACCCCGCTTGCATGGCAAGCGAGGTTTTCATGTCAGCACGGTGAAGGGCGCTTATTTCTTTTCAGGTTCCGAGGCCGCCGCCGCTGCGGGTTTTGCCGCAGGGGATGCCGCGGCAGGATTTGCGCCTGTTGCAAGCGGGTCTTCTTGACGCTGAACCGTGCCCTCAAAATGCGCGCCCGATTCAATGGCGATGGTCTTGTGGATGATGTCACCTTCCACCCGTGCGCTTGAGGTGAGGCGCACCTTCAATCCGCGCACACGGCCCTTAATATGGCCATTGACAACCACATCATCGGCCAGAATTTCACCGTCAATCCGTGCGCTTTCGCCAACGGTCATGGAATGGGCGCGAATATCGCCCTTTACGGTGCCTTCAATCTGGATATCGCCTGACGTTTTCAGATTGCCAGTGATCACCAGATCAGAACTCAGCAAAGACGCCGGCGGCTTTGGTTTGGCCGCAGGTGCAGGCGCGGCGCTGCTTGCGGGTGAAGAAGCCGTGCTGGGCGCGGCGGTGCTTGCGGCACTGGCGCTTGGTGCTGCGGTTTCTTTTGGTCCAGGTTCGTTGATTTTTGATTTAGAAAACATTTCGTCCTGCCGTGATAAAGGTCATCGGGTTGATCGGAGTGCCATTCAGGCGTACCTCATAATGTAAATGGGACCCAGTTGAACGTCCTGTATTGCCCATATCACCAATTCTGTCTCCGCGCGACACACTTTCGCCACGGGTGACACGAATGCGTGACAAATGCGCGTAGCGTGTCGTATATCCCATAGCATGGCGGATTTCGATCATATTTCCATATGCGCCGCGCCGTCCTGCAAAAGTCACGACACCATCCGCTGCCGCGACCAGTGGCGTGCCAACGGGGCCTGCAAAATCCACACCTTCATGCAACCGCCGCGTGCCATTAAATGGGTCGCGGCGATATCCAAATCCAGAGGAGCGCCGCGCCGTCCCAACAACGGGATAGGTGAAGGGAAGGGTTTCGGCGGCAATCCGGTAGAGGTTGATGGCGTCCAATTCCTCAAGCACCTCATTGGCGCGCAGTGACACGGGGTCGGGCGTGCCGTTTGACGTGGAAAAGGTGATCGGTGTCAAAGGCCCGCCTTGGCCCGAATAGCCACGGCGCACCGTATCCAAAATGCTGTCCGTGGGCAGACCCGCCGCGCGGAACATCGCATCCAGCGGTTCCAGCGACATGGCCACGGCATCTTCGATTTGGGTGAAAATCCGCTCGTTGCGCTCTGTGGAAAGGGCGGCTTGGAATTCCAATTCCTGGATCTGGCTGCGCGCTTGCGCGATCAGATCCTGCGAGGCATCGCGCCCTTCGGCGGTTTCCTCCAATGCCTCGGTCAGCAGCGCAAGCACGTTTTCGAGATCACGTTGACGGCTTGCCGCGCTAAAGCTTTGGCCTGTTTCACTCGACAGTTCAGTGTTCAGTTGTGCAACCTCGCGGATGGCATTATCACGTTCGGCAATGGTGCGGCGTAGGGTGCTTTGGATCACATTGACGGCGGTTTCCAATTCGCGGCGGCGCTCCTCCGAAGCCAGCAGCTGCGATTGCATCGCTGAGACCTGCGCCATCGCCACGCCAAACCGCTCATGCGC
>JAGYKZ010000105.1 GCA_018401385.1 Roseicyclus sp.
CCCGCGCGATGTGCCAAGAATGGCGGCGCGCGCAAGCCCCAAGTGATCGAGCAGGGTCACGACATCCTCGGCCTCGTGAAGCGGGGTGTAGGTTGCAGGGTCCGCATAATCAGACCCGCCCCGCCCCCGAAAATCAAGGCGAATGATCCGTGCCTGATCGCGGAAGTCGCGCAAGAGGAAATCGAAATCCGCGCGGTTGCGCGTCAGCCCCGCAAGGCACAACAAAACGGGGCCCGCCCCGCCCGTATCATCATAGGCAAGGCGCAGCCCGTCCTTGGCGCTCACATAGGCTGTTTCGCCCGTCATAATGCCCCCTTTTCGCGTGTCACTTGCGTGAGACTATCAGCCGCCTCTGCACGCACAATCGCAAAATTTCCCAACGGGGTTTCAATCTGCGGGTGAAACGCCTAAGTTGAAACGGAACCCAATACGGGCACCCGCAATGACGCGGCCCCGTGACATTCATTTCCCCAAAATATCCGAAAGGACAGCCATGACGCAGGCGAAAGCAGGCGATACAGTCGCCATTCATTACACAGGCACCTTGTCCGATGGCAGCCAGTTTGACAGCTCCGAAGGGCGTGATCCGCTGCGCTTTACGCTTGGCTCGGGCCAGATCATCGCTGGTCTGGACGCGGCCATCACGGGCATGAGCCAAGGCGATAAGAAATCGGTAACCATTGCCGCGGCCGAGGCCTATGGCGACCATCGCCCCGAAGCAGTGCAGGCCGTGCCCCGCGCGCAAATCCCTGCCGAAATCCCGCTGGAAGTGGGCGGTGGCCTACAGGTGCAAACCCCCGATGGCCAGACGATCCCCGTCACGGTCACCTCCGTCACGGATGAGGAAGTCACACTGGACGCGAACCACCCGCTGGCGGGCAAGGATTTGACCTTTGCCGTGGAACTGGTCGAAATCGCCTGATTCAGACTGATTGCAAAAGAAAACCGCCTCATGTTCAGGGGCGGTTTTTTTATTTGGATGCTTTTTCAATCATCAACGCCACGCGCCAAGATCGGCGGAATGACAGCGCATGAACCGCACAAGCGGATCATGCCGCAATGCTCCTTACAAGTTCTCGGGCTGCGCCATGCCCAGAACGTGATAGCCGCCATCCACCCGCACGATCTCGCCCGTGGTGCACGCCCCATAGTCAGAGGCAAGGTAGACCGCCGTGCCCCCGACCGCCTCCAGCGTGGCATTGGCGCGCAGGGGCGCGTTCATCTCGGTCGTTTTGAAGGTTTTGCGCGCCCCACCGATTGCGGCCCCTGCCAAGGTTTTCATCGGGCCGGGGCTGATGGCATTCACGCGGATATTTTGCGGGCCAAGGTCATTGGCCAAATAGCGCACCGCGCTTTCCAAGGCCGCTTTGGCCACGCCCATCACATTGTAGAATGGCGTGACGCGGTTTGACCCTTGATAGGTCAGCGTCAACAATGTGCCACCCTCAGGCATAAGCGCGGATGCGCGGCGGGCCACATCAATGAAGGAATAGCAGGAGATTTCCAAGGAATTGGAGAAATTCGCGCGGCTTGTATTCGAAAAGCGTCCCGTCAATTCAGACTTGTCCGAAAAAGCGATGGCGTGCACCACGAAATCAAGCCTGCCCCATTTCGCCGTCAGCGCCGCGAAGGCCGCCTCCATCGAGGCATCATCGGTCACATCCACATCAATCAAGATGTCCGAACCGACCGAGGCCGCAAGCGGTTCGACCCGTTTGCCAAATGCCTCGCCCTGATAGCTAAAGGCAAGTTCTGCCCCCTCATCGGCCATCGCCTTGGCAATGCCCCATGCGATTGAGCGATCATTCGCGACACCCATGATGAGGCCGCGCTTGCCCTTCATCAAATCTGCCATTGTCCCTTACCCCCGATAACGCGACAACAGCATCGAGCCGTTGGTGCCGCCAAAGCCAAACGAATTGGTCATCACCGTATCCAGATTTGCCCCCTCAACAAGCGTGGTGGCAATCTCGTTTGGGTGCAAGTTGGGATCGAGTGTTTCCACATTGATCGATGGCGCGATAAAATCTTGATCCAACATCAGCAAGCAATAGATCGCTTCCTGCGCGCCCGTGGCCCCTTGGCTGTGGCCCGTCATGGATTTGGTTGACGAAATTGGCGGGGTCTGCCCCTCACCAAAGACGCGGCGCACTGCCTGCACTTCGCCCACGTCCCCCACGGGCGTGGATGTGCCATGCGCGTTGATATAGCTGACCTTGCGCCCCTCAGGCAGGGATTGCAGCGCAAGACGCATGGCGCGCTCGCCGCCCTCGCCCGATGGCGCAACCATGTCATGGCCGTCCGATGTGGCGGCAAATCCCGTCACCTCGGCGTAAATCTTGGCCCCGCGTGCCAAGGCGTGCTCAAGGCTTTCCAGCACGACAATGCCACCGCCGCCCGCGATCACGAACCCATCGCGATCCGCATCAAAGGCGCGGCTCGCCTTTGTGGGCGTGTCATTATATTTGGAGGACATCGCCCCCATCGCATCAAAGAGGCAGGAGAGCGTCCAATCCAATTCCTCCGCGCCGCCTGCAAACATCACGTCTTGCTTGCCCATCATGATTTGTTCGGCCGCGACCCCGATGCAGTGCAAACTGGTCGAACAGGCCGAAGTGATCGAATAATTTATCCCCTTGATCTGATAGGCGGTGGCAAGATTTGCCGAGATGGTCGAGGACATACATTTTGGCACGGCGAATGGCCCGATGCGCTTGGTCGCGCCTGAACTGAGCACCGTTTGATGCGCAGCCAACATCGCGCTGGTGGATGGCCCGCCTGAGCCAGCGATCAGGCCCGTGCGCTCATTGACGACATCACCATCGGACAACCCCGCATCGGCAATGGCCTGTGCCATAGCGATATGTGCATAGGCGGCGCCCGGCCCCATGAAGCGCAAGGCGCGTTTATCAACGTGATCGGCCACGTCAATTTTCAAAGTGCCAGACACATGGCTGCGAAACCCGCGCTCGGCCATATCGGGGTTAAATTCGACACCCGAACGCCCCGCTTTCAATGCGGCACAGACTTCTTCGGCATTATTTCCGATGGGTGAAACAACACCCAATCCCGTAACGACAACGCGGCGCATTCACAGCTCCTTTTTGCAGCTCCAATCAGCTTTCCGACAGGGCAACTTTCATATCTTTGACCTGATAAATCACCTCGCCATCCGCCTCAACCCGACCATCGGCCACACCCATGGTCAGACGGCGGGTTTGCACCGCTTTGGTGAAATCCACGTAATAGGTCAGCATTTTACGATCAGGGCGCACCATGCCTGTCAATTTCACTTCACCCACGCCAAGCGCGTAACCACGCCCCAGCCAACCGCGCCAGCCCAAGTTGAACCCGGTCAATTGCCATAGGCCATCAAGGCCAAGGCATCCGGGCATGATGGGATTATTGGGAAAATGGCAGTCGAAAAACCACAGGTCTGGTTTGATATCAAATTCGGCCACCACATGGCCCTTGCCATGCGCGCCGCCATCCTCGGAAATCTCGGTGATGCGATCCATCATCAGCATCGGCGGTTCGGGCAATTGCGCATTGCCGGGCCCAAACAATTCGCCGCGCGCGCATTTCAAAAGATCATCTTTGTCAAAGCGTGTCGGATAGTGCGACATATGCCCTGCCTCCCCTGCTTATTATCGCCAAACCCTTGCGAGGCACGGCTTGTCCGGTCGTATTTCAAGTCGACTTACCATTGCGTTTGCCCCCCATGCAAGGGCAGCACGGGGCTAAGGTAACGATTTTGCGACAGCTTGCCCAAGGTTTTTTCTATCCAGAAACAGCTGCGCCTGCGTCAATTTTGACAAACGAATTGAAAAAGCCACGCGTTAAGGCATATATTATCACGCAAACGTTGCGGGAAATTGACAGATGATGACACCAGAAGCCCTTGAGCGCAGCACGAACTGGTTGGCGCAGGCGGCCTTGCGGCCAACCCGTCAGCGGCTTTCGCTTGCGACCTTGTTGGTCGGAGATGGCCATCATCGCCACGTCACCGCTGAACAGCTGATCACCCTGATCACC
>JAGYKZ010000106.1 GCA_018401385.1 Roseicyclus sp.
TTGCCCATGCCGCCTTGGCCGCCCAAGCCCGCATCGCCCATATCATCGGGACCACGGGCATGGATGACGTGGATTTGACGAAAATCGCTGCCGCAGCGCGACACGCCACCATTGTGCGCGCGGGCAATATGAGCCTTGGGGTCAATCTCCTTGTCCAAATCACGCGACAAGTTGCCCGGGCTTTGGATGATGATTTCGACATCGAAATCGTGGAAGCCCATCACAATCGCAAAATCGATGCCCCTTCAGGCACGGCGCTGATGCTGGGTGAAGCCGCAGCACAAGGGCGCGGGATATCTCTGGACCAAGCACGAGATTCAGGTCGTGACGGGATCACTGGCGCACGCGACAAGGGCGCGATAGGCTTTTCGGCCATTCGCGGCGGTGATATCGTGGGTGAGCATGACGTGATCTTTGCTGCCGCAGGCGAGCGTTTGGTCTTGCGCCACATCGCAACCGATCGCGCGATTTTCGCACGCGGCGCAATCAAGGCGGCACTCTGGGCGCAAACACGGGGGCCTGGTGAATTTTCGATGCTGGACGTGCTTGGCCTGTGATCCAAACCACCTTATCTTGCGTAGGACAACATAGGATATGTGTTGCGGAGCTGGATATGCTGACGAAAATTGCGCTTGTCACAATGTTGGGATTGGCCGCCTTGGGGCAGCAAGCCGCAGCGGAAGAATTTGTTCCCGTCAAGGATCGTGAACGCTTTGTCTCGCTTGTCGAGGGAAGGGAATTAACACGCTTTGGAATTCGCCTGTCGGTAGAACCCGATGGCGACATCACGGGTCGTGCTTTCGGGCGGGAGGTCACGGGTGATTGGGCATGGCAGAACGGCTATTTTTGTCGCAGCCTCAGTTTTGGCACAGACCCGTTGGAATATAACTGCCAATTGGTGGAAGAACGCGAAGCCACGCTACGCTTCACCGCCGATCAAGGCGCAGGGGTCTACGCGGACCTCACATTGCGATAAAGCAGGAAATATCTTTAGAAATCAACGGCAATGCCCTTTTTTTCCCAGTCGCCATAGCGCACTGGTTCTGGGCCATCGCGGCCACCAAGCTCCTTTGGCAACGTTACCTCTGCGGCGGCTTTGCGCCGTGCCTCCGCTTCCGCCAAAGCCCGTTGCGCAGCAGGAGGTAACGCGTGGGTCGTGCTGTTCTCGTCTGTCATGACATCCATTTCCTTGAAACCGAAATGCAAGCTTGATTGATCTCTCTTACCCCCGTGATATACGGCGGCGATGATGAGTGACAAGGATCAAGAATGACGCGCCGAGCGGATGATGGATCAGGGATTGCGCCCCGCAAGGCCGCTTTGCAAATCCTGAATAGCGTTTACCAAGAACGGCGGATGGTGTCGCATCTTGATGCGGCCGCAGGTCTTGCCGCGCCTGAACGCGCGCGCGCCGAGCGTCTGGCCCAATCCGTCTTGCGGCACACGGGCCGCATCGACACATTGCTATCACGTTATCTTGAACGCCGTCCCCATCCCGCTGTGCAGAACATTTTACGGCTGGGTGCGATTGAATTGCTGCTCGACCGTTCGGAGGCTTATGGCGTTGTGAACGCGGCTGTGGCCATTGCAAAACAGGCCCGTCCGACAAGGGGCGCGGCAGGTCTCATCAATGCCGTTTTGCGAAAACTTGACCAAGAAGGGCCTGAGATTTGGACAGGGCTTGGACCGCAGACCCTTCCCGTCTGGCTGCGCAAAGCGGTGGGTGGAGCTTGGGGCGAGGCAGCCACCCGCGCGATGGAGGCAGCCCATGAGGCCGCTGCACCGATCGACCTGACCTTGCGGGATCCATCAGCGCATTTCTCCCTTGGCGATAGGTTACCCACAGGCAGCATCCGCTTGCCGCGTCAGACACAGGTGTCAGGGCTGGACGGCTATGACAGCGGTGCCTTCTGGGTGCAGGATGCCGCCGCGGCGCTGCCCGCGCGCCTGTTTGGCGCGGTCGCAGACCAAAGCGTGCTTGATCTTTGCGCAGCACCAGGGGGCAAGACGCTCCAGCTGGCCGCAGCAGGTGCCAAGATCACGGCTCTTGACCTCTCGCCCATCAGGCTGCGCCGTTTGGCCGAAAACCTCAAACGCACGGGGCTCTCTGCGCAACTGGTCACAGGCGATGTGTTGGAATTTGCCGAAGCGCCGTGGCCAATGATCCTTCTGGACGCGCCCTGTTCGGCCACGGGCACGATCAGACGCCACCCTGATTTGCCCTTCGTGAAATCCGCCCGCGAGGTCGAGGCGCTCACCAAACTGCAAATGCAGATGATTGACCGCGCAGTCGCGCTGCTCGAAACGGGGGGGCGACTGGTCTATTGCACCTGCTCCCTTCTGCCCAATGAAGGCGAAAATCAAATCAAAGCCGCCGTGAAACGGCATCCAAACCTGCACGTATTGCCGATTGATACCACCGCACTCGGGGTTGATCCCGCATGGATCAGTGCCGAAGGAGGAATACGGATTTTGCCCCATTATTGGGCTGACAAGGGCGGCTTGGACGGTTTTTACATGGCCTTGCTGCAAAAACGGTGACAGCCGCGCCATGGGCCGTTAGACAAACGGATACGCTTGGCCAGCTGCGTGATCTGAACCACCATGAATTTCTTATTGCCGCCGCTTGTGCGGCCCCCCGTATCGACTTCAGCTTCCACCGTCTCCGCAACGCGCGGTCAGCGGGCCACGGGCCTTGGCCTGAGCATGGCGGATATCCGGTGGTTGCTGTCGCCAAAAGCGGTCGGCGTGGTTTGGCAACCGCCACCTTTCACGCGCCCGAATCCCCAGCGCGGTGTGCAATTGCTTGCGGACAATTATCACGGTCCCGAGGGTTTGGTGGCCCTGCATGGAGGCGCGCCTTGGGACACAGATGTGAGCGATGCTGCACATCGGTTTGACTGGCTCGAGGATCTGGCCGCCACCAACAGTCGTCCTGCCCGCGACCGCGCACAAGCATGGCTGCGACAATGGATTGACACCTACGACCGCCCCTTGCGCCGCAACGGCCCTGTATGGGACATCACTCCCTTGGCGGCGCGGCACATCGCTCTGTTAACCCATGCCCCGTTTATCATGGCGGGGCAGGATGCCACGCAGCGCCGCGCCTTTTTCAAGCTCCTGGCCCGCCAGACGGCCTATCTGGCACAGCGGGCGCCGCAGGCGCGAAGCATCACCACACGGCTTGGTGCTGTTGCAGCTTGGGTTTATGCCACATCAACCCTTATGGGATTTGAAGCCCTACGCCCAAGGGCGATTGTTCACTTGGCAAGAATATGTGCCACCATCCACACAGCACCAGAGGCCAATCTGCCCCGAAACCCCGCGCGTCTTATGCAGATTTTGGCGCAACTGGTCTGGCTGCGCGCGCTCTTGGGGCGCAGCACGGGACCAGAGGCGCTGCACCACGCCATCACCCGCTGCGCAGACATCCTGCACGCCTTGCAACTTCCAGACGGGGGGCTTCCACGGTTTCACGGTTGCGATGGGGGCGATGCAGAGATGATCTCGGAGATCATCGCGCGCGCCGAGCCTTTGGTCGATGCGGCGCGCGTGAGGCAGGGCGCGGGCTATTTGACAATCTCCTGCGGGGATGCCTGCCTGACATTGGATGCGGCACCTCCCTCCGCTCATGATCCAGATGCCCATGCAAGCAGCCTCGCGCTTGAATTCTCATTGGGCAATATGAGGTTTCTTACCTCTTGTGGGTCGGGTTTGGGGTTTGCCGCTGAATGGCAACGCGCCGGACGCGCCACCCCGAGCCACTCCACTGCCTGTCTTGCTGGACGCTCCTCTGCGGGTCTTGAGGGGCAATATCTGATCGGCGGGCCGACATCGGTAGAGCGCAGCATCAAACCCACGCAAAATGCCGAACGGGTGGCCCTGTCGCATAATGCTTGGCAATCCGAATATGGCTTGCATCACATCCGTGC
>JAGYKZ010000107.1 GCA_018401385.1 Roseicyclus sp.
CGCCTCGAATCCAAGGGTTTCGGGGTCGAATTCGTAATGCGCGCCGCAGAATTGGCAATCGGCCAAAACCTGCCCTGCATCGGTGGTCATATGCGCGATGTCTTTGGCCGAATAGATGGACAGGCTTTGGCGCACCCGCGCTTCGGAACAGGTGCAACCGAACCGAACGGGCAGCGGGTCAAAGACGCGCGGCGTTTCTTCGTGGAACAGGCGCAACAACAGATCTGTTTGGCTGAGGGAGGGGCCGATCAATTCAAATGTGTCGACCGTATCGAGCAGGATATTGGCGCGATTCCAGTTCTCCCCTTCATCCTCACCCAGCAGATCAGCGGCGGTCAAAAGCCCCGCTTCACCCGATCCGCCCTCGCCCATCACATGGGGGCTGGCTTTGGGCATATGTTGCAGCATCACGCCGCCTGCGCGCCAATTCTCCCCTTCCTGTCCTGGGGTTGAGGAGCGGCCATATCCCAGCATGAACCGCGTGGGCAATTGTTCGGATTGTGCGAAATAGGCCTCCGCACAGTCGCGCAAGGCATCGCCCGTCAAAGGGGTGATCCCTTGATAGGGTGCGCTGCCCGACCCTTGATCCAGCAGCAAGGCAAAGTAGCCCTTTCCAACTTGTGGATAAGGGGGCTGCGCATTGTCAAATTTCTCTTTGTCATAGCTGGCATAGGCGCGGACACGGGCGGGTTTACCTTCGCCCTCAGGCGCATAGAAATCGGTCGCGATCAGGCGCAGTGGACCATCGCCGCGCAGCTGTAGCGACAATTTCCAACGCAGCTTGATGGTCTGGCCAATCAGCGCAGTCAGAAGCACCATCTCTGCCACCATGGCCTCAACGCCAGAGGGATAATCATGTTGGCTCAGGATTTGGTCGAGCGCTTTATCCAAACGCACCACACGTCCGCGAATATCGGAGGCGTCCAGTTGAAATGGCAAAACCACGTCATCCCAAGCGCTATCTGCACCTAAACTCATCCCATCTGGTCCTTCGTCAGAAACCTAGTCTTTTGCAGGCAGGGTCAGCGATCCGCCATGCCCCGTCAACTGCCCACTCTCATCGCGGTCTGCTTTCATATAGGTCGGGCAAGGGCAAGACCCAAACAGGCCTTCGGGAAAGGGCAGGCCGCAAACCTGCCATGCAGTCGCCACAATCTGGGCCAAATTGAATGGTTTTTTGGTCAAAAATCCCATCCAAGTGGTCGCTTTGATCTGTGAGCACAGGTCAGCGCCTTGTGCCAAAGAGAGATGTGCCGCTATGAAAATATTGATGGTTCACCAGAACTATCCAGGCCAATATCGCGAGCTCTTGACATGGCTGATTGAACAGGGCGGCCATGAGATTGTCTTTCTTACTCAAAAAGAAGGCGTGCCACAGCGCGCAGGCGTCAAGGTTATCCGTTATCGCGCGCATCACAAACCCAGCGATGCCGCCTATGCATTGACGAAATATTGGGAAGAATGCTGTGGCAATGGTCTGGGTGCAGCTCGGGCTATGGAACAGCTCGATGCGGAAGGGTTTGTTCCAGACATCATCTTGGGTCACATCGGATGGGGCGAGTTGACCTTCGTGCGGCAGGTCTGGAAAGACGTGCCAGTGATCGGTTATTTTGAATATTATTACCTGTTTGAGGGCGGCAGTGTTGGCTTTGACCCTGAATTCCTAGCAACGTCAGACACGCGCTATATTCTGCACGCGCGCAATGCGATGAATTTCGCCAATATTGAAACAGTCACCTTGGGTGTTGTCCCAACAAAATGGCAGCAGGACACATTTCCCAAGAGTTTTCATGGCAAATTCTACACCTGCCATGATGGCATTCGCACGGACAGATTGTTGCCCAATCCTGACGTGTCCATCGGTTCGTCGCGCCTTAAGCGCAATATCACGCGCAATGATGAGATTATTACCTATATGGCCCGCAATCTGGAGCCCGTGCGCGGGTTTCATCAATTCATGCGTGCTTTGCCAAAAATTTTGGATGCACGTCCCAATGCGCGCGCGCTTATTATCGGCGGCTACGAGGCCTCCTATGGCAGAAAATCGGACATCGAAGGGGGCTATCGTGCGCAAATGGAGCGAGAGGTTGGCAAAGATCTAGATTGGTCGCGGGTGCATTTCTTGGGTCGCGTTCCTTATGACGACTTTCGCAAAATCATCTGCCTGTCGCGGTGCCATATTTACCTGACCGTGCCCTTTGTTCTGTCTTGGTCGCTGCTGGAAGCCATGTCGATGCAAGCGCCCATTGTGGCCTCGAACACGGCCCCTGTGCGCGAGGTGATGAAGGATGGCAAAACGGGGTTGATGGCGGATTTCTTCAGCCCTGACGAGATTGCAGAAAAAGCGATCCAGTTGCTGTCGGATTACAAATTGGGCGAAAAATTAGGTCGCACAGCCCGGGCGCAGGTGATCAGGTCCTTTGACTTCGAAAAGGTTTGCCTGCCCCAACATCTCAAACAAATCAATAAATTGGTTCCGAAGGAAAAAGCGATCCCTCTGCCGAGGGGAAAATGAGGCTTTGGTTTGACCAAGCCGTGCTTTTCTGACAGCAGGTCTGAGAAGATCAGCGTAAATTCGGCGGGTGACAGATGGGTGATGCAATTCTGGTGACAGGCGGGGCGGGTTATATTGGCTCGCATATTGTCGTGGCTTTGCACGAGGCGGGCTATGCGCCCGTTATCCTTGATAATTTTAACAATGCCCGCCGCGATGTGCCCGCGCGTTTGGCGCGGATTATGGGACGCGCACCGCAGGTGATTGAGGGCGATATTCGCGATGCTGCTTGCCTGGATCGGGTCTTTGGGGCGCATGATTTTGCGGGTGTAATCCACTTGGCTGCGCATAAGGCGGTGGGCGAAAGCGTGACCAAGCCTTTGGCTTATTTCGAAAATAACGTGGGTGGCTTTCTGACCTTGCTGGGCGCGATGGCGCGTGCGGGGTGCAAGCGTCTTGTGTTCTCATCCTCTGCCACTGTCTATGGCGCGGCAGATGAGACACCCACACCCGAAACGGCGCCGCACCATGCGATGAACCCCTATGGCCGCACCAAGATTATCTGCGAGGAGATCTTGGAGGATCTGTGCGCCGCTGATCCTGAATGGGCGGTTGGCGTTTTGCGCTATTTCAATCCTGCTGGCGCGCATGGTTCAGGTCTCATTGGGGAAGATCCCGCCGATATTCCGAACAACCTGATGCCCTATATCGCCAAGGTCGCAACAGGCGAATTGGCGAAAATCTCCGTCTTTGGCGATGATTATGACACGCCTGATGGCACGGGCGTGCGCGATTACATCCATGTGGAGGATTTGGCCGAAGGTCACGTTTTGTCATTGGCACAGTTGCAACAGGGCAAGGGGCACCTGGTCAACCTTGGTACGGGGCGCGGGTATTCGGTGTTGGAGATGATCGCCGCTTATCAACGCGCCTCCAACAGGCATTTGCCCTATGAGATTGTCGCGCGGCGCGAGGGCGATGTGGCCGTTTGTTGTGCCAAAACAGAACAAGCCCGCGATCTGCTCGGGTTTGACGCAAAGCGCGGGCTTGATGAGATGTGCGCCAGCTCTTGGGCATGGATGCAGGCCCAAGATGGCAGCAAGGATTAACCTTTCAGACGGCGATTGCGCGCGGCCAGAAGTTTTAAGCGCAGCGCGTTGAGTTGGATAAAGCCCTGCGCGTCTTTTTGATCATAGGCGCCTGCATCTTCTTCAAAGGTCACATGGGCCTCGGAATAGAGGCTGTGATCCGACCAACGTGCAACTGTGCGCGCCGCTCCTTTGTATAGCTTCACGCGCACCGTGCCTGATACGTGCTCTTGGCTTTTGTCGATCAGGGCTTGCAGCATTTCGCGCTCTGGGCTGAACCAGAAGCCATTATAGATCAGCTCCGCATAGCGCGGCATAATCGAATCTTTCAGATGGCCCG
>JAGYKZ010000108.1 GCA_018401385.1 Roseicyclus sp.
CCTTGTCATTTTAGGTGAAGGATATCAGCGCGAAAGGCTTGTGGCTCAGGCACAAGATTTGGGCATTGCAGGGCAATTCCACCTCCTCGGCTTCACGGAAAATGTTTTTGCGCATCTGTCTGCGGCAAATTTATTCGTATCGACTTCACTATACGAAGGGCTTGGCAATGCCACGCTTGAGGCCATCGCGGCAGGCTTGCCTTGCATCTCGACAGAAACGGCAGGGTCACGGGAATTGGCCCATCACATTGGCGCGTTGCAGTTGATTGCACAGGGCGATGAGGCAGGGCTGACGCAGGCGATGGTCGATCAGCTTGGAACATCTGCGCTGAAGGTCAGCGCGACAGATCAGGCCTTCGTTGACAGCCTTGCCCCCGACAGGGTGTTGGCGCGTTATCTCGATGTCATTGAAGGGGAAAGGACGGACAGAGATGATTGATCACTCCGCCTCCGCGCAAAGAAAGGCGCGCGCGGCCTCTGTGGTGGAGGTGGCTTTCTTGGGATTGGCCTTTTTCGCCCTGCCTTTGTTTGAGGCACCTAAAAATGCCGCAAGCCTGTTGTTCCTGATCGCTTATATTGTTCAGTCCCTGCGGCTGCGCCATCTGGGGCGGGCAAGCCTGTTTGAATGGCCGATTATGGGCTTGATTGCGGTGCTGTGGATCGGGCCGGTCCTGTCCGAGTTTCGCGATACTCTGCCACCCCAAGACAGCGCCACGCGCTGGACCTTGCTCGGTCTTTTTGCGCTTGCGGCGGGGCGGTTGGATTACATGGCGCGTGATGTGAAAATCTTAATGGCTGCGCTGCTTTTGGGCGGCACTTTGGCCGTGATTGACAGCTTTCATGCATGGTCCCTGAATGATCGCCCGTTTCCCGAATTCCGCTCCGTGGGCCATGTTAACCATTCTGGAATGTATTCCTTGATCCCCTTTGCCCTCGGGATTGCAACATTCACGGGGCGGGCGCTGTGGTTGAAAATCATTGGTGCCTTCGCGGTGGCCGCGACCTTGGCCTATCTGCCGCCTTCGCGCAGCTTGGTCAGCGGGATTGCCATTTTCGCCATCATCGCCGTGGCCGCGATGATGGCGGCTTATGCGGCGCGCAAGTTACGCTATCTGGTCTATGCGGGCTTGAGTTTTGCCGCAATTGCGGCGGGTATCTTAACCCTGCCTGCTGCCGCCGAGTTTCGTGCTGAGGCCGTGGTGCGGATCACGGGCGATGACCTGTGGTCGGGGCGCGACAAAATCCTCAACGCCGCCCTCGAGGTTTATGACCGCCACCCCATTTTTGGCACGGGCTTTCAAAGCTTCGGCCTTGCCACTGCCGAAGAAATCGTGCGCGCCGAGGTCGAGGCCGATGGCCGCGATTATGACGCGATTAAAGATCGCTATTGGTTTTATGGCCATGGTCACAACCTTTGGACGACCATGTTGATCGAGCGCGGTCTGGTGGGGGTCATCCTCATAAGTTGGCTGTTGATGGCCTATTTCTGGGCTTTTCTGCCTATTGCGCTGCGGCGTGATGTGGCACAGCCCCTTGCGCGTGCCGTGGCACAAGCGGGCGTGTTGATTGCCACGGGGTTCCTCGTGGCGGGTCTTGGCAACACAACCATGATGAATGAGCACGGACAGGCGGGCATGGCGATGATGGCCATCCTTTGGGGGTATCTGCGGGAAAGTGGTGCGCTTGCACAGCGGCATTAGAAAAATCATCACGCGCCCTGCGGCTTCTCTTGGCAGCCTCGCGCTACTCCTCTAACACAGGGAATACGGAGGGTTCGTCTTGGCGCGCAACTGGCACAGATATTTTTGGAACAGCGTGCGCGATTTTTCCGCGCCACTTGGGCTTGGTTTGGGGCTTGGTCTGGGGTTGGTGCTGTCGGCCCCATTGACCGCGACATGGGGCTTTGCCCAGGGCGCAGATGCTCTCACCAGCGCAGAGCCTCCCATTCCCTCGACATTGATTGCAGATAATATCAGCTTCGATCAGGCCACGCAGACCTATCGCGCCACGGGCAATGTGCAAATTTTCTATGATAATATGGAATTGCGCGCGCCAAGCCTTGCCTATGACGCGCAGACAGATCGCGTCATGATTGATGGCCCGCTCTATTTGATCGACAGCCTGGGCGGACAGGTGTTTTATGGGGAATTCGCGGATTTATCCGCCGATCTGTCCGATGGGGTGGTGGTGGCCGCGCGTCAGGTGATTGACCAGAACCTGCAAATTGCGGCCCAAGAAATGATCCGCCGCGAGGGGCGCTATACGGAATTCCCTTATGTGCGGGCCTCGGCCTGCGAGGTCTGTTCGGAAAACGCAACACCGCTGTGGGAATTGCGCGCGCGCCGTGCGGTGCATGATCAAGACACCCGCAGCATCACCTATCGCGATGCGCAATTGCGCGTGGCAGGCACGCCTGTCCTCTATACCCCATGGTTGCGAACGCCCGACCCCACCGTGGCGCGGGCCAATGGCTTTCTTGCGCCGACCTATACGGTCAATTCGCGCTTGGGCACGCGCATCGGTCTGCCCTATTTCCGTATGCTGGGCGACAGCGCCGATGTGACCGTCACACCGCAGCTTTCGGTTGCGGGCGGCTCTGGTGCAGGCGGGGGTGTTTTGCGCACGTTGGAGGGGCGCTACAGGCAAGCATTTTCCAGCGGCTATATCGAGTTGAACGGCGCAATCAGCCGTGATGACCTGACCGAAGACACATTGCGCGCCTATTTGTTTTCAAACGGGCGGGCAGAATTTGATAATGGGATTGACCTTGTCTTTCAAACGCAATCCGCCTCGGATCGCACCTATATCAGCACCTATGATTTCTTGGCCGATGGTCGCACCAGCTTTGGGGATGACCCTGTGGTCTTTGCCCAAGATCGGCTGAACAATTTCCTGCGCTTTTCGCGCCGCAGCACGGATGAGGTTCTGAGCTTTGATTACACGGCCTTTTCGCCCTTGCGCGAAGAGGACTATGATTACAAAGCCCCCAATCGCCTTCTGAACGCGCAATGGACATTTTTGCGAGACACGGGCGATTTTGGCGATTTGACGCTGAATTTTGGGGCGCAAGCCGATTACAATGATTTTGGCAATGCAAACCCCCGCCGCAGGGATGTGGATCGGGCAATGGCCAATATCATATGGGATGGGGCGTGGCAGACGGGTGAGCGGTTGCGGATCAACACGGATTTGGGGCTGTTCCTCGATCAATATGGTATTCATGATGATGCCCGCCTGCCTGATCGCCAAAACAGCACCAGCGGGTTTGCGGCCACACGGCTCAGTTGGCCGTTCGAATTTGATGGGCCAAATGGCGCGCAGCAGACATTGACCCCTTCGATTGGCTTTTTGCGCTTTGAGGCGGGCGAGGTTCAGATGCCCTCCATTGATGGGACAATCGATATGATTGATCCGTTTGACTATGCCCAGCTTGGCCAATATCGCCGCGTCAATCGCAGCCAGATCAATCAATATGATGTCACGGTGGCAGATATTGATGTGACCTATCGCTACGCGCTGTCATCGGGCTATTATTTTGGCGGGTCGGTTGAGCGGGATCACATCATTTCCAGTGACAATGCCCTGCTGCAATCGGGCGCGCTCTACACCGCGCGTCTGGGGCGCAGCGCGGGCCCGTTCCAATTTTCGGTGACAAGCCGCTACAACCCCGATTTCGAACGGGTGTCAGATGCCATCACCTTCCGCCAAGCCTTGGATCATGTCACCCTTGATGGGGGCTATTTCCGGGTCGAAACCGATGAGGCGCTGGGCAATCCCGAGGCAGAACGCCGCTGGACATTGGGCCTGACG
>JAGYKZ010000109.1 GCA_018401385.1 Roseicyclus sp.
CTGCACCTGATACAGCGGTGACAAAATCCAATCCCGTCAGCCCCAACAAAACCGAAAACACACCCAACATCACGAAAAACAGCACAAAGAACCCCATGACTGAGGAGAGAACATCGCCCGACACGGGGCGTCCCTCAAAGCGGGGTTCAAACACGCCATGGGGGGAAGACAGGCGGCGCACCTGCGTGGAGATGGATTCAAGCAAAATTTGATAGCGGAAAACCTTGATCGAACAGGAAGTGGAGCCAGCACAGCCCCCAATCAGCCCGATGAAAAAGAACAGCACAACGGGCAATGGCCCCCAAAGCTGATAATCCACCGAGGCATAGCCTGTGCCTGAGATAATCGAGCTGACGTTGAACAATCCTTCGCGCAGCCCATGTTCCAAGTGATCCTCATTAACGATGATGCGATAGGCCGTCATGACCAACACCAAGGCCGTGATCACCCCCAGATAAGCGCGCACTTGGCTGTCGCGATAAAGCGGCTCTGCTGTGCCGGCCATCAATTGCACAAAACGCACGAAAGGAAGGCTTGCCAAAATCATGAAGACCGCAGCGGCATATTCCATCGGGCCTTGATAGATCCCGAAAGAGGCATCCGTGGTGGAAAAACCGCCTGTCGAAACAGTGGTGAAGGCATGAAACAGCGCGTTGAAGAATGTCATCCCCAAGGCCCAATATACCAATAGGCACATCACCGTCAGTCCAACGTAAATGACCGAAATCCGCGCCGCAATCTCAGTCGCGCGGGGCAAGATCTTGCCCATGGTCTCAAAGGCTTCTGAGCGGAAGATTTGCATCCCGCCCACCCGCAATTCGGGCAAAAACACCATCGCAACCACGATGATACCCACCCCGCCGAACCACTGGATCATCGCCCGCCACAGATTCAGCCCATGGGGCAAATATTCCAATCCCGTGAACACAGTTGAGCCTGTTGTCGTGAGCCCCGACATCGCCTCGAATACCGCATCGACCAAGCGCGCCTCGGTCGCGCCAAATATGAATGGCAGGGCCGCAAAAATGGGCAAAATCGTCCAAATAGCCGTTGTCAAAAGAAAGGTTTGTTGCAATGTCAGCCCCGCCTGCACCGCATTGGCACAGGCAAAGATCAGGGCAAGGCCAACAAAAATGGTGACGGCAGCAGATTCGCCAAAAACCCCCCATTCCCCATTGCCAAGCGCGACATCCACCGCCATCGGCACAAGCATCGACACCCCAAGAAAGGTCACGATCAGGCCAATCACATATCCGACAGGGCGTATATCAAACATGAGGCAGAGCGTTGGCCGCTGCCTCGCGCGCTGTCAAGGCGCAGATGTGCGAAATGGAACCAAAACCCGCACTGGCCAGCTTCATTTCATTTGCAAAGACTTAAATCGCGTATTACTGTGTGTGACAGTAAACGACCGGACTGCAACGCCAGACTGAGCAAAGCCCCAAGGCACAGCCGCATATCGCGCCGATGTCTTGGGGCTTTTTATTCGTAAGATCAGCGGCCGTGATCAGCCAACATGGAACAGGCTTTGAAACAGGCGCGGGTCGAGGCTTGCGGCTTCAAAACTTGGGCCTTCGGTCAAAAGGCTGACCGCGTCATGGCTGGGCAAGCTTTCTTGATGACTGGCCAAGACGCGGAAATCACCTACCCGAGGATCCGCTTGCAATTCACCCGCAAACAGGCGTGCCGCATCTTCCACGAAAATCGGATTGGCGGCGTTCAGCTCCGCAAAGGCCTGTTCATCTTCGCGCTTTACCATCACTTGGGTCTCGGTCGGCACGGCGCGGCGCGCCATCTCGATCAAATCCTCGAACCACAAGCACCCTGTATCGGGGGCAAGCTCCACCGAAATGCGTGCGACCGAACGCTGGGAATGCGGCGTGGCCAATTGCCCACGCGTGGCCCGCGCGTGCTCGCTCAACTCCAAGGAACACGGGCAAGTCGAAGAATACACATAGTCGAGATGCAACAGTTTCTGCCGCACCCCCTCGCGCTCCACCAGTTCAAGCGCGATGTCGTAATACTGATAACCAGACAAACCAGACCGCAGACTTTGCACCTTCATCGGGAAAGAGAGGCGCATTTGAATGCGCGCGTCAAAGCTTTCCAAATCTGACTTATAATCATCCAGCGCGGCTTCAATCACCTCGAAGCTAAAGGTCTTTTCAGCGTGGGCATAAAAACTGCGCATGATGCGGCTCATATTGATGCCCTTTTTGCCCGCTTCAAGGCTGACCGTGCCCGTCACCGAGGTCTCCAACATCACATCGCCATTGTCGCGCGTGTGATAGCGGATCGGCAGGCGAAAATTGGAAATGCCAACGTGCTGGATTTGCCGCTTTGCCCCCTTGATCAGCGAGGCTGGGCCGTTTTGAAGATCAGGCAAGCCCGCCTTATAGGCGGCATCCACCGCGAAATCCTGCGGATAATTGCGGGACAGCTCAGGATAATCGGCAGCGGGGTTCAGCAATTTGGTCACCGCGGGGTCAAGGGACGCGCGCTCGGATGCGCTGGCGCTTTCAACCCATTGCTTGAGCAGGGCCAAGGCCGCGCGGGCCTCCTCTTGGGTCGGTTCACTTGTTACTGCGCCAATATGGACATTCATCTCATCACCCCTTCGGCAACCACCTACGTGCAATATGGGCCTTGCTGCACGGATTTCAAAACGCGTTTTGTGCTTAGTTTACGAATGTGAACGCAATTTGGATCATCTTTGGCGCGACAAATATCGACCAATTCCTTGAGATACCGACAAAAACCCAAGATTTTCGCCCGCACTCACGCCCGCGCGGCGGCGAGGGCTTGTTTCAAATCCGTTAACAGATCCTGAACATCCTCGAGGCCCACAGACAGGCGCACGAGGCCAGAAGTGATCCCCAAATGCTGCTTCTGGTCTTCAGGCAGGCGCTGATGGGTCGTGGTCGCAGGATGGGTGATGATCGATTTTGCATCGCCCAAATTGTTTGAGATTGTGATGATCTCAAGCGCGTTGAGGAAGCGAAAGGCGGCATCACGCCCGCCCTCCAGCTCAATTGCAATCACGGTGCCGCCCTTTTGCATTTGCACACGGGCAAGCTCTGATTGCGGATGGCTGTCCAGATGGGGATAAAGCACGCGTGCGACACCCACCTGTCCCTCCAGACCTTGCGCGATCTGCAATGCGCTGTCTGCTTGGGCATGAACCCGCAGATGCAGGGTTTCCAAACCTTTCAGCATCACCCATGCGTTAAAGGGCGACATCGCCGCACCAGTATGTTTGAGGTACGGCTCAACGGTCTTGCGGATGAATTCGCGCGTGCCACAGATCACGCCACCCAAACAGCGCCCCTGCCCGTCAATATGTTTGGTTGTAGAATAGATCACCACATCCACGCCCAATTTCTGATTGTCTTGAAAGAGCGGCGAGGCAAAGACATTATCCACAACCGCCAAGGCCCCGGCCCGATGCGCCAATCGGGACACGGCCGCAATATCCACCACCTGCAATGTGGGGTTTGACACGCTTTCAAAAAACACCGCACGGGTTTTTCCCGCGATGATGGCCGCCTCCCATTGCGCGAGGTCATCGCCATCCACAAAGGTCACATCGACCCCATAGCGGCCAAGAATTTCCTCGAGAATATAGAGACAGGAGCCAAACAACGCGCGCGCGGAAACCACATGATCACCTGCGCGCAGCATCGACATCAAAACACCATTGACCGCCGCCATGCCAGAGGCGGTGG
>JAGYKZ010000011.1 GCA_018401385.1 Roseicyclus sp.
TTGAGCCGCGCTATTGGCCCCATGGCGCCCCTTTAGTAAGTCGGCATTTCCGCTCCTCACTGGCCTATCGTTTGGCCTTGGTTGGCGAGGGGCGCTATGATGGGATGCTGACCTTCCGAGCAACATGGGAGTGGGACAGCGCCGCAGGCAGTTTGATCGCGGCGGAGGCGGGGGCGAAGGTTTGTGACCGTGACGGTCAGCCCCTGACTTTTAACCGCCCCGATCCGCGCAGTGCGGGAGTGTTTGCAGGATCACAGGCCTTGGTGGATAAATTCATGGCGCGGCTTTCAGGTCAAACTGGCTTGACCGTTTGAGGCAAAAGCTTAGGGTGCGCGCAGGTTTTAAAGGCGTTTCGATAAAGGAAATTGGCTATGACACAGCGTCTGCATTTGGTATTCGGCGGAGAGTTGGTTGACCCATCGCGCACAGAGTTTCGCGATGTGAACGACATCCACATCGTGGGTATTTTCCCCGATTATGACAGCGCCTATAACGCGTGGAAGGCTGAGGCGCAGCGCACGGTTGACAATGCGCATATGCGCTATTTCATCGCCCATTTGCATCGCTTGCGCGATGAGGAACAAGCCAGTTCCGCAGAACGCGATTGATGGATCGCGGGGATGCGATCACGCTCATTATTCCTGTGGCTCTATCTTCTGTTCTCGCGCCATGCGACAGGTTTGGCAGAGCGGATGTTGGCGCGCCGATTGATGCGTGGCAAGGAAGATGCGGCACGCATTCATGAGCGCCGTGGCGTGGCCAGCCTGCCGCGTCCTGAAGGGGTTTTGGTTTGGTTTCATGCCGCATCGGTCGGCGAGGCGCTCTCCCTATTGGAGTTGATCCGCCGCCTGCGCGAAGAACGTGAGGACCTCAGCATTTTGGTGACCACGGGGACCGTCACATCTGCATCCGTCATGGGGCGGCGCTTGCCTGTGGATGTGATCCATCACTATGTGCCGTTGGATGTGACGGCATATGTGACGCGGTTTTTGGATCATTGGAAACCCGATTTGGCCATTTGGACCGAGTCCGAGCTTTGGCCCAGCTTGATTACTGCTACCCACACACAGGGCTGTCCGATGCTGCTGCTCAATGCGCGGCTGTCCGTAAGCTCCGCGCGCAATTGGCGGTGGTTCAAGGGTATGGCGCGCGCGCTGTTGTCGCGGTTTGATTTGGTCCAAGCCCAAGATGACGTGACTGCATCGCGCTTGCGGGGCTTGGGGCTTCTGCCGTCACGCATTGAGGTCACAGGCACGCTCAAGGAAGGGGCCGCTGCCCTGCCTTGCGATGAGGCGTTGCGACAGTCCCTGTCGCAAACCATCGGTGCCCGTCCGATTTGGGTGGCGGCCTCAACCCATGCGGGTGAGGAGGATTTGGTGCTCGCGGCGCATCGGATTGTGCTGCGCTCCAACCCGCGCGCTTTGTTGTTGTTGGTGCCGCGCCACCCGGAACGGGGTGCTGATATTGAACGGCTTTTGCAGTCCGATGGTTGGCATTATGCGCAGCGCAGCACCGGTGCGATGCCAGACCGCGACACCCAAGTGTATCTCGCTGATACGCTTGGCGAATTGGGCCTGTGGTATCGTTTGGCCCCAATTTCGTTTTTGGGCGGGTCCTTGGTGGAAATCGGAGGGCATAATCCGTTTGAACCTGCCGCACTTGGCTCGGCTATTCTACATGGTCCATATGTCAGCAATTTCACCGATATTTTTGAGCGCTTGCAAGCAGCGGGCGCAGCGCGTCAGGTGCGCGATGCCGCAAGCCTCGCACAGGGCGTGGATGAGCTGATGAACCCAGAATATGCGGCGGAAATGGCCAATGCAGCATGGGAGGTCTCATCGACTGGGGCTGAGGTGACGGATCGCGCGCTGGACGCGATCTTGGAGCGGTTGGAAATAGGTGAAGCAGCGGGTCAGCATCATGCAAGCACCTGAATTCTGGTATCGCCCCAAGGCGGGGCTGATTGCGCAAATGTTGCGGCCTCTTTCTGCGATTTACGCCGCTGGCACGGCACGCAAATTGGCCATGGGTGCGCAGTATCGGATCGGTGTGCCAGTGATTTGCGTGGGAAATCTCAGCATTGGCGGCACGGGCAAAACCCCCACTGTCATTGCTTTTTGCGAGATGTTATCCCAAGCGGGGCACGTTCCGCATATCATCAGTCGCGGTTACGGCGGGCAGATCACAGCCACAACCCGCGTGGACCCTGCACGACACAGCGCGTCCGATTGTGGCGATGAGCCGCTTTTACTGTGTGCTTTCGCCCCCGTTTGGGTGGGACGAGACCGCGTGGCAAGCGCGCGCGCTGCGGTGGATGCGGGGGCGGATGTTTTGATCCTTGATGACGGGTTTCAGAATGCAGCCCTCGCCTATGACCTCTCGTTGATCGTGGTGGATGCAACAAGGGGGTTCGGCAATGGCCTTGTGATCCCCGCAGGCCCGCTGCGGGAGCCTGTCGCCACTGGTCTTGCACGGGCCGATTTTTTGCTCTCAATCGGTGATCATGCGGCGCAGGAGCGTTTCGAACAGAACCTACCTGCGCGTGCCAGAAGCTGCGCGCATCTGCACGGCAGGCTGGAGCCGCTCAACACGGGGCTGTCGTTCCAGAATATGCCCGTCTTGGCCTTTGCGGGCATTGGAAACCCCGAGAAGTTCTTTTCCACTTTGCACGGGATGGGCGCGCAGGTTTTGCGCGCAGAAGCCCTGAGCGACCATCAGCCGCTCACGGAGGGTTTGATGGCGCGGATTTTGCGCGATGCCCGTGCGCTCGGCGCGCAGCCCGTGACAACCGAAAAAGACGCGGTGCGCTTGCCCGCAAAATTGCGCCGCGAGGTTTTGACCGTGCCCGTGCGCTTGCGCCTGTCCGATGATCGGACTTTGCGTGCGGGGCTTAAGGGTCTTTTTGCGAAAAACCTGTAAGCGCGCCATCTTCCCCCAATTTTGGCGCGGGGCGCTGTAACGCCAGCTCCGCGCCCGAGAAGTGAAACGGTGGCCGCGTGCTTGGCACCCCGTCCAAATCCAAGCGAAAACCGCGCGCCCGTGCTTGGGGGTCGTCAAAGGTTTCGGCCAAGGAATTGATCGGACCCGCAGGAACGGATTTCGCTTCGCAGGTGGCCAAAAGTGCGTCTTTGCTGAAGGTCTGGGTTTTGGCTTCCAGCAAGGCATTAAGCCTGTCGCGGTTTTGCACACGGTGCGCATTGGTGCAAAAATCAGGGTGCAGCCCCAATTCCGGGCAGTCGAGAATTTCACAGAGTTTTTGAAACTGGCCGTCATTGCCAACAGCAATGATGATCCAACCATCGGCGCAGGGGAAGGTCTGATAGGGCGCAAGATTGGGATGGGCGTTGCCCATGCGATTGGGCGCACGTCCTGTGGCCAGATAATTCATCGCCTGATTGGCCATGAGTGCGGTCGCGCAATCAAACAGGGCCATATCGATGTGCTGACCCTGCCCCGTGCGGCCCCGCATATGAAGCGCCGCCAAAATCGCGTTTGACGCATATAGCCCCGTGACAATATCGGTGACCGCAACGCCCACCTTTTGTGGATGGTCCTGTGGGTTGCCCGTCACAGACATTAGGCCAGACATCCCTTGAATGATGAAATCATATCCAGCCCTGTGGGCATAGGGTCCGCTGTGGCCAAACCCTGTGATGGAGCAATAAACCAAGCCGGGGTTGATGGATTGCAAACTGGCATAATCAAGCCCGAATTTTGCAAGCCCCCCGTGTTTGAAATTCTCTATTAGAACATCCGCTTCGCGCGCCAATGCGATCACCCGCGCGCGATCATCAGGTTTTTTGAAATCGGCAATGATGGATTTCTTGCCGCGATTGGTGCCGTGGAAATAGGCCGCGCTCTCATCCGCATCGTGGGTGATGAATGGCGGCCCCCAATGCCGTGTGTCATCGCCATCGGGGCTTTCAACCTTGATCACCTCGGCGCCAAGGTCCGCCAAAACCTGACCCGCCCAAGGACCTGCCAAAATCCGGGCCAGTTCCAGGACTTTGACACCGTGCAAGGGGGTATTGCTCATTGATTGCGCGCAAGCGCGTCCTCGATCCGCGCCGCGATGTCCTCGTAAGACATGTTGCCGTAGAGCGTGCCATCAATCACCAAAGCAGGGGTGCCCTCGATGGGATATTCCTCGCGATTGGCGTTGGAATTGTCGAGCATCGCTTGAGCGGTCTCTGCATCCTGCATACAGGCATCAATCTCTGCGTCCTCAAGGCCAGCAGACAGGCCAATGCGCCGCAAATTGCCCGCAATCGTGGCGGCATCCCCTTGGGTCCATGCGCTTTGGTTGCGGTAGATCATATCGACCACTCCAAAATAGCGCATCTCGCCCGCGCAACGGGCCACCATCGCCGCCCACAGGCCAGGGCGGTCGAAATAGACTTCGCGATAGACAAACCGCACTTTGCCCGTTTCGACATAGTCGCGCTTGAGCTGCGGCAGCACTTGATCATGAAAGGTCGCACAATGGGGGCAGGTGAAAGATGCGTATTCGATCAGCTCCACCGGTGCATCGGGATCACCCAAGGCAAAATCCACGATGGTGGAAGTGTCATTTGCGTCCTGCGCAAAAGCAAAGCGGGGCATTATGCCCGATAGTGCCGCTGAAGATGCGGCCATCAAGACCTGTCTGCGATCCATTTCTTTTCTTTCTTTCATCTTAGGTTGTGTGTTTTGATATGACGCGCTCGGCCAAACGTGCAAGAGCATCCCGCAATCCCGCGTCTTCAAAATTCTGTGCAGCCCTATCTGCTTTGGCGCGCAGGGCCGCTTTTTCAGCCGCGCTGATCTCTGGGGCGGGATTTGCGCCGAGAAAGGCAGCGGGCAGGTGATGCGCGGCCGTTTGGGTCAATGAAATTTTCGACACCGCATTATAGCCATAGGCTGCGTTGACCTTGGCACGGATTTCTTCTTTGCGCATTTCAAGGATCGGGGCCATTGCGCCCGTGGTCAACAAGATCAATGTGGCCCCGAATCCCTCGCGCCCATGGCTGAGTTTGACGGGTCGGGCCAATTCGGCCATCTCCGGCCCCATGATCTCGCGCCAATGCGTGACAAGACGCGCCTCGGCAAATCCGCGCCGCTCCGCGGGGGATTTGATCTGCGCCATCACAAGCCTGGCTGCGGGTTCAAAACCACGGTTTCGGCGGCTTGTTTTTTGCGGCGGGATATGGTCGCTTGTTTTTGTCATGTCGCAGACAATCTATGCCTTTTGCGAAGGATTGACCAATCAAAACCGAAATCAGGATGATAAAGCTTGCGTGACACAGCGGAAATGCAGGGTGTGATCCCAGAAGCGCTTCTCGTGTGGTATGACACCCATGCGCGCCAGATGCCGTGGCGGGTCGGTCCGCAAGCCCGTCAATCTGGGCATCGTCCCAACCCCTATCATGTTTGGCTGTCAGAGATCATGTTGCAGCAGACAACGGTTGCAGCGGTGCGGGATTATTTCATCAAATTCACACACCTTTGGCCCCAGGTGACGGATCTGGCGGCGGCGGATGATGCCGATGTCATGGCCGCTTGGGCAGGGTTGGGCTACTACGCGCGCGCGCGTAACCTACTCAAATGCGCGCGCGTTGTGGTCGACCAGCATGGCGGCCTCTTTCCCGATACGGAGGAGGCGCTTTTGGCGCTGCCTGGTATTGGGCCATACACCGCCGCCGCAATTGCCGCGATCGCCTTTGATCGCCACGCCGTGGTGATGGATGGAAATGTGGAGCGGGTGATGGCGCGGCTTTTTGCGGTGCAAACGCCCTTGCCACGGGCGAAACCAGAGTTGAAGTCGCTGGCGCAGGCGCTGACCCCAAATGCGCGCGAAGGGGATTATGCCCAATCCGTGATGGATTTGGGGGCGACCATATGCACGCCCCGCAGCCCCGCCTGTGGCATATGCCCGGTCATCCGCCATTGCGCCGCACGGCGCGCGGGAATTCCGGCACAGCTGCCGCGCAAAGAGATCAAGAAACCCAAGCCCACACGGGTGGGACATATTTTTGTGGCGTATCGTGCAGATGGCGCGGTTTTGATTGAACAACGCCCCGAAAAAGGCCTGCTGGGTGGTATGCTCGGCTTTATCACCAGCCCATGGTTGGAGGTTGAGGATGCAACCGCGCCCATTGATGTGGCGATTGAGCCGCCCCTCCATGCGGATTGGCGCGATATTGGTGGGGAACTGCGCCACACCTTTACCCATTTTCATCTGCGGTTGCGGGTTCATGTTGCACGACTGCCTCTGGACGCGACACCCACGCGCGGTGCCTTTTGCCCGCAGGCTGAATTTCGGGTGGCATCCATGCCAAGCGTGATGCGCAAAGCCTATGATTTGGCGCATCCCTGTCTGCGCGACATTTCTTCACAGGAAGATCAAACTTATATATATAAAAAATAACCATTAATGCGTTTATCATATGAGTGGTCTGATGACCTCTTGGAGGGCGCACGAATGTTTGGTTCAAGCTATGTCACACGATTTGCCGACATCGTTCCGTTTTGGGTGTCGCTTTGTCTGATCCCCTTGATGTTCATGGTCACCCAATGGGGTGGGTGGAGCATTTTGTTGATTGTGGCTGTCACTTGGTGGCTGTTCCCTGCCTTGGATCTGGTATTCGGGCGCAATCGCGACAATCCCGATGAAGCGGCGGTGTCGGGTTACTTGTTTTGGTATCGCGCAATCACCTTGATTTGGACGCCGTTCCAATTCCTGCTGGTCTTTGGCCTGATCGCCTATCTGGCGCGCAGCCCTGCACATCTGAGCATGGGGGAACACATCGCCTTAGCCGCAGCGCTGGGCGTGATCACCGGTATGGTTGGGATCAATTATAGCCATGAATTGATGCATCGCGCCAATCGGTTGGAACGTAATTTGGCGGATATTCTTTTGGCGATGGTTCTTTATTCCCATTTCAGGACCGAACATCTGGTGGTGCACCACATTCATGTCGCAACCCCGCGTGATCCTGTTACCGCGCGTTATAATGAGGGGTTCCATCGCTTTTTTCCACGTGTTTTGGTGCAGTGTTTTCGATCCGCTTGGCGGGCGGAGGCAGGGCGTTTGCAAAAGCGGGGCTTGCCTCTCTGGCATCGCAGCAACCCATTTTGGCGATATGCGGTCCTGCAAGCTGCGATGGTGGGTCTGGCTTACCTCCTTGGCGGTGGCTGGGGTGTTTTGCTTTTTATCGTGCAAGCTTTCGTGGCTGTGCTGCATTTGGAAATCACCAATTACATCGAGCATTATGGCCTGACCCGCGCCTATCAGGGCGCGGGGAAGTATGAGCACGTCAAACCACATCATTCATGGAATTCGGATCATATGGCCACCAATTGGCTGTTGATCAATTTGCAACGTCATTCCGACCATCATTACCGTCCAGATCGGGTGTACCCTTTGCTGCAAACCTATGATGATGCGGAGGCACCGCAATTGCCGTTTGGCTATCCTGTGATGGGAATTCTGGCCCTGTGTCCGCCACTCTGGCGGCGCGTGATGAATCCGAAGGTTCGGGATTGGCGCCGCAATCATTACCCGCAGATCAAGGATTGGACGCCATATACAAAGGGCTTGCTCCAAAGCGGATGAAAAAACCCCGCCCAATTGGGCGGGGTGAAGTTGCGTGCGCGTGCGGCATGACCACAGGCACGGGCGGTATCTTTGAAACCGTCTTGGAGGTGGCGTTACTCGCCCAACTCGGAACGCAATTGTTGTCTGAGCATATCAATTGGCACGGTTTTGCCGTCACGGCGGAAATGCCAATATGTCCATCCGTTGCAGGAAGGGGCGCCTTCAAGCTTGGCCCCAACCTGATGGATTGAGCCTTTCGTGTCCAAGGCGACAAGTGTGCCATCGGCGCGGATTTTAGCGCGATGCCGTCCATTGCCACTGTGCAACTCCTCCCCTGGGTTGAGCAAGCCGCGCTCGACCAATTGACCAAAGGGAATGCGCGGCTCGGCCCGTTTGCCCGTGCTGACCTGAAGTGCGCTGCTGTCGAAGCGGCGGATTTTGGCGATGCGCGCCGCGGCGATCTCGCGATAGTCCGCCTCGCGCTCAATCCCGATAAAATCGCGGCCCAGTCGCTTGGCCACTGCCCCTGTCGTGCCCGTGCCAAAGAACGGGTCCAACACAACATCGCCCGGGTTGGTCGAGGCCAACAGAACCCGATGCAACAAAGCTTCGGGCTTTTGCGTGGGATGGGCTTTTTCGCCACGCGCATTCTTCAACCGCTCGCCACCATTACAAATCGGCAGGAGCCAATCGGAGCGCATCTGAATCCCTTCATTCAGGGCCTTGAGCGCCTCGTAATTGAACGTATATTTGGCATTTTCGGATTTCGAAGCCCAGATCATCGTCTCATGGGCGTTCGTCAAACGCTTGCCGCGGAAATTTGGCATCGGGTTGGATTTGCGCCAGACGACATCATTGAGCAACCAATAGCCTTGGTTTTGCAACTCCGCCCCCACGCGGAAAATATTGTGATAGGAGCCGATCACCCAAATTGCGCCATTGGGTTTGAGAATGCGGCGCGCCGCAGCCAGCCAGTTTTGCGTGAAGTCATCATAGGCGCGGAAGCTGTCGAACTGATCCCAATGGTCATCAACCGCATCCACAAGCGAGTTGTCAGGGCGGTGCAAATCGCCCTTCAGCTGAAGATTATAGGGGGGGTCCGCAAAAATAAGATCCACTGAACCCTCAGGCAGGCTGTTCATCACCTCGATGCAATCGCCAGACAATATCTGGTTCAGCGGCAGGGCGTGCGCCCCCGCAGGATGGGTTTTCGTCTTCATATCTGCCTCTGACTTACTGTCACTGCGGCACCATTTATTGGCGCTCATCTTGAGGCCTAAGATGAGTCGAAAGTGATTCGCCGTCAATTTATTTTTTGAATCAACGGTTTATAAGATGACGTTGATACAAGATATTGTGGACAGGCTTGAAGGAACGTCTATGGTGCGGGGTCACCCCAATATCTTGAAGGGCCTGAAGATGGGCTTTTGACGGGTATCCTGCGTTCTTCTCCCAGCCGTAGCCCGCGAACTGTTGCGATAATGTCACCATCAGCCGATCTCGTGTCACTTTGGCCATGATAGAGGCGGCCGAAATCGACACGGAGCGTGCATCCCCCTTGATGATGGCCGTGGCAGGACAGGGCAAATCGGGGGGGATGGCATTGCCATCAATCAGTACATGATCGGGGAAGCGTTTCAGACCCAGAACCGCGCGCCGCATCGCCAGAAATGTGGCGTTGCGGATGTTTAATTCATCAATTTCCGCCACACTGGCTTCGGCAATGCTTACCTCTGCACAGGCGGCAATCATATCAAACAGCGCTTCACGCCGCTTTTGGGTCAGGATTTTGGAGTCCTGTAGGCCTTCAGGAATATCTTTGGGGTCCAGAATAACCGCAGCCGCCATCACAGGCCCTGCCAAGGGACCGCGACCGACCTCGTCCACGCCAGCGACCAGACCGCCGATCTGCGTTTCAAAACTGTAATCTGGGACGCCTTCTGTCATGGGCCACAGCTTATGGTGCGCGGTCTTTTCTGGCAATCTCGGAGCTGTCAGGGATCAGCCCATATTTGGCCGCAACACGCCAGACATGGGCGGGCACCATATTTTTTATCTTGGCAGGGTGGCTGCGGCGCAGATGCAGGATGGTCTCAATCGCCTTCATTTCGACCCGTGCGCGGGCAAATTCCAGACCACGCGGCCCAATCCGAGGCTGCAAAAACGCCACCACTGGCCTCAGCCAATTGGGCATCCGCCGCAGGGGTAACCCCCCCGCCGCGCGTTCTGTGTTGGCCAAAAACCCTGCCACCGCCGCTTTGCGATTGCCCTTATCCGTCAACGGCGTGACAGTCACATGATCCATGATCCCCGCAAGCATTTCTGCCCCGCGTGCATTGCGCACCAAGAGCCATTGTGCCCCATCACCCCCCATATAGCCCACGGTGATATCCGCCAAGCGATTGGTGTAATCCACACAGGTTTTGCAGGTCATCGGAAAGAAATCGGCAGGCAATTGCGAGATTGGCAATTGCAGAAACGGAATGAAACGCGGCTTGCGCCCATCCGAAAAACGCAGCTCAACCGTATAATCCGCCCGAAATTCCAGATAGCTGATCTGTTCAGGCGCATCATCCAATAGGGCCAAGAATTCATGAAATCGCGCGGTTGTGGTGTTGTCCGAACAGGGCGTTCCAATGACATAGAGCCGCGCAAAGCCAAATTCTTGCTCAAGCGCGCGCAGCGCATAGGTCTGACAGGGGATACCGATGAAAGCCAGCCGCCTGAATCCGCGCTTTTGCGCATCTTCGAGCAGTGCCACGCTTGGCGCAAACCCCATGCGCATCCCGCGACACTGCGCCAAGGCCTCGGGGTCGGTCACCAAGACAGGCACGGGTCGCCATTTGTCGCTGGGATCAGGTGCCACGGTAATCACCGCATCAATCGCGCCCGCGCGCAGCAGAGATTCCGCCAATGCGGTCGTGATCCCCGTCCATTGCGCGCCTGTGGCAGGCAAGCTGAGACGGGCGCGATACATGGCTTGGGTTACACCAAAAAAAGCTTCCTCACCGCGACCTGGATCCGCGCTGCGGCCATGGATGCGCGCCTCCACAGCCTCGTAATCAGGGGCAATGAACTGGCAAGCACGACCGCACGCGCGGTCATCCGTCATGCGGCTGACCCCGCAATCCGTGCAGAGCCCCGCACGCGGCGCTTTGCCAAGCTGTGGCGTGATCATCCCGCGCGGGGCGTCTAACATGGTCTTGTCTTTCTGATGCATCTGTGGCGGATGATCTGCGCAGACGCCCAAGGCTGTCAACCAAAATGGACAGCACGACATGGTGACCCCGACAGGACTCGAACCTGTAACCTATCCCTTAGGAGGGGATTGCTCTATCCAGTTGAGCCACGGGGCCATAGACCGTGTTTTGCGGGAAATTGGGGGGCCATGCAAGGCAACGGTGCCGATTTGGCGCTAATGCTTGGCAACGGCCCCCGCTTCGGCGTATCAATAAAGCCCAGACGACCTAAGATAGGGTGACAAACGTGCGCGGACGCAATCCCTTTGATGGCAAACCCCAGATGACGCTGCGCGATGTAGCCGAGGCGGCAGGGGTGTCAGAAATGACCGTAAGCCGTGTGTTGCGCAATCGTGGCGACGTATCCGAGCGCACGCGCATCAAAGTGTTCGAGGCGGCACGGGCCTTGGGTTATGTGCCAAATAAAATCGCAGGGGCCTTGGCCTCAAACCGTGTGAATTTGGTTGGGGTGGTGATCCCCTCTTTGTCCAATATGGTTTTTCCAGATGTTTTGACGGGCATTGATGAAGGGTTGCAGGACACCGATTTGCAACCCGTGGTTGGCACTTCCAATTATGACCTCGAGCAGGAAGAAAAAGTCATTTTCGAAATGCTTTCCTGGCGGCCCTCTGGCCTGATTGTCGCGGGATTGGAGCATACGGACGCGGCCCGCAAGATGATGGAAAACGCAGGCATCCCTGTTGTCGAAGTGATGGACATTGATGGCCCAAGCGTTGCGGCGCGGGTCGGCATCTCGCATATTGCAGCGGGGCGCGCCATGGCCGAAGAAATCCTCGCGCGGGGCTATCGCAGGATCGGCTATTTGGGATCCAGCTCGCTGCGCGATTTCCGCTCGCAAAAGCGCCTGCAAGGTTTTGAGGATGCGCTCAACGAGGCCGGTTTATCGGTGGCGGATCGTATATTTTATGCGGGGCCATCTGGCTTTGGCACAGGGCGCGCGATGACTGAGGCGCTTGTGACGCGCAGTCCGGACCTCGATTTTCTGTATTACAACACCGACATGAACGCCGCGGGCGGCCTGTTATATCTGCAAGAGAGCGGCTATGACATCCCCAATCAGATCGGGATTGCGGGGTTTAATTCCTTTGCCATCCTTGATGGGCTGCCGATGCGTATTGCCACCATGGACAGTCGCCGCGCGGATATTGGGCGAGAGGCCGCAAAGATCATCGCAGGGCGCGCGCTTTCTGGTGCAAATATTGATCTCAGCCCCGCGTTTCTGGCCGGCGATACGGTGCGCGCGCGCAGGTGACGCGCCTCAACATTCAGGCAGATTGACGGCCAAACCGCCCAGCGATGTTTCCTTATATTTGAGGTTCATATCCAAGCCTGTCTGACGCATAGCCTCGATGCAATTGTCGAGTGGCATGAAATGCGTGCCATCGCCGCGCAGCGCCAAAGAGGCGGCAGAAACCGCCTTGATCGCGCCCAGACCATTGCGTTCGATACAAGGCACCTGGACAAGGCCCGCAACAGGGTCGCAGGTCATGCCAAGATGATGTTCCAGCGCGATTTCAGCCGCATTTTCGATTTGTTCATTACTGCCACCCAGTGCTGCGCACAGCCCTGCTGCCGCCATGGCGGCGGCTGATCCAACCTCACCTTGACAGCCCACCTCCGCGCCTGAGATGGATGCGTTATATTTGATCAAGCCGCCAATGGCCGCGGCAACCATCAGGAAATCCAATCCCCCCTTTTGGGTCGCGCCGATGCAATGCGTGAGGTAATAATGCAGCACGGCAGGAACCACCCCTGCCGCGCCATTGGTGGGGGCGGTGACCACGCGCCCACCTGCCGCGTTTTCTTCGTTCACCGCCATGGCATAGACCGAAAGCCAATCATTGATCGTGTGGGGCTGGGTGATGTTGCGGCCTGCTTCGGCCTGCAATTGGTCATGGATCGCTTTGGCCCGCCGTTTCACCTGCAATCCTCCCGGCAATTCGCCCTCCATACGCAAACCCCGCTCGATGCAGGACAGCATCGCATCGCGTATGGCCTCCAGCCGTCTGTGCACCTCTGCGCGGGGGGTGGCGTGGCATTCATTGTCCCATTTCATTTGCGCAATGGATTTTTTGGCTTTGGCCCCCATGTCCAACATTTCTTGCGCGCTGCCAAAGGGGTAGGGGTAGCCTGCATCAGCCTTTTCTGCGGCAAGGCCCGCGGCCCGTTCCGCCTTTGCGTCCTGAAGTTGTTTGGCGGTCATGACAAATCCGCCCCCGATGGAGTAATATACCTCCTCCATATAAAGCGCGCCCTTTGCGTCAAAGGCGCGGAGGATCATACCATTGGCATGGCCTTCGAGGGCGGGGCCATAGTCAAAGATGATATCCTCGGCGGGGTTCAAGCGCAAAGCTGGCAAGCCTTCGGGGGTCACGTGACGCGCCTCATACACCACGGCCAAGGCTGCTTCCGCACGGTCGGGGTCAAGCTGATCGGCACGAAACCCTGCAAGTCCCAAAATCACCGCCCGATCCGTTGCATGGCCTTTGCCTGTGAAAGCAAGGGAGCCATGCAGACTGCACGAGAGCGCGGCCACATCCCCCGCGCCCGGTTCACGCGTGCCATGGCGCAATCTGTCCAGAAATTGTGCGGCCGCATTCATTGGCCCAATCGTGTGCGAGGACGATGGCCCAATGCCGATTTTGAAAATGTCGAAAACCGATAGAAACATAACCCACCCTGCGAGAAGCTTGCGCCACAGCACCAAGCTATGCAAGCGGCCATCCATTGGGGCGCGATAAATCCGACCGCTTTGCGACAAGCCGCGACCAAACAGGGGGGCCAGATCAAAAATCGCGCCCCGCCTGCTCAAAAATCTGGGGGGCGGGCGCAAGGCGATGCGCGCATTCGCTGAAGGCGGACCAATCCGACCCGAGCAACAGCCGCGCACGGCTCAGGGCAAGCATATCGCCCAGCGCATATTGGATTTGCGTGGCAGAGCGGTCGAACCTCTCACGTGGCAGAGTGAAAAACTGCTTTGCCCCATAAGCTGTGATCATCGCCTCATAGGCATCTGGATGATCCGCAGCGAGAAAAATCCGAATATCTTCCCCCTGCGCGTCCAATGCCGCCTCAAGACGGGGTAGAAATCGTTGAGGCTGCGAGGTGTTTCGGGCCTGTGCAATCCGGGCATGACTGTCTGGCCGCCAATTCTGTGGCGCATCGCAAGCGGCGTCTGACAGGTGGGTGCGCAGATGTATCCCGACCTCAAACCGTGGCGGCAGACCCGCGATCAGATCGCGCACATCCTTGCTGACCCGCATATTGCGCAAGGCTGTGTTTTCCGCGTCCCATGAGATCATCGGGTGCGGGATGCGGCAGGCGCTTGCAATATAGGCATCCCGGCTTGGCGTCAAAGAAATCGCCCTGTCATGAGGCAGCGCGTCTTGTTGATCCTCCAGATAGGTGAACGACTCGATCCCCATGGCCGCTGCCGCATCGGCAAATCGTGCTTCGATCACGGGCAAATCGCTGTCGAACAGATCTGCAAACCGCGCCCCGCAATGCTCATCTGATTGCCAGATGATCACGGGTTGACGGGCCAAGGCCCCCGCCAAGGCAAGTCCAGAGGCCAAAGCACGCAGCCGATTGCCCAGCCCATGGTGCAGATCAAGGAAAAGCCGCGCTGGGCCAGGTGGGGCAATCATGGGTGCGGGGATGGTCGGTTCTGTCGGCGTGGCGTGCGTGGGCCTGTTTGTAATCCGAGTAGTCATCTGCGCAATGGTGCAATCGCTCAGCAGCCCTTCAAGCTGTGGCTGAGGCACGGCAAAAGCCAAGCGCCCGATATGCCACGATAACAGCTCGCGCGCGGCCAAAATCTGGCTTGCATACCGCATCGCATCGGGCGGGCTATGCGGCCCGCTTTGGGATATAAGATATATGGCGTGGCCTTCTGGATCATGCACCAGATCAAAGGGCTGCATCGTCCATCCGCCGCACCATGCAGGCAGGATCAACGATAAGATACGATTGGCCCGAATATGGAATATCGGCCGCGCCCAAAGTTCTGACCAGCCCATGCCTTGGGGTTGGTTTGGGTCCGATTTTTGCAGGCGTGATGTGTCGGGATGCGGCAGATGCAGCAGGCTGCTTTCCACAAGCAGCCGGCGCTCCAATCCCGCGGCGGTGGCCCGTGCATAGAGATCGTCATCATCATAGCCATAGCTGCGGATATATTCATTAAATCCTCCGATCGCGGCCATATCGCGCGGGGATCATATCGAAATCTTCGTGACATCCTCATCCGAGACAGGGCTGACAAAGTTGGAGCTGGTCACAGGCGATATGGGCGATGTGCTGTTCGGGGACCCATCCGCCAATACCCTGTCTGGCACGGCGTTTGCCGATATGATTGATGGTGGGTCTGGCTCCGACATTCTATCGGGCGGGGCGGGGGATGATCTGATCCGCGATGGCGCGGGTATTGATGTGATGAATGGCGGCGCAGGCGCGGATACATTCGCGCTCGCGTGGGATCAGATGGCCGATTACATCACCGGATATGAGCCAGGCATCGACCGTCTTGATTTGTCCGATTGGGTGATGCTGCGCAACCCGTCACAATTGCAGATCACCGAGACTGCAAATGGCGTGGAACTGCGGTATCGGGGTGAGTTTTTGTCGATCCGCAGCCTTGACGATAGCCCCATTTCCGCGGAAACGATTCTGGCCGATATCACCCTTGGGCCACACCGCTATCTGCCCGAATGGACGGAGGCGATACTGGCCTTTGACGGGCGGCCTGAATTGCCCGTGGCCACCACGCATCAGGGGGCATTGGGCAACACGCGGTTTGTCATCGATCATGTCGATGATGTGATCTTGAATGAAATCGGCTTCTCCCAAGGCGGCGGGATCGACACGGTGGAAACATGGATTGACTACCAATTGCCCGCCAATATCGAAATTCTGCGGATGCAGGGCGAGGCCAGCCTTTCGGGGTGGGGCGGTTTCGCGCCCGAGGCGCTTGTGGGCAATCGTGGCGCAAACCTGCTCGATGGCGGCGGCGGCAATGACCTGCTCAACGGCAAGGAGGGCAATGATATCCTCATCGGCGGTTTGGGGGCGGATACGCTGGTGGGCGAGGCGGGCGCAGATGTGTTTCGCTACCTGTCCCATCTCGACAGCCCCGCAGGGGCCGACAGGCGCGATTTCATCAACGGGTTCGAGCATGGCTTGGACAAGATCGACCTGACCGCCCTCGATGGCAACCTCTCCACCGCCGCGCGCGAGGGCTTTCGCTTCATCAACGGCCAAGCCTTCAGCGGATCAGCGGGGGAGATCCGCAGCTTCACTTGGGGCGGCAACAATTTCAACCTTGTCGAGATCGACCTCACAGGCAACGCCGAGGCCGATATGCAAATCTTCATCAACCAAACCGCGCAGATGTATGCGAGTGATTTCTTGATCTAGGAAATCACAACATCAGCGATGTTCATGGATATTGGTGAGCCCGGGAGGATTCGAACCTCCGACCAATTGATTAAAAGTCAACTGCTCTACCACTGAGCTACGGGCCCGCCTGAGGCCCGCCTAATATAAACGCCGCTGCGCCCCGTCAAGCCAAAAACCCGAATAATTGTCACTGTAGCATTCTGCCCACAATCTCGGTGCGGCTGCGCAGGCGGTTGGGTTGCAGATGGGCATAGCGCTGCGTCATCGCGGCGGAGCTGTGGCCGAGCAATTCCTGCACCTCATAGAGGCTGACACCTTTGTTGATCAAAAGGCTTGCGAATGTGTGGCGTAGGTCATGGATGCGCACCTCGGGCAGGCCTGCTGCATCGCGGGCTTTGAAAAAGGCGATATGGAAGCTGCCATAGGGTTGCCTGCTGCGGGGGTTTGTGAAGACGGGCGCATCTGGCCCATGGGCAAGCCCCAAGGATTGGCTGCGGATGCGGGCATTGTGCAGCACCTCAAGCGCGGCTTGTGACAGGTGGATACGCCGTGATCGGCCATTTTTGGAGCGCGGCACGATCCACAGCCCCGTTTGCAGGTCCAGATCACACCAGCGCATCAATCGCGCCTCGCCCTTGCGCGCGCCTGTCAGGATCAGCAGGCGGATAAACAGGCCAAGGAACGGATGATTGACCCGATCACAGGCGGCAACCAACCGCGCGATTTCAACCTGCGACAGGAAGCGTTGCCGATAATCGCTCAAGCTCAGCGGCTCGGCTTTGGGCAAGCGGCGGATGGTATCGGGCAGCACATCCCATTCATGGGCTTGTTTCATCAGATGATTGAACAGGATGACGTGCTTGTTCACGGTCGAGCGTTTCAGCCCCGATGCCATCTGGCCCGACAGCCACTGATTAACCTGCGCCTGCGTCAAAGCCGTCCAAGGCAATGCGCCCAAGCATGTGGCGAAATGCTTGGTGTAGGTCAGGTATTTGTGCCGAAAGGACCGCGTGCGCAATTCGGCCAAAGGGGCGTAGTGATCGTAGAAAAAGCCGTTCAAGCAGGTCGGGCCAGATAACCCGTTGGGCGCTGCTCTGCTTGGGCTGTCAAAGAATTTCCACATCTGCGGCCTTTCCTGTTTTTGGTGATTACAGAGCTAAAATTTATGCATATCAAAATTAGCAATGTGAATTATGATTCGGAAAGTAGTATCTTCGCTACCACAGCTCTGGCCCTGTCCGCAGGCGCAGCAGTTGCAGACGTTGCCGTATCCGGTGACGGCCGTATGGGTATTAACACAGGCGACGCTGTTGGCGCGGACGTTCCAGTTCTCCAGCCGTATTCGCATTACTTTCACCGCAACTGGCACCACTGATGGTGGTCTGGAATTTGGTGGTTCGATTCGTGCGGACAATGCCGGCGCAACCGACCAGCAGCGTGGCGCTGGCGCAGCAAACGCGGGCACCAATGGTGGTGTAAATGGCCAAGCAGGCAACGTGTTCATCTCGGGCGGCTTCGGCAAGCTGACCATGGGCGATATCGATGCCGCGATCGAAAAAGCATTGGGTGACGTTTCTGGCGTTGGCTACCAGTTGGCACTTCAGGAAGCTGGCTTCCTTGGCGGTGGTGATGATGAAGGCGTGATGTATGAATACAGCATCAACGGTCTTGGCATCATCGTGACTGCAGGTCAGCCTCAGGCCGTATCTGCAAACAACGAGTCATCGATCGGTTTGACCTACACCATCGGCGGCGTGAAGCTCGGCTATGGCTACTCTGACGATGGCATCACTTTCCAGAACGGTGTATCCGCTTCTGGTTCGATCGCTGGTCTGGGCCTGAAGGCCCTATGGCTTGAGAACGAAGATGGCGCGGCAGTTGAGTCTGACGCATCGATCTCCGCAACCTATGCCTTCACACCTGCATTGTCGGGCACCGTGTTCCACCGTGAACTCAGCGGCCGCACCGCAGCAAACGACCGTAGCCACACAGGTGTAGGCTTTGCTTACAACTTGGGCGGCGGCGCAGAGCTTAAAGGCGGTGTTGTTGCAATCGATGCAAACGGCGTTGACAATGACGCAGCCGATTTCGGTCTGACATTCAAGTTCTAATCCTTACGGATTATGTGCTAGGGAAAGAGCGGGCTTTGGCCCGCTCTTTTTCATTTGGTGACGGGTGAGGGTAAAATGGCGCTTGGGGATATTCAGGCAGATGTCGCGCGAATTTTGGCCGAAGCGGGGCGCGCGCCTGACGCGGCAAGATTAATCGCTGTCTCCAAAGTGCAGCCCAATGCGCGGGTTGAGGCGGTGTTGGACGCGGGCCATCGCATCTTTGGCGAAAACCGCGTGCAAGAGGCGCAAGGCAAATGGCCCGCTTTCAAAGCCCAATTTGCGGGTGTAGAATTGCATCTCATCGGCCCATTGCAAAGCAATAAGGTGCGCCCCGCGATGGAGTTGTTTGACGCGATCCACACGGTCGACCGCGAAAAACTGGCCCGCCGCATCGCGGATATGGCCCAAGAATTGGGCCGCTGTCCTGATCTTTTCATTCAGGTCAACACAGGCGCCGAGCCGCAGAAGGCGGGTATCCTGCCCGCGGAGGCGGATGATTTTCATCAAAACGGTGCGTGCGATGGACCTGCCGATCACGGGCCCCTAATGTGTATCCCGCCCGTGGAGGAAGGCCAAGCTTGCATTTCGCGCTTTTGGCGAAACTTGCACGCGCAATGGCCGGACGGTCTTTCAATGGGGATGAGCGCGGATTATGAAACGGCGGCGCTGCGGCAGGGCGACCCATATCCGGGTTGGCTCCTGCGATTTTTTGGGAACGGGTCGCGCCTCAGGCGTAGGATTGCGCATCGCGCACAATGAGCCGTGTGCCATAGTCGATCCGCGCCGTGATCCACCGCAAATCATCGGGTGCAAAGGCCACGCAGCCCTCGGTTGGATAGCCCGGACGCCGCCATTGATGCAGGAAAATCGCGGACCCGCGCCCGCGTTCCGCATAGGGCCAGTTCCAATCTGTGATCAGCACCAGATCATAGAGCGGATCAGCGCGGCGCAGTTTTTCGTGGCTGTGCGGATAGGGTGCGCGCACCATGAGGTTGTAATCTTCATCGCGCGGGTCATCCGACCACAGATCATGCAGACCGATCTTGATGGCCCAATCACAGGGCCGCGCGATACGGTCCGCCCGATAGAGGCACCCCACGATGCCATGCACGCCTACGGGCGTGGCCCCATCCCCCTCGCGCTTGTCGCGGGTCATGCCGCCACGGCCGATTGTGCAGGGAAAATACTGGCCCTTGAAGAACGCCCCCGCCTTGGTCACGACCAGATCCGTGGCGCGTGGCTTTGTCATAGCAAATGCCCCGATTTCGTGGCTTTGGTGGCAAGGTAATGCGCGTTATGCGCGTTTTGCCCAACCTTCAGCGCCACGCGTTCGGTCACCTCAACGCCTGATTGGCGCATCATCTCGACCTTGCGGGGGTTGTTGGTCAGCAAACGCACCGCGCGAAACCCAAGTTTCTGCAATAATTCCGCGCCAAGGCGGAAATCGCGCTCATCATCCTCGAACCCCAGTCTGTGATTGGCCTCGACCGTATCAAACCCCTGATCCTGTAGGCTATAGGCGCGCATCTTATTGGCCAGACCAATCCCGCGCCCCTCTTGGTTGAGGTAAAGGAGGATACCCGCCCCCTCTTGGCCCATCTGTGCCAATGCCGCGTGCAACTGGGGGCCACAGTCACATTTGAGACTGCCCAAGACATCCCCCGTGAAACAGGCCGAATGCAGGCGCGCCAGAACAGGCTTGTCACGGTCGGGGCGGCCAATTTCAATCGCGTAATGCTCGGCGCTGCCATCATCGGGACGAAACACATGAAGCCGTCCCGCCTCGGAGGCGGCAATGGGCAGGCGCGCGGCGGCCACCGCGTGAAAAGGTTGGCTTGCGATCAATTGCTCCTGCGCGACTGCGAACGGCAGCACCGTCAGCCCATGTTCGCGGGCGAGGCTTGCGGCATCATCGCGATAGACGCAGAGCATCGCGGGCAACAGCTGCGCGGATTTGGCGAAATGAATGGCCGTGCGCGCCTCATCCGCCGTGCCGTGATCGGTGCCTTGCAGGCTGTGAAACGGGCCTTTCATCGGGCGATCAAGATCGTCTCTGGGATCGGCCAGCGCCTTGAGGATGCGGCTGCCTGCATCCTTGGGCAGCGCAATCCGCGCGATATCCCCTTCGTATAGCGGCAGGTTCAACGTGCGCGCGCGCCAATCTGACAGCACGATAAAAGGCGCGCCGAGGGCACGGAATGTCTCCACCCGATCGGTGGTTGCGGTTTCAGATGCCAAGCAGATCAATCCACGCGCGCCTTGTGCAAAGACGACAGGCAGACCAGCGCGCAAATCTGCGCGGGCGCGGGCTGCAATCTCGCTTGCGGTTGGGGCAAGGCTCATCTTCTGCGTCCTGTTCCTTCGGTCTGGCCTTTAGCTTTAGCGCCGATTGTCAGAATTTGAAACAATTGGCCAGAGATCAACACAGAGCCGTGAGGATATTTTTCAAACCCTTTTAAAATGCGCTATATCACACCCATGTGAGAGAGGCACAATTTTGCCTTTGGAGGGCTGACATGGCGAACCTGAAAAAAATCCTACTTGTCGATGATGACGAAGATATCCGCGAGGCCTTGTCCGAACAGCTTGTGATGACCGAGGATTTCGATGTGTTCGAGGCGGGCACGGGCGCACAGGCGATGGAAAAGGCCAAGCAGGAGATTTACGATCTGGTGATTTTGGATGTGGGTCTGCCCGACACCGATGGCCGTGATCTGTGCCGCCTGATGCGCAAGCAAGGGATCAAATGCCCGATCATCATGCTTACGGGTCATGACAGCGACTCAGATACGATTTTGGGCCTTGATGCGGGCGCAAATGATTATGTGACCAAGCCGTTCAAATTCTCAGTGCTTCAGGCGCGTATTCGTGCGCAGTTGCGCCAGCATGAGCAGTCCGAGGATGCGATTTTCCAACTTGGACCATACACGTTCAAGCCCGCGATGAAATTGCTGGAGACGGAAGACAAAAAGAAAATCCGTCTGACGGAAAAGGAAACCAATATCCTGAAATTCCTGTATCGCGCACAAGAAAATGTGGTGGCGCGTGATGTGCTTTTGCACGAGGTATGGGGGTATAATGCGGGCGTCACCACGCATACGTTGGAAACGCACATCTATCGCCTGCGCCAAAAAATCGAACCTGATCCCAGCAATGTGCAGCTTTTGGTGACCGAAGGCGGAGGGTATCGTTTGGTCGCCTGATTTGGCATCGCTTTTGCACCCGTACTGTCACCCGGGGAACCTTGCGGGGACACCCAAGCCCCGCACCCCCGTGGTTTCTCCCTGTTGGACTGGCCCCTGCATTTGCAGGGGCCTTTTTTCCGTCTGCTGCGCATTGCACCATGTCCCCCAAGCCCTTAGGAGGGGGGTGGTTTCCTCAAAGGGTATGGAAAAATGGCGTTTACACTTGCGACATGGAACATCAACTCGGTGCGGTTGCGCGAGGATTTAGTGCTGAAACTGCTGCGCGAAGAAGCGCCAGATGTTTTGTGCCTGCAAGAATGCAAAAGCCCCGTTGAGAAAATCCCGACCGAAGGTTTTGCGGCGCTTGGCTATACCCATATGGTTGCGCGGGGTCAAAAGGGCTATAATGGGGTGGCAATCCTTTCAAAACTGCCACTTGAGGAGGCAGGCGCGCGGGATTGGGCGGGGCTTGGCCATGCGCGTCATGTGGCCGCGCAGCTTCCCAATGGGGTGGTCATCCATAATTTCTATATCCCTGCGGGGGGCGATATTGCGGATCGGGAGGTCAACGAAAAATTTGGCCAAAAGCTCGATTTTCTGACCGAGATGCGCGATGCGTTTCACGCAGATAGACCGCAGAAATCCATCCTTGTGGGGGATTTGAACATCGCCCCGCGCGCGGATGATGTCTGGAGCCATAAGGCGCTTTTGAAGGTGGTCAGCCACACACCGATTGAGGTGGATCATCTGGCACAGGTGCAAGAGGCAGGCGGATGGGTGGATGTGACCCGCAAGGATATTCCAGAGGGTTTGCTTTACAGTTGGTGGTCCTATCGCGCCCGCGATTGGGACGGCCGATAAGGGCCGCCGTTTGGATCACATCTGGGCCACCTCCATTGCCAATGCCACGCATTCAGCCGTATCTTGCGCGCCGCCCGTGGATGGGAGCAGCCATCAGATCATGCCCTGTTTTTGCGACAATTGATCTCTGACCCCTTGGAGAATGGCCGCAAAACGCGCATATAAAACTTGCGCGCGAATCACATCAGTGACGGAGAGAAAGATGTTGGAATTTGGTCAAGCACAGCCCGCAGGTGCGGATGTCATCAAAGATGTCACCGATCAGACCTTTATGGCCGATGTGGTGGAGGCCAGTCGCGAGTTCCTGTCATCGGCAGATTTCTGGGCGCCATGGTGTGGCCTTACCGCCAAGACAACGGGGCCGCAGCTTGAGCGGCGGTGCAGGCCAAAAGGGCACCGTGCGCATAGCTAAGTCAATGGATGAAAACAGATGGTTTGCGGGCAATTACGAGTGCAATCCATCCCGACCGTTTATGCCTTCTGGCAGGGCCAACCCGTGGATGGGTTCAAGGGGCTTTGTCGCAGGGCGATGTTCAGCGGTTTGTCGAAAAAATCGCGAGCCTTGCAGGCGATGGTGGTTTGGGCGAGGCGCTGGAAGCTGCTGAAGAAATGCTCTCCCAAGGGGGCAGTTGCGGATGCCGCGCAGACCTTTGCCGCGATTTTGGGGGAGGAGCCTGAAAACGCCGCCGCAATGGAGTACGGCCTTGCGCGCGCTCACATTGCGCTTGGGGATTTGGACACGGCTGAGGCCCTGTTGAACAACGCGGCCCCGCGATTGCACTGCGCCCAGGATTGAGGCTGCGCGTGCACAAATCGCGTTGGCCCGCCAAGCCGATAGGGCAGGCCCCTTGGCGGAGTTGCAATCTGCTATTTGCGGTAATCCCGATGATCTGCAAGCGCGGTTTGGTTATGCCAAGGCGCTCTATGCGGCAGGGCAGGCGGAGGCTGCGATTGAGGAATTGCTGGATATCTTTCGCCGTGATCGCGAGTGGAATGACAGGGCCGCCAAGGCGCAGCTCTTCACGATCTTTGACGCGCTCAAGCCCCTGGACCCCTTGGTGCAGACGGCGCGCCGAAGATTGTCGTCCATGATATTTGCCTGATCGTCTTTGGCCGCGCTATCTTATTGCGAATGATCCATCACAGCGACCTGCCAGATACAATCCCGCTCTTCCCGCTGCCTGGCGCATTGCTGTTGCCGCGCGCGCGACTGCCATTGCATATATTCGAGCCGCGGTATCTGGCCATGCTGCAAGATTGTATGCGTACGCCTGATCGGCTGATTGGTATGATCCAGCCGCTAGAAGTGCCAAAGGGCAGCGCCAAACGTCTGCACAGCATCGGTTGCGCGGGCCGTTTGACCCAATTCTCAGAAACGGAAGACGGGCGTTACATGATTACCCTCACGGGGATTTCGCGCTTTAGGTTGCAGCGCGAACAATCGGGTTTCACCCCCTATCTCAAGGGTGATGTCGATTGGGCAGGGTTCGAGAATGATTTGGGCAAGGTTGAGCAGGATACAGGCATTGATCGCCCTGCCTTTATGGATCTATTGGGGCGCTATTTCGCGGCCATGTCGCTTTCGACTGATTGGGACAGTATGAAGGATGCCGAGGATGAATTGCTGGTCAATTCGTTATCCATGCTTTGCCCTTTTGACCCAGAAGAAAAGCAAGCCCTGCTTGAAGCGCCGTCTCTCTCCACGCGGCGCGAAACACTCGTGACATTGATCGAATTTGCCTTGCGGGGTGGATCCTCTGATGAGGCCATGCAATGAGCGCGGATAGCCCCGTTTTTGATCGCCGAATGCTTGAAGCTTTGGTTTGCCCGCTGACCAAGGGCGGCCTGCGCTATGATGCAGAACGCCAAGAGTTGATTTCCGACATGGCAAAACTGGCCTTTCCCATCAAGGAAGGTATTCCGATCATGTTGGAGCATGAAGCCCGCGAGATTGAAGGTTAAAGCGCCTCACCTTGCAACAGGCGCGGCAAATCCCCAGTCAGACCCGCGGCTTGTCGCATGAAGCCGCGCCGAAGGGCTGGCGTGGCACTCACCAGCCCCATGCCCACATCACGGATCAAGCGCAGCGCTGGATTGTCGTTTGAAAACAGGCGATTGACCGTATCCATTCCCAAGGCCAACGTGGTCGTGTCAAAGCGTCGCCATTGTTGATATCGCTCAAGCACCAGTTCTGATGCGATATCCTCACCACGAATGCGGGCCTCATGCAGGACTTCGGCCAAAGCTCCGATATCACGAAAGCCAAGGTTCAAGCCCTGCCCCGCAATCGGATGCACCCCATGGGCGGCATCGCCCACAAGCGCCAAGCGCGGCGCGATGAACCGTTCGGCAAGGGTCAATTTCAGTGGATAGCTGAACCGCACCCCTGCGAGTTTAATTTCCCCCAAGAAATCGCCAAAGGCAGGGCGAAGCGCGGTCATAAATTCGGCATCCGTGCCGCGCGCAATTGCAGCGGCGCGCTGCGTTCTCTCACTCCAGACGATTGAGGCACGATTGCCCGGCAGCGGCAGGATCGCCAGCGGCCCTGCAGGCGATGAAGATGATGCGAACCCCATGATGGGGCAATTCATGCTCCACCGCGCAGACAAGGGCCGTTTGTCCATAATCCCACCCTTGGCGGCGGATGCCCGCACGCGCTGCCACGCCCGAGGCGCGGCCATCCGCGCCGACCAGAAGCCGCCCCCGCAAACGCTGACCATCCGCCAAGACGACCTCGGCGGCATCCTCATCAATGCGTTGATCCTGCACGATGCTGTCGCTGAGATGCGTGATCTTCTCGTTGGCCTCCATCGCCGCGATCAGGGCGCGCCGCAGGTAGCGATCTTCCAGCATATAGCCCATTGGGCCTTCTTCCATCTCAGCTGCTTGGAAATGTAGGAATTGCGGTGCAGCCCCGCGTCCTGCGTGGCCGTCTGAGGCTTTGATTTCAGAGATGGGCTGGGCCTGTCCGCCAACAGCCGTCCATAATCCCAGCGCAGCCAACATTTTTTGCGAGGCGCGGGCCAAAGCATAGGCACGGCCATCGAAATCATCTGCCTCGCGTTTTGGGCGCGTGTTGGCATCAATCACGATGCTGCGAAAGCCCGCCTGCGCCAGCGCCAAGGCCAAGGTCGGGCCGTTCAGCCCCCCGCCTACGATCAAGATGTCGGTGTCATGTGTCATGCGCGTTATGATGGGCCAATTTATGGAATTGTCCACGCGGCATAGCGTCATTACTCTGCCCATGCGAGACAAAAGCGGGGAGGGCACAAAGATGCGCGAATGGTTGACACGCACGGCAAGTGAGCAGGGACGCGCGATTGGAGAAGGTGCGCTTGATCCTGTGGCCTTAACGGAAGGCTATCTTGCCGCGATCAAGGCGGATGCACGCGGCACCCGCATTTATGCCCGCCTGATGGAAACCCGCGCTTTGGCCGAGGCCGAGGCGGCCCGTGCTCGCGCGCGCAACGGGGTGCGGCGCGGGGTCTTGGATGGGGTTCCCTTGTCATGGAAGGACCTTTTTGACAGCGCCAATGTGGCGACCGAGGCCAGTTCGCGCTTGCTTGCAGGGCGCGTGCCGTCACGGGATGCGGATGTTTTGGCCCGTGCCACACAGGCGGGGGCCGTGTGTTTGGGCAAAACCCATATGTCCGAACTGGCCTTTTCGGGTCTTGGCCTGAACCCGATGTTCGGGGTTGGTTTGGATCCATTGCCTGCCACGCCACCCAATATCAATGACCCAGACGCCGTGCCTGGTGGGTCAAGTTCTGGGGCGGCGGCCTCGGTGGCCCATGGGTTGGCTGCGGCTGCGATTGGCTCTGACACAGGCGGTTCGGTGCGGGTGCCAGCGGCGTTCAATGATTTGGTTGGCTTGAAAACCAGCCATGGCCGTCTTTCCAATCGCGGCGTTGTGCCGCTTTGCGCCAAATTCGATACAGTGGGTCCATTGGCGCGATCGGTCGAGGATTGTGCCGAAATTTTCGCGGTGCTCGCGGGGGAGCGGGCGGTTGATTTAACAAACACCACTCTTGAGGGGCGGCGCTTCTTGATCATCAACCCTTATGCAGAGGATGTGCGCGATGCGCCCGCGCAAGGATTTGCGCGCGCGCTGGAGGCGTTCCAAGCAGTGGGGGCACGGATCACACGCGGCACATCGCCCGCTTTGGATGCGGCCATGGCGCTGTCGCCCGTGCTTTTTGCGGCAGAGGCCTATGCAACATGGCGCGAGGTGATCGAGGCAAACCCAGATCAAATGTTTGGGCCGATTTTACAGCGCTTCCGCAGCGGAGCGGAGGTTTTGGCAAGCGATTACATCGCCGCTTGGCAGCACTTGGAGGCGTTGCGCGATGATTTCCACCGTGACACAGCAGGGTATGATGCGGTGATTGTTCCCACAGTGGCCATTTTGCCGCCTAATATCGCGCGGCTGATGGTAGATGAGGACTATTACGTCACAGAGAATTTGCTTGCTTTGCGCAACACGCGGATTGGCAATTTGATGGGGTCTTGTGGGCTGACATTGCCCACGGGCGTGCCCTCGACTGGGGTGATGCTGCTTTGCCCCCGAGGTCAGGAAGCGCGGCTTTTGCGGCTTGGCGCTGCTGCGGAGGCGGCATTGCGCGGGTAATCCTTTTTCTGGACCTTTGCCGCATAAGAGGTTAATTTGACTGTTAATGGGGCGAAAACAGACCCCGAAATTGAGGCAGTCATGGTGTTTCCCGAGCGGTTTTCGAACCTGCCAGAATACGCCTTTCCGCGTTTGCGGAAATTGCTCGACGTCCATCAACCGGGCGGCGATCCCATCAATATGTCCATTGGTGAGCCACGCCATCCCTTCCCGGACTTCATCGGACGCGCGATTTCTGAGGCGCTTGAGGGCTTTGGCCGTTACCCCCCAAATGAGGGCAGCGCAGAATTGCGGGCGGCCATCGTGGCATGGATCACCCGGCGCTATCGGGTCAACCTTGATGCAGATCAGAATATCCTTGCCTTGAACGGCACGCGTGAAGGGTTGTTCAACGCGGCACTTGCGCTTGGGGTTGAAGAGAAAGCGGGACAAAAGCCCGCTGTTTTGATGCCAAACCCGTTTTATCAGGTTTACGCAGTGGCAAGCCTCGCCATCAACGCAGAGCCTGTCTATGTGCCTGCAACCGCCCAGACGGGGGATTTGCCTGATTACACGGCGCTACCTGCGCAGCTTCTGGATCGAGTGAGTATCGCCTATCTCTGCTCGCCTGCAAACCCGCAAGGCGCGGTTGCCAGTCGCGCCTATTGGCGCGCGTTGATTGCCTTGGCGGAAAAGCATGATTTCCGAATTTTTGCGGATGAGTGCTATAGCGAGATTTACCGCGACACCCCCCCGGTGGGTGCTTTGGAAGTGGCCCATGAGATGGGCGCTGATCCTGATCGGGTGGTGGTTTTTCATTCCCTGTCGAAACGCTCAAACCTTCCAGGGCTACGGTCGGGCTTTGCGGCATCGGGCGCGGGCAATATCGCGGCGATGAAGCAGCTGAAGAATTACACGGGCGCGCCTTTGCCCTTGCCATTGCAAGCGGCAGCGGCGCTTGCATGGGGTGATGAGGCCCATGTGGAAGAAAATCGCGCCATCTATCGCCGCAAATATGAAATGGCGGATGATATTTTTGGCAATGTTGCGGGGTATCAACCGCTGGAGGCGGGGTTTTTCCTGTGGTTGCCCGTTGAGAATGACGAGGCCGCAGCCTTGACCCTGTGGCGCGAGGCAGGTGTGCGTTGCTTGCCTGGATCATATTTGTCGCGCGCTGTGGAGGGTCAGGCCATCGGTCAAGACCGCCTTCGCGTGGCTTTGGTGGCAGAAGAACAAGAATTACAGCGCGGGCTTTTGCGTCTGCATGGCTGTTTGTATCAGTGAGGTGAAGAATGGCGTATCAAACCAGACAACGTGACCCCCTTCTGGACGCCCCGATGCAAGAGGCTTTGGAGCGGCGTGGCAAGGAATTGCTAGGCCTTATCCTGCTTGCTGCGGGCGTTGCTGTTGCGGCGATGTTGATCAGCTATACGCCAGATGATCCGAATTGGATGGTGGCCACGGATACCCCGCCTGAAAATCTGCTGGGCCGTTTTGGAGCCTCCATGTCGGCTATTTTCATCATGATCGTGGGTTATGCCGCGTATTTGATCGCAGCGGGTCTTGCTGTCTGGGGTCTGCGCTTGACCCTTCACAAAGGCACGGAGGGCGCGCTTGCCCGTTTGATCATGCTGCCGTTTGCAATCGCAGCTCTGGCCGTGTTTATCGCCAGTTTCTCACCTGGCGCGGCCTGGTCGCACAGCTTTGGCATGGGGGGGTTGTTTGGCGACACCGTGATGGCGGTGTTGATCAATATCCTGCCTGTGTCTGCGCCTTTTGCCATGCTGTCCTTGGGCGCCGCGACCGGTTTGGGCAGCGCGCTTTTGATGGGATATGCGCTTGGGGTCACCAGAAGCGAATTGCGTCTGTTCACACGCGGCGGATTGATCGCTCTGTTCCATGCCAGCAACGGGGCGACTGGGCTTGCAGCGGGATTGGGTCGGGGTGTCGGGAGCGGCATCGGCCAATTGAGCGAAACCGTGCGCACCCCCGCATGGCGCGGGCGTCCGAGGGTGGAGGAAGACAGCCTATTGATCGATGATGAGGCGCCCGCCGCGCCCGCCCCATCCCGTGTGGCACCAGCCTTTCAAAATACGGCTGCGCCACCGGCCCGCAAGCCAGAAGCGCAAGCGGGGCTGTTTGATCGGATGCCGCTGTTGCGCGTGCTATTCGAGGGAGGACCGTTCAGCCACAATGGAGGCCGCACCAGAACAACCGGATGAAACCACGCGGCTGCGCGAAAGATTTCAACTGTTGTGCGCAGTCGTACGGGCAGCGCACGTCCGCAGGCGCTGCACGTCACCGATGGTGTGCCAAACCCCGCCAAGCGGGTGCCGCCACCCCTGACATCCGCTGCAATGGCGCAGTCCCCATCGCAGCTTGCAGGTGAGATTTACCGCGAGGTGCCCAGCCCATCTTCACCGATGGTCAATTCGCCGCTGTCGGGCGGCTATGAATTGGATACGGATGAAGATGACCGTGACAATATTTTCGCGGATGGGTTTCAGGATGAGGAGGAGGCGTTCAGCGTCTCACCGCAACATGAGGATTACACGCCGCTCTCTCCAATGCGTGCAGAGACTGCGGCCAAACGTGTTGTGCAACACAGTCTAAAGAAACCAACGGTGCCCTCGCGTCAGGCGATGGCGGATGCACAGCCCTCCCTGCCTTTGGAATCGCGCGAGGTGGAATATGAATTTCCGCCGCTGTCGCTGTTGTCTAGCCCAACCCATATTGAACGCTTCCATTTGTCTGATGAGGCGCTCGAAGAAAATGCGCGGATGCTGGAGAACGTGCTCGATGATTATGGTGTGAAGGGCGAGATTGTCAGCGTCCGCCCTGGCCCTGTTGTGACCATGTATGAGTTGGAGCCTGCACCAGGCCTTAAGGCCAGCCGTGTGATTGGTCTGGCAGATGACATTGCACGCTCGATGTCGGCGCTCTCTGCGCGTGTCTCGACCGTTCCAGGTCGATCGGTGATCGGGATTGAACTGCCCAATTCACATCGCGAAAAGGTGGTTTTGCGCGAAATCCTGTCGAGCCGCGATTTTGGCGATGGCAATCACAAGCTGCCTCTTGCTTTGGGTAAGGAAATCGGCGGCGAGCCTGTTGTGGCCAACCTTGCCAAGATGCCGCATTTGCTGATTGCGGGCACCACGGGTTCGGGGAAATCGGTGGCGATCAACACGATGATCCTGTCATTGCTCTACAAACTGCGACCCGAAGAATGCCGCATGATAATGATTGACCCCAAGATGTTGGAATTGTCGGTTTACGATGGCATCCCGCATCTTCTGTCACCTGTGGTCACAGACCCCAAAAAGGCGGTTGTGGCGTTGAAATGGGTGGTGGGCGAGATGGAGGAACGCTATCGCAAGATGTCGAAAATGGGCGTGCGCAATATCGAAGGCTATAATGGCCGTGTGCGCGATGCCTTGTCCAAAGGCGAGATGTTCAAACGGACCGTGCAGACAGGGTTTGACGAGGATACGGGCGAACCGATTTTCGAGACCGAACAATTCACCCCCGAAGTGATGCCTTTCATCGTGGTGATTGTGGACGAAATGGCCGATTTGATGATGGTGGCAGGCAAGGAAATCGAAGCCTGTATTCAGCGCCTTGCCCAGATGGCACGGGCCAGTGGCATTCACTTGATCATGGCGACACAGCGCCCCTCGGTCGATGTGATCACGGGCACGATCAAAGCGAACTTCCCGACACGGATTTCCTTCCATGTGACCTCGAAAATCGACAGCCGCACAATTTTGGGCGAGATGGGCGCCGAGCAACTCTTGGGTATGGGCGATATGCTGTACATGGCGGGCGGCTCAAAGATCACCCGTGTGCATGGCCCCTTCGTCAGCGATGAAGAGGTCGAAGAAATCGTGCGCCACCTCAAATCCTTTGGTCCCCCTGCCTATGCGGCCAGCGTATTGGATGGTCCCGATGAGGATAAGGAAAGCGATATTGATCTTGTGCTTGGCCTTGGCGGCAATACCGATGGCGAAGATGCGCTTTATGATCAGGCCGTGGCCGTTGTGGTGCGAGATCGTAAATGCTCCACCTCCTACATTCAGCGCAAGCTTGGCATCGGTTACAACAAGGCTGCGCGTTTGGTTGAGCAGATGGAAGAGGCGGGTCTTGTCTCGACCGCGAACCATGTCGGCAAGCGCGAGATCTTGGTGCCTGAACAGGGCTAGGGCCTCGCCAAAATGTGACGTGCGATTGATATGGAAATAGGGCAATCAGAGAGCATGGACACACGCATTTCCTTTCTCGCGGCTTTGCCGGCGCTCATCGGACTGCCGCTGCACGCGGCACCGATTTCGTTATCCGATCTTTCGGCCTATTTTGCGGGAATTTCGACCGCAGAGGCGCCGTTCACCCAATATAATGCCGATGGCAGTGAGGTTACGGGACGGCTGATGATGCACAGGCCTGGTCGGGCGCGTTTCGAGTATGACAACAGCGATATTTTGGTCGTGGTCGGCGGAGGGCAAGTTGCCATTTTCGAAGATTTGGCGGATGCAGAGCCGCTGCAATATCCGTTGGGGATGACGCCGCTTGATCTTATTTTGGGCCGCAATGTGGATTTGGCGGCCTCCGCCTTGGTGGTGGATCATGTTGAAGCAGCGGACGGGACAACGCGGGTTGTTGCATGGGATGAAAATCGACCTGAAGCAGGCGAACTGACGCTTGTTTTTGCAGATGAGCCTGTGCGGTTGGTGCAATGGATGACGCGCAACGATATGGGCGAAACAGTCGTTGTCGCGCTGGGCGATTTCACCTTTGGGCAGGATTATTCCAATTTCTTGTTCAGCCCGACCTTTGAGGCCGATCAACGCAGCCGTTAGCTTGGGCTCGGGAGACAGCTCGCCAGTTGCAGATCATACACTGTGGCCCGCGCCTCGACACGATCCGCCACGCGCATCAACCACGCCTTGTTGCGATAGCTGCCACGCCTGAAGCCCGCGTGGCCCTCATGATAGGCCAGATATTGACTGCGCGCATCGGTTAAGGCGATGCCATTGCGCGCACGGGACTGGTTCATATACCACCCCATGAAATCTGTTGCGTCATTGATATCGGTGCGCCGCGCAAAGCGGCGGCCCGTATCCGCGCGATAATCATCCCATGTGCCATCAAGTGCTTGGCTGTAGCCAAAAGCGGAGCTTTGCCGCCCCGCAGGGATGACCCCAAGCGCGTAGCGGCGCGGTGTGCGCGCGTTGCTGATAAAGCTGCTTTCATGATAGATCGTGGCCATTTGTAACGCGACTGGCACGCCCCAATTCGCCTCGGTCGCCTGCATGGCGCTGAGGTAATGCGGACGTTCCTCGATGATCGCGCAGGCATTTTCTGCGTTGCGCGGCGGGGTGGCTGATCCCACACAGGCGCTCAGGAATATGATCATCGGTAGCATCACAAATCGGTTCATCAACCTGATCCTTTGTCGAACTGCTCTTATTTTTTGGAAATCATACGCCATTCACGGGGCAATTGAAATACAATCCCACATCATCCTTGCGCGGATATTCAACAATCTGTTTCACGAAACCCTGCCTTCGGGACATGGACAAATAGGCCTGTTGGCATTACGGTGCGCTGTGGATCATAGGGGGTCTGAATGCTGAAACGGCAGGCAAAATTTAATCTTGGGCAAGTCGTGCGCCACAAGAAACACCCGTTTCGTGGGGTGATTTTTGACATCGACACCCAGTTCGCCAATACGGACGAATGGTATAATGCGATCCCCGAGGAAAAACGCCCCAGCAAAGAGCAGCCATTTTATCATCTGCTCGCGGAAAATGACCACAGTTATTATGTGGCCTATGTCTCGGAACAAAATCTTGAAATTGATGACACGGGCGAACCCGTGGACCATCCTGACTTGCCCGAATTGTTTGGGGAATTCCAGAACGGGGCCTATCCGCTGGATTACCAATTGAACTGATCTCAATACCCCAAGGCCAATCCGTCTTTGCGCGGGTCTGATCCTGCGATCAAAAGTCCTGAGCTTGCATCAATTTTGATCGCCTGCGCCCCGCCGATGGGCCGATAGGGGGTGACCACCTGATGGCCCATCCCGCGCAATGCCGCGTTGACGCTTGCATCATAGCCGAGTTCCACCTGCAATTTGCCCTGATCCGCAAAACAGCGCGCGCCATCAATCGCACTTTGCACATCCATGCCATAGTCGATGATATTGGTGATGAGCCGCGCATGGCCCGTGGCCTGATATGCCCCACCCATGACACCAAAGGGCATGAGACTTTGATCGGGAAAGCGCAATAAGCCCGGTATGATCGTATGCAAGGGGCGTTTGCCCCCTTTGGCCTCATTCGGGTGCCCGCTTTGGAGCGAAAAACCTGCGCCACGGTTTTGATACAGAATGCCAAATTTATCCGAAGCATAGCCCGAGCCAAAGGAATGGAAGATCGAGTAGATCATTGAGACGGCCATGCGGTCTTTATCAACCACGCAAAGATAGACCGTGTCTTTATGCACCGCGCTTGAGGCCTGATGCGGGTCGGTCATCGGGCGCGCGGGATCAATCAAAGCGGCCAAGTCGCGCGCGGTTTTGCCTGAGAGCATATGATCCAAATGGGTCAGGTGGTCTGGGTCAGAGAGAAAGCGATTGCGCGCATCATAGGCCAGTTTGGTGGCTTCTGCCTCAATATGCGCGCGCGCAGCGCCAAAAGGATCCATCGTGCCAAGGTCGAATTGAGCGAGTATATTGGTCAGCAGCAACGCGGTCGCACCCTGTCCATTGGGCGGCAATTCGATCAATTCGTGACCACGATAGTGGGTGGAGATCGGGGTAACGTAATCGCAGGCTGTGTTTGCGAAATCTTCGAGGCTGTGGCTGCCCCCAAGCGCGCGCAAGGAATTGACCAAATCCTCCGCCACTTCGCCCTCATAGAACCCTGCACGTCCTTCGCGGGCGATGCGGCGCAGCACGTCTGCCTGACCTTTGGCTGTGAAACGCGTGCCGATCTGCGGCGGCTGATCTTGCCACATATAACAATCGCGCGCCCGCCCGCGCAGCGTATCGCGTGCCTCGTCCCAATCGAAGGCCACGCGCGGGGCCACGGGGATGCCGTGTTCTGCGTAGAAGATGGAAGGCGCGAGGATATCCTCAAGCGGTAATGTGCCGTGGTCTTGATGCAGGCGGCAGAACCCGTCTACGGCGCCTGGGACCGTCACGGCATTGATGTTGTCCAGTGGAATGGACGCGCGCCCGGTGGCGCGCAATGCGTCTGTGTCCAGCCCCATTGGGGCGCGGCCTGAGGCATTTAGACCAATCAGATCAGATTGATCCGCATAGGACACCATCGCAAACAGATCGCCGCCAAGACCCGTGGATTGCGGCTCACACAGGCCGAGGAGGATGGCGGTTGCGATAGCGGCATCCATCGCATTGCCACCCTGCTCTAATATCTGCACGCCAACTTTTGCGGCCAGCGGATGGGATGTGGCCACGGCCCCTTGCGTTGTGATGAGGGCGGATCGGCCCGTTGTTTGGAAATCACGCATCATGTCCCTGCTCCTGTCCCTCTTGTTTGGGCCAAGTTAGCGGGGAATGGCGGCACTGCAAGGGCAGAAGGTCCCCGATGATGCGCGACAATTGGGGGCGTAACGCGCGCATCATCGGGGGAAGCAGTATCGCTACACCTGTGAAAATGACGCGTCATTCCGTCAGGTCTAAGGTCAGAGCAAGGCCATTTCGTGGCAGTGTTTTCGATTTTTAGACAATGCCCGAAACAGCGCGGGCACAGGGTGCGGAGGCTGAGGCAATCTGGAGGAAAAGGTGGTTTTCAACGTTGCGCCGTTCGTACTGCACATCTGCGGCGATGGCGCGGATCAGGCCCCAGCCGAATCCCCCTTCAGGCAAATCATCAAAGGCGCAGGTGTCAGGATCACGAAAACGGCCCTTTGGGGGCGTCAACCCAGGCATCGCGCTGCCCTTATCGGTGATATGGCACTGGATCATGTCATGGCTACAGCTGACAGATGTCAGGATACGCCCGTCATCCGCGCCACGATAGGCGTGTTCGCATATATTGTTCAGCACTTCGGCCAAAACCAATTCGACATTCAAACGATGCGCTTCTGGCACGCCGCGCGCGCGCAAATAGGTGGTGATTTGTGCCAAAGCTTGCCGCACGGAATGCGGATGGCTTGTTAGGCTCCATATCATGTCGCTTTGCCCCCGTATCACCTGAATATCCCCGCCCACATTCATTGCGCCTGTGTATCAATGGCTGCATCTCGATTTGGGTGGATGGCGAAAACCTTGTCCATCGCGGTAAGCCGCATTACCTTATCGACCAAGGGTGATAGGGTGGTCAGCTCCAATTGCCGATCCTGACCCAAGGATTTCCGCATTGCGACCAATGTGCCAAGGCCACTTGAGTCAAGGAAGGTCACATCCTCCATATCCAGAATGACCCGTTGCCCATCGGTGCCAGCGGTGGCCTGCCGAAACGCATCGCGAAACGCGAGGGCGGCAGCCGCATCCACACGGCTTGCACAGACCTTGACGATCAGCCCATTCCGAATGGGTTCAATATCCAGCCGCACATCCATTCACATTTACCTTTTGCGCAACTTCCATGTCCGGAGGTTAGATCGAAATCCTTAGCAAATGGTAACGAGGCAGAAGCCGCTTTCGCGTCTGCTTCAAATTCCTTAAACCAGAGCAGATCGAGATGAGAGAGAGAAGATCAATGGATTACCGCGCCTTGGCCGCAACGATTGAAAGTCTGACCGATGGTGAAACAGATCAAATCGCCTTGATGGCCACCATCGCCTGTGAGGTGTATCATGCCGATCCGCGGTTTGATTGGGTGGGGTTTTATCGCGTGACAGAACCCGAGTTGCTGAAAATCGGTCCATATCAGGGCGGACATGGGTGCCTTGTGATCCCGTTCTCACGGGGTGTCTGCGGGGCCTGTGCGCGCAGTCGTGCCCCGCAATTGGTGGCGGATGTCCACGCCTTTCCCGATCACATTGCTTGTTCAAGCACCACTCAATCGGAATTGGTGTTGCCCGTTTTTGACGCCTCTGGCGCGCTGATCGCAGTGTTCGATATCGACAGCGATCAGATTGATGCCTTCGGCGATGAAGATGTGGGTGCATTGACCACTATCTTGGCGCGGGTTTTCGAAAAAGCCTAGGTTATTTCTCGGGCAAAGGTGGAATGGGATCGGGGGCGATTTCTTCAAAATCGAAATTATCCAGTTTCACCGCCCGTTTCCCCGCCCGTTCTGCCGCAATCGTGATATCGTCAATATCCCTGCGCGCTTGCCCGAAATGGGTGTTGAGCTTGTTGACGCGCTCAAACACCAGTTCGACATCGCGATGCAACAGCCCCAATTGTTTGCGAATGGCGCCCGCTTGTTCGCGCATCCGCGCATCTTTGAGAACCGCGCGCATGGTATTGAGCGTGGCCATGCAGGTGGTGGGGGACACAATCCAGACCCGTGCGGCGAAACCTTCGCGGACAATCTCGGGGAAATTGGCGTGCAGCTCGGCATAAACTGCCTCAGACGGCAGGAACATCAGCGCCCCATCCGCCGTTTCGCCCTCTAGAATATAGCGTTCGGATATCGCCTTGATATGACCGCGCACCGATGTGCGAAACGCGCGGGCCGCCTCGTTGTTTTCTTGTGGGGTTTTCGCAGCGCGCAATGCTTCATAGGCCTCAAGCGGGAATTTGCTGTCAATCACAATTGGCCCTGGGGGTTTGGGCAGATGGATCAGGCAATCTGCGCGCTTGCCATTTGAGAGGGTGGCCTGAAACGCGTAGCTGTCACTGGGCAAAGCTTTCGAGACGATATCATTGAGCTGAATCTCGCCAAACGCGCCGCGTGTTTGTTTGTTTGACAGGATATCCTGCAACCCCAAAACATCACCAGATAGCTTTTCAATTTTGGCCTGTGCGCGGTCGATTTGCTCAAGCTTTTGCTGCAATTCGCCAAGGCTGCGTGCCGTGCGCGTTGACGTGCCGTGCAGCGTTTCGCTCATACCTTTTTGCACTTCCTCAAGGCGGCGTTCCATCACCTCAAGCATGCGTGCTTGGGTCTTGGATTGCAGCTCAACCACCTGCGCCAGCCCGCCGGACAATTGCTGCTGCCCGTCCGACATGGCTTGCACGCGCCCCTCTAGCCCACCCAGATTGCGCGCCAAAGGTTCAATCATCGCCGCAGATCGATTGGCGGCCTTCACCCCCGCCAAGATCAGCCAGAACAAAGCGATGAGGATCACCGCGCCCATCAATGCGCCAAGGATCAGGGGATCGGAGAGATCAAATTGCATTACTCACCTGCGACCAAAGAGTTTTTCAATATCGCTCAAGGCAAGCTCCACGTAAGTGGGGCGGCCATGGTTGCATTGGCCAGAATGTGGGGTGGCCTCCATCTCGCGCAACAGCGCGTTCATTTCTTCAATCCGCATCGCGCGGCCAGAGCGGATCGAGCCATGACAGGCCACGCGCGAGAGGATCGCCTCAATCCGCGCCTGCACCATCTGGCTGTCGCCCATATCTGAAATCTCATCCAGAACATCGCGCAACAGTGCCTCGCTGTTGACTGCGCCGAGAATGGCAGGGGTTTCGCGCACGGCGATTGCGCCCTCACCGAAGGGTTCGATGATCAATCCAAATTGTGAAAGGCTGTCTGCATGATCGAGCAGCATCTCTGCATCGGACCCAAGTGTGACGATTTCAGGGATCAACAAAGCCTGTCGTGCCACCCCGTTGTTGGCCATCTGTTTTTTGAGCCTCTCATAGACCAAGCGCTCATGGGCGGCGTGTTGATCCACGATGACCAGCCCTGTGGCGGTTTGGGCGATGATGTAATTCTCATGCAATTGTGCCGTGGCCGCGCCCAATGGATGGGCAAGTTCCTCATGGGCCGGCGCAGTTATGGATTCTGCCGCGCGGTGGGATGGGGCATCAAATTGCGGGGCTGTTTCAGACAAACCAAATTGCGCAGGTGCCTGAAGCTCATAGGTGCTGCGATAGGTTTGGGGGCGTATCCGTGGCGCATCATAGCTGCCTTGATAAGCGCGCGGGCTAGGTATCTCTGGCCGGATTGCGCCCAAGGTTTCGTTGGCAACTGTGCTTGAGGCGCGATGACCCGCTTGGGCCAAAGCATGGCGCAGGCTTGAGACAATCAGGCCACGCACGACACCCGCCTCCCGAAACCGCACTTCGGCCTTTGCAGGATGCACATTCACATCCACACGTTCGGGCGGGCATTCGATGAACAAAGCCGCGGCCGGGTGGCGATCACGGCTGAGGAAATCAGCATAAGCCCCGCGCAGCGCACCGATCAAAAGCTTGTCGCGCACGGGGCGGCCGTTCACGAACAGATATTGCGCCACAGCCGAGCCGCGGGAATATGTGGGCAGGGCGGTCAGACCGATCAGACGGATATCATCGCGCGTGGCATCAATCTGAAGGGCGTTTTCTACAAAATCGCGCCCCATCACGTGGCCCAATCGGTTTGTGAGCGCGTCAAATAAATCGCCTGATTCAGGTTCAACTGCAAAAAGGCTGCGGCGCCCTTCGCTGCAATCCAGAAGCTGAAAGCCGATGCTTGGTTCGGCCATGGCAAGGCGCTTGACGACATCGCTGATTGCTTGGGCCTCGGCGCGTTCGGTTTTGAGAAATTTTAGTCGGGCAGGGGTCGCGTAAAATAGGTCGCGCAATTCCACCACTGTGCCCAGTGACATAGAGGCAGGCTTTATCCGCTCTTGCCGCCCTCCTGAGACGGAGATTTCATAGCCATCTTCCTCTGCTGCACGGCTCCTAATGGTCAGCCGTCCCACCGCACCCAAACTGGGCAACGCCTCGCCACGAAAGCCGAAGCTTTGAATGTTCAGCAGGTCGGATCCATCAATTTTCGATGTGGCGTGGCGGGACAGTGCCAAGGGCAAATCCCCAGGCCCCATGCCACAGCCATCATCGCTGACGCGGATCAACGTCTTGCCGCCATCGGCGATTTCTACTGTGATGCGCCGTGCACCTGCGTCAATTGCGTTTTCGACCAGCTCCTTTACGGCGGAGGCGGAGCTGCGCTCCACCACTTCGCCCCGCCGCAATCCGATTGATCGCAGCCTCGTCAAGCTGACGGATCACCGGTCGAGCGGGCAGATTTTGGTCCATGTTGTGGTCAGGTTTTCCCATGCCACTATCTGTAGCATGGAGGTGCACGATTCGGAAATGCAACGAAACCTAATGGGCGGGAGATAATTCTTTGGGCTGACCCACGATGACCGTGAGCATTTGATCTGGCGTGATCAAACGCTGCGCGATTGCGGCCACATCCTCCAAGGTGACACTTTCCACGTAGGAATTGCGATTGGCAATATAATCAATCGGCATCCCGCTTTGCTGCATCCCTGCCATGATCGCCGCAATCGCGCCATTCCCGTCAAAGCGCAGCGGATAGGCCCCCGTCATATACCGCTTGGCGCGGGTCAATTCTTCCTCGGTCACACCGTTTTCTGCGATGTCGCGCAAGATCGCATCGACCAGTTGCACCGCTTCGGCCACGCGTTCATTGGAAGATGCAAATTGCCCCAGCCACATCGGCTGCCAATCAGCCGTGGATAAGCTTGTGCCCACACCATAGGTCAAGCCACGTTGGACGCGCAGCTCATCCATAAGCCGCGCCCGAAACCCGCCCCCTATAATTTCATTGAGGACAAAGGCGGGAAAGAAATCTGGATCATCCATGGCGATGCCTTCCAGACCAAACAGGACCACCGATTGCGGGGTTGGATAATCAATCACCACCTGACCCGCGCTGGCATCAAACCCCGCCATATCGGGCAGGGCGGGGCCCGTTTCGGGAAGACCCTCCAACAGCTGATCAATCAACAGGCCCAGTTCATCGGCGGTGATATCGCCCGATGCACCAATGGAGACGCGCGAAGTCGCAAAGGCGTTGCGATAGGCGGTGATGATATCCTCCCGCGTCAGTCCCGCGATGGTGTCCAGTGTGCCCTCTTCGGGGCTTGCATAGGGGTGATCGCCAAAGGCCAGAGCGTTGAAGGTCTGCGCCGCGATTGTGTCGGGGTCTTGCGCCTGACTTGCCAAGATTGACTGCACTTGTGCCCTAATCCGTTCAATCGCGTCTGTGTCAAACCGTGGATTGGTCAGAACCTCATGCAACAGCGCCGCCGCGTCATCGCGGTTTTCGGTAAGCATCCGCGCGCTGATTGCAATCGTATCGCGATAGGATGAAAAGGAAAATTCTGCGGCCAAGGCTTGCACGGCTTGGGCGAAACCTTGCGCATCAAGCTCACCCGCGCCCTCCTCCAGCAATCCTGTCATCATATAGGTCGCGCCACGTTTGCCTGGCTCATCCAAATTCGTGCCGCCCTCAAAACGAATATCAAGCGCCACAAAGGGGATGGAATGATCCTCGACCAACCACGCGTGATGTCCATTTGGACTGGTCACGGGGTGGATTTGCATCTCTGCGCGCAGCGGTGTGACGAAGGTCAAAACGGCGCAAAGAGCAGCGAAGATATGTTTGGCGAAAGGCATGATCAATTCTCCGCTGCCTGCGATTGGGTCAGATAGCCCGTCACGCGCGGCGCATCAGAAAACAGCGCTCGCGCTGCGGCCATGACATCTTCGATCGTTATGGCCTTAATCACTTCGGGCCAATTTTGCACATCCTCAACTTCAAGCCCCGAGGTCAGGGCCATCCCGTAAAGCCGTGCGCGCCCCGAAGCGTTGTCGCGCGCGTAAATCTCGGATGCTTCATATAAGAATTTAATCCGAGCGAATTGGTCTGGATCAATGCCGTTCTCCAAGAAGTCCGCAATCACGCGGTCAATATCGGCTTCCGCCTCTTCGAGCGTGACCCCTGCGCTTGGCATATTGATGAGGGTGAATTGTGTGTCATCAAGGCTGATACCTGAGTAATAG
>JAGYKZ010000110.1 GCA_018401385.1 Roseicyclus sp.
GCGCGCGCCGCAGCGGAGCGGATGGCCCAGACCCAGGGCGAGGGGGTGGGACAGACCATCGGCTACCGAATGCGCGGCGAGAGCAAAACCAGCCGCGCCACGCGGATCGAGGTTGTGACCGAGGGCATCCTCACCCGAATGATCCAAGATGCGCCCGACCTGCCCGAGATTGGCGCCGTCATCTTTGATGAATTCCACGAGCGGTCGCTGAATGCGGATCTTGGTCTCGCATTGACATGGGAATTGCGCGGCGCACTCAGGCCCGATTTGCAGGTATTGGTCATGTCCGCCACATTGGACGCGGCCCCTGTGGCGGCGCTCCTTGATGACGCGCCCCTCATCACATCCGCGGGGCAGGCCTTCGCAGTGGTGACCCATCACCGCGCCACCCCCCTGCCCAAGGATACGCGACTTGAGCACGCCATGGCGGACCTCATCACGCGGGCCTTGCGCGAAAGTGAGGGGGGCATCTTGGCCTTTTTGCCAGGACAGGGCGAAATTGTCCGCACCGCAGCCTTGCTTGATCTCCCCCGCGATATACGCCTGCATCAACTCTATGGCGCGATGCCTTTGGCCGCGCAGCGCGCGGCCATCACGCCTGAGGCGAATGGCGCGCGGAAAGTGGTGCTGGCGACATCCATCGCGGAAACCTCACTCACCATTGCCGACATCTCCGTGGTCATCGACAGTGGCCGCGCACGGCGCGCGCGGTTTGATCCTGCCTCTGGCATGACACGGCTTGTGACCGAACCCGTCAGCCGCGCCGAGGCGGATCAACGCCGTGGCCGCGCAGGGCGCGTGGCAGCGGGTATCTGCTATCGCAATTGGACAAAGGGTGCCGAAGGGGCCTTGCCCGCTTTTCCCCCCGCCGAGATCGAGGCCGCTGATCTGACAAGTTTGGCCTTGGAACTGGCCCTTTGGGGCGGCGCGGAGGGCTTGGCCTTTCTCACCCCACCCCCTGCGGGTGCTTTGACCGAGGCGCGGGCGCTGTTGCAGGCGCTTGGGGGCTTGGATGCAGAAGGGCGGATCACGGCCCATGGGCGGGCCATGGCCGCAATGCCCCTGCACCCGCGCCTTGCGCATATGCTGTTGTCAGGGGATGGGCGCGCGGCGCGGATTGCCGCCTTGTTGGGCGAGCGTGATCCGCTGCAAGGCCAAACATCGCAAAGCGACCTGACCCTGCGTCTGCGCCTTTTGGATGGGCAAGTGGCAAACACCCCTTCCTTTGCGCGCATCCGCCAGGAGATCACACGGCTGAAACCTTTGGCCAAGGGGCGCGCATTGAGTGACGCGCAATATCTGGCCTTGGCCTATCCCGACCGCATCGGGTTGCGCCGTAAGGGGGACGCCCCGAGATACATTCTATCTGGCGGGAAAGGTGCCATTTTTGATGCGGGCGATGAATTATCGGGCGCGCGATTGATCGTTGCGAGCGATCTTGATGGCAATCCCCGCGAGGCACGGATAAGGGGGGCGCTTGTGCTCACCGAAATTGAATTGCGCGACATCTATGGCGCACAAATCGCATGGCAGAAAATCTGTGACTGGAACCCCCGTTTGCGGCGTGTGGAAACCAAGCTTCAGGAGCGCTTAGGCGCGCTCATCCTAGACGAGCGACAGGATCCAAACCCCGACCCTGATGGGATCACAAAAGCCCTCTGTGCAGGCATCCGTGATCTTGGCCTGAACGCCTTGGGATGGACGCGCGGCGCCACCTTTCTGCGGGCGCGGATTGCCTTTGCGGGATTGGCAAATGTCAGCGAGGAGGGGCTTTTGGCACGGCTGCAAGATTGGGCCGTGCCCTATCTTGGTACCGCGCGCAGCGCCGATGATCTGGCGCGGTTTGATCCAAGCGAAGGATTGAAACTGCTGGTTGGCTATGATGCGTTGTCCGAGCTTGACCGCCTCGCCCCTGCACATTGGACAACACCCTTGGGGCGGCAGGTTGCGATTGATTACAGCGATGCGCAGCCCGCGATTGCACTGCGCATCCAAGAAGTATTTGGCGTCACCGAACACCCGCGCATCGGGCCAGATCGGTTGCCGATTAAAATCACGCTGCTCTCACCTGCACAGCGTCCCATTCAGGTGACGCAAGACCTGCCGCAATTTTGGGAAGGGTCTTATGCCGATGTGCGCAAGGATATGCGCGCGCAATATCCGCGCCATCCTTGGCCCGAAGATCCGCGCGCCGCTGACCCGACCCTGCGGGCCAAACCGCGCGGGACGTGATCTTATTCAGCGGCCACCGCGCGGGTGGCTTCGATGGCTTCCCAAAGACGTGCAGGAGTAAAGGGCATCTCAACCTTGGCCCCCATATCCGCAAGCGCATCATTGACCGCATTTGAGACAGCCGCCAAAGCACCCACTGTGCCCGCCTCACCACAGCCCTTCATCCCCAATGGGTTAGCAGTTGAAGGAACAGGACGGATCGAGAAGCCAATAAAGGGCATATTATCGGCCCGCGGCATCGCGTAATCCATAAAGCTTGCGGTCAAAAGCTGACCATCTGGATCATAGACCACACGTTCGCAAATCGCCTGACCAATCCCTTGCGCAACCCCGCCATGCACTTGGCCTTCGGCCAACATCGGGTTCATCATATTGCCGAAATCATCGACCACCGTGTAACGATCGACCATCATCACACCCGTTTCGGGATCAATCTCGACCTCGGCAATATGACAGCCATTCGGATAGGAGCGGCCAGGAAGTTTGACATATTCCTGCACCACGCACAGATCCGCACGGCCTGCACCACGCGCGGCCTCTGCCGCCTCCAGAAGCGTGACAACAATGTTTGACCCTGGGGTACGAAAGACGCCTTCTTCAATGTCAAAATTCACATCATCCGCGCCCAAATGATCGGCCATGAAATCGCGCAAACCAGCGACCAGGCTTTGACCCGCCGCACGCAGCGCCATGCCCTGCACCGTGACGGAGCGCGACCCACCCGTGCCGCCACCCTTTTCAATCAGGTCGCTGTCGCCTTGCACGATTTCAATCACCTCCAAGGGCAGACCCGTCTGATCATGGACCAACTGTGGATAAACGGTCTCGTGGCCTTGCCCATTTGATTGTGTGCCAACATAAACCCGTGCGCCTGTCGCGGTCAGCTCGATCTTGGCCCGTTCATCTGGATCGCCAAGGATGGACTCGATATAATAACAAATTCCCGATCCACGGAGTTTACCCTTGGCGGCACTGGCCTTGCGGCGCGTGTCAAATCCCGCGACATCGGCCTTTTCCAAAGCGCGATCCAGAAGCGCCGCAAATTCTCCCACATCGTAAAGCTCACCCGTGGCGGTGCGATATGGCATCTGGTCGGGGCGGATGAAATTGCGGCGGCGCAATTCAGCGGGATCAACCCCAAGCACGCGGGCGGCATGGTCCATGCTCCGCTCTAGGCAGAAAATCGCCTCAGGCCGTCCCGCGCCACGATAGGCATCCACCTGCGCGGTATTGGTAAACACTGCACGGTTGCGGAAAAACACGGTCTGAATGTCATAGGTGCCCGTCAATACACGGGCAAACAGATTGGATTGGATCAATTGCCCATATTGCGAGACATAGGCCCCAAGGTTGGACCAACTGTCCAAATGATAAGCCACAAGGCGATAATTTTCGTCAAAGCCAAGCGTGCTATGCGTGACCAAATCACGGCCTGCATTATCGGCCAGCATCGCCTCGCCGCGCTCCGCCATCCAACGG
>JAGYKZ010000111.1 GCA_018401385.1 Roseicyclus sp.
GCCGCAGCGTTCAGGTTCAAATCCCCTTCTGCAACAAACAGCTCGCCCGGGATCATTTGCGCCGATCCATGATGATGAGAGCGGCCAAGCCAATCGCCCCAAGCGCGCCAAGGGCCACCATCCAAGGCTCCGCCCCATGCGGGTGAAGATGGAGCCCGTCATGCGCGATGGCAGGGCTTGCGGCACTCAACGCCAGAACAAAAAGAACAAAATTTTTCATGGGCTTATTCCTCTATCTTCAACGAATGGGATGATGGACAGTGACCAGTTTCGTGCCATCGGGAAAGGTCGCCTCGACCTGCACTTCGTGGATCATCTCAGGCACGCCCTCCATACATTGGTCGCGCGTGATGACATGGCCGCCTGCCTGCATCAAATCGGCCACGCTGCGGCCATCGCGGGCCCCTTCGACCACCGCATCGGTGATGAGCGCAATCGCCTCGGGGTGGTTCAGCCTCACCCCCCGCGCAAGGCGGCGGCGTGCCACCTCGGCGGCCATAGAGATCAGCAATTTGTCTTTTTCACGGGGGGTGAGGTTCATTTCTCAAAGGCTCCAAGAACGGGGAAGATCATGGGGGGATAAAGCGCGCAAAACAGGCACCAAGGCGCGGCGCAGGCCGAACCCATCTTCGGCCAATATACGGATCCGCAAGAGACCCTTTTGCGGGGCCGACACGGCAGCGGTTTGGGGCAGGATTGCGCGGATCGCATCCAAATGATCCTCTGCCTGTGGCGCGGCACAGATCACAGTGGAAAAGCCCGTGGCCCCCTGCCCAATGGCGCGGCGCGCAAGATGGGCGTGCATATCACCCTCCAGGCGCACAGCATCGCGAAACAAAGCGCGGCCCGCACGGTTGATGATGATTTCATCTTGCAACTGACCGTGACAGACCCGCTCCCCCATTGCGGCGCGGCCCAAAATCACGCTTTCCACCGCAAGAAGATGTGCCCCCCCGGCCATATCAATGCGCAAGCGCCGCCGCAGCGCGCCCCCGTCAAACAAAATCACCTCTTGCGGCAGCCATGACAACGCGGCCCCTTCCGCAATGTTCAATTCCGTGCTGACCTGTCCGCGCCCCGTGGCCGCGTGATAAATCCGTTCAGCCGATTGCGTGGTCAGGGTCAGATGCCCGCCCGCAGCATCGGCCGGGATGGCAAAGCGATCCCCGCCTGTGATCCCACCCGCAGTGTTAATCATCACCGCCTCAACCGTGCCTTCGCGGCGGGGGAACAGCGCGCGCAGCGACCCCTCGGCGCGAAAATCCTGCAATCGCCCTGCACCCCCAAGCGTCACACGCAAAGCACCCTTGGCGCGGGGCGGCGCAAGCGGGCTGAGAGAAGGGGAAAGTTCCGTCACGCGGTCCGTCCGTTGGGGTGGTGTCACACAGTCGCCCCAAGATTTCTGGCCCACAGCCAAAGGAAAAGGGGCCGGCGAAACGCGGCGCACGCCCCACCGCAGAGGATTGATTAAATTTTCATCAGAAATTTGCCGCGCCCAAATTTCGCGTGCATCATGAAAAGGCTCCTGCAATTTTGGTCTGGTGGGCCTATCAAAGATCAGCTGGGCGCGCGTTCGGCCCATCCGCGAAGATACGCTCTAGCGCCACAACCACGTAAAAACAATAAGATGCCAAGCGCCGCCACATGAACAGCAATCGCAAACATCAAAGGATAATCCGCGCTGATCCGCCCAGAATCGAACAACGCCCCAAGGCCACGGCCATGGGGGCTGACAATTTCCATGAGGTTGGTGCCGATAAAGGCCAAGGTGACCGCAACCTTCAGCGCCCCGAAAAATTCGGGCAAGGTTTTCGGCAGCGCAATTTTCCAAAAAATTGTAAATTTCGATGCGCCCAGCGCGCGCAAGATATCCCGATATTCGGGTTCCAACGTGGACAGGCCGATGGAGACGGACACGGCAATGGGAAAGAAGGAGATCATAAAGGCGATCAAAACCGTGTTGAAATCATGTTGGCCCACGAACATCAGCGCCACGATGGGCACAACGGTCGCCTTGGGGATGGCGTTGAAGCCGACCAAGAGCGGATAAAGCCCTTCGCGCGCGATGCGCGAAAAACCCATGATCATGCCCAGACCCGTGCCAAAGGCCACCGCAAGCGCCAAACCGACCACCGTGCGCCACAGCGTTTCCCATGAGGCCACCACGAACAGCTCGCGGAATTGCCAGAATTTCGGGATCAAATCTGATGGCGAGGCCATGCGGTAATTGGGCAGTTGATAAAACCACACCAGCCATTCCCAAATGGCGATGACCGCCACGATAAACAGGATCGGCACACCGATTTTGAGGAATTTGTCGTTCATGCTGCCCCCTCCGGCACACGGCCTTGGGCCAGTTGAATTTGATGGCGCAGCACGGCCAGCATTTCCACCGCCTTCTGGCTGTAAAGATCATCCAATGTGCGCTTGCCTTGCAAATCGACGTGCAGGATATGCTGTGCATGGGCGGGACGGCCTGACAGCACCACCACCTGATCGGCCAAAAACACGCTTTCGCGCAGATCGTGGGTGATCAAAAGGCAGGTAAAGGGTTCTTCGGCCCGCAGATCATGCATGGTGCACCACAAATCCTCGCGGGTGAAGGCGTCCAATGCGCCAAATGGCTCGTCCAAAATCAACACATCGGGTTTGTGAATGATGGATCGGCACAGCGAGGCGCGTTGCCGCATCCCGCCCGAGAGTTCCGAAGGCTTTTTGCCCTCAAACCCTTTCAACCCGACCAATTCCAGTAAATGCCGCGCGCGCGCCTCGCCTTCGGCACGGCTCATTGGCGTTTTGACGATTTCCAAGGGCAGAAGCACATTTTCCAAAATTGTGCGCCATTCCAAAAGAACGGGGTTTTGAAACGCCATTCCCACCGTGGGGCGCGGGCCGGTGACCTTTTGACCCGACAGCCACACTTCGCCCTGATCGGGGCGCATCAGCCCCGAGACCAGCCGCGTCAGCGTGGATTTCCCGCATCCCGAAGGCCCCACCACCGCGCAAAAGGAATGTTCGGGGATTTGCAGGGAGAGATTATCCAATACAGGCAACGGGCCTGAGGCGGTGCGATAGGCGTGGGTCACGCCCTTTAGCTCAATCTGAAAGGTCATATCGTCTATTTTCCTTGAAAGCAGGGCCAGCACGATTGCCCGTGCTGACCCCTGATCTTGGCGCTGCGTCCAAGGTTATTGGCTCAACATCCGCGCATCTGCCGCAGGCAAATAGGCATCCGTGAAATAGAGTGCGGCATCAGGTGCGTTTTGGAACTCATAAACGATTTTCATCTGCTCCAACGCCTCTGCCATGCGGGTGGGATCGATGTTGCCCATGCCATTTTCCAGCGCATACTCGGTGGCGATATTGGCATCCAGCGCCATTTGCAGGCGGCGGGTTTCCAAATCCACATCCCCCGCAGGGTTGCGTTCGATCACCGCAGCCGCCCCTGCCGCAGGGTCTGCCATCGCATCACGCACACCATCAACAACTGCCCCCAAGAAGGCGGTCACCACCTCGGGGTTGGCGGCGGCATAGTCGGTATTGACGATGATCGCATTGCCATAAAGCGCAACACCGTGATCGGCAAAGAGGATCGTGGTCAGGTCATCCTCTGGCACCCCCAGACGCGCTGCGCTGAGGTAGGAGCTGAAATTGAACCCCGTGACGCTGTCCACCGTGCCCTCGGCCAAAGATGGCTCGCGTGTG
>JAGYKZ010000112.1 GCA_018401385.1 Roseicyclus sp.
CGCCTGAGGCCCCATCTTGCGCTGACCGCACCCGCACAGCCAAAAACGCAACCTTACCGCCCAGAGCCCATTTCAGCGCCTCCTGCGGCCATCGGTATTTTTTCAACGGATTTCAAATATGGCTAGGGGTGGACCCAGACCAGGTGCGGGCAGACCCCCAGGGCAACCGAACCAGGACACAGCCGAACGCCGCGCGGCCTTGGCTGATCTCATGGCTGGACATGTTGAAGATGCCATCGCGGCCTTGGCTGAAATCGCGACCGGCGGTCAAAGTGAAGCCGCCCGCATCTCAGCCGCCACGGCCATCCTCGACCGCACATATGGCCGACCATCACAGGCAATGGATCTCTCTGCGCATGTGGACATGCCAAATCGCATCATCATCACTGACACAGTGAGCGCTGACGCCCTGGATCTTTCACGGCTTTCTACATCTGCCCTGGAGGAAATCGCCGCCTTGCAAGACGCGTGTGAACCTAGCCTCACGCGCGCGCGCGAAAACAGTTAGCGCTAACAGTCCAATAATACCCATTATGTTAAATGTCTGGTTCAATGTCTTCAGATACTTAGCCGAAAACACCCCTGAAAACCGGCAAAAACACCCCTAAAACCCCCGTGATATGCACCGACCGCATGGCTCAGCGGGGTTTCTGGACACCGAAAACGCAGATCAATGCACATCGACGGCCAAGATCGACCAGATCACCGTCTTATCCACAGTCAAAACGACCGCGGCCCTTTTTTCTATTCTTATCTTCCTTTCTAGGCCGACGGCATTTGTTTCCGTTATAAAAAAAACACAATCGATTTGGGGCCTTATTGCGGCTCTACGGGGCCTTATCGCGGGTGAAAAGGGCCTCCATTGCGGGTGAAAAGGGCCTTAATATCGCGGGCTTTGGGGACTTCATCGACGACCGCGTCCCCGATATGTCCCCCCATGACCTCAACCGGCAAAACCACCACCATCTTCGACGCGCTGCGCATGGCGCGCGGCAAACCCGGACGCCATCATCGCGGCGGGTGAGCTGGCCGATATGCGGTTTCGGTCTGGCGCGTCTCTCAGCTCGCGCGCGGGCAAGCTGCCGTTGCTGCGATCCAAGAAGCCGGACTGGCCGTTGCCGATGACGTACAGCAAGGCCAGGTGCCGCTGGCCATCTTGAACGAGACATTCCACTCCAACCGCGAGGATCTTCTCAGCGCCATCGAGGGAACTGCATGGCGCCACCATCTCGATCTGCCCTCACTTAGCCGTAATGGCTCGCGCTTATACTAAATCCGGGCCTCGCTTTCGGGCTTTGATGGAGTCGCGAAGATGACAGCCTCGACGCCGCCGAATCCGCTGGACCTTTTCGCCAACCCTACGCCGTGTGATTGCCGACAGACCATTGGGTCGCTATCCGCGCCGCGCCGTCTTGGCCTTCGAAAGCCGGTATTGCGTTTGTATGTGTTTCTCAGCCGCCGCGCCAACATGCGTAAAACCTCTGAGGAAATCGCCCTCGATGACCCGGCGCGCGCTGCTGGGGATGCCACATGGAAAATTGATCAGGTGGCAGGATATCAAGCGACGCGCCCTTGAACCCGCCATCGCTGAGGTGTCGCACCTCGCGGGCTTCCATGCCGCCTATACACCGATCAAACGGGGCCGCCGTATGACAGCCGTTAGATTGATCTGGGGCTTGAAGGATCAAGACGACCTCATAGCCGCCGCGCAAGAGCTGGATCGACCGCGCATTGCCGTGCCGCGCGCCGCATGGGGCAGGTCGAGACCATCACCCAAGAGCGCCAGCGCCTAGCCGATCGCCTTACTGATGCACCGTTGCGCAACCCCCGGATGAAACCCTATGAAACCCCTTAGCATCGGGGCCGCTGCGCGCTTGTGTGGCTGGTCAAAACCACCATCTCACGCGCCATATCTTCAGGAAAGCTAAGCGCATCCCGGGTGACGGCAACGGATACGCCATCGACCCATCCGAGCTGGCGCGCGTGTTTCCCTAACCCCGCAACCGTTGCGCAACCACCCCAGCGCGGAACGGATACGCAACCCCCATCCGCAACCCCATCAGGCCAACAACAGAAACCCTTGAAATGGAAAACCGCATGTTGCGTGAAATGCTGGATCGCGAGCGCGAAACCGTGGCCGACCTGCGCGACCGGCTGACGCGAACACAGCTCATTGCAGATCAACGCCAGCCGCAACCCAAGCGCCGTTGGTGGCCGTGGTGAACAAAAGGAACACGCTCGCGCACATAACCGCGAAACAGATGAGGTCACGATGATCCGCTTCTTCAAGTCCTTGGGTGGGCGCGAATAGCCACCAGCCGTGGCTACAGCACAGGATATGCTGCCACTCTGAAACCTAATGGACGACGCTTCATCGTCCTACACGCCAACAAGATGCGCGGCGCTATACCAAGCCGTCATGGAATGGAGTGGAGAACAGCAAGCGGGGGACGACCTTTGGCGCCACCTTAGTGAAAGCCGCGAACAGATGGTCATGGTGGCGGCATTTATCATGCAAGACAACCTTAGAGGTCTGATGGATGAAGCCGTTGCAGTCGTTGGTCGCGACATTCGGAACATTACCGATATTTATCTTGAGCGTATGCAAATTAACTATGCCACCTCTGGGCAGGCATTTAATGCAGACCCCTTGATGCGTAGTGACCTCTCAGTCTGCAACCTATTCGCAAGCATGTTGCAAGGCGAACAGTGACGTTTCCAAAGGCCTCATACCACATCTTGCGCCCACAGCTTCACCCACAGGTTTCTAGACGCCACATATAGAGACCGCCTTCGAACGCTTCCGATTTTTGGCTAAAATCACCCTCGCGACAGGTCAATTCCGACCACATCGCCGCGAGGAAATTGTCCATTGCTGCGCCAGACACTTAGCCAAGACCTCGACCAGCCTGGAACAACAGGCTTCAAGCCCATCTCGGCGCTAGTATATGCTTTCCCAAGCCCTGATCCTGCCAAAGGTAGGCCTATCAAGACATTGGCTGAGCGTGGCGGGCCGACCGTGCGCGAACGCTACAAGTCATCAACTGCATTGCCGCGTGGGGCGCAAAAACAGCTCATCAATGCCGCGCTATTTTCGGCCCATATCGGCGCGCCGGTAAACACCCTCATCACGATCAACGCGGCCCATCTGCAACGGATCGACGCCGGGGGCGTTTTCGGCTTGGGCCATCTCTGGGACGGCTTCCAAGATTTGCTGGAACGCCTGCGCCATTGGTGCCTTAATCGCGGGATCGCCTGGACCTGCTTTTGGGTGCGCGAATGGGCCAAGGGCCGCGAAGAACACTGGCACATTGCGTTGCATATCACGGCCCGCCATCGCCAAGACCTCGCAGCCCAAATCGCCATCTGGACGGATGAACCCATCGGACCAGGCCACGACCTCGAACCGCATGACGTTGCAGTCTCAGCATTGGCGAGCTGGCATATCACGACCACCAAACGCGGTCGCACCGCCCGCAACCTCGCTGCCTATCTTGGCAAAGCCGAACCCAACCGCATCACCCTTCATGGCAAGATCAAGCCCAACCCTAACAAGGTGGTGACGCGCTGGCCTTGTGTGGGTGGTGAGGGCCACATCGAGGGCAAGCGATATGGGATCGCCAAGACCATTGGCGCAACCGCCCAAGAGCAAGCTGGATGGATCGCATGACCGCCAATCCCCATTTCCACGCCATACGCGCG
>JAGYKZ010000113.1 GCA_018401385.1 Roseicyclus sp.
GCCATTGGGGGTCATCTGGTCCACGAGTTGCGGCAGCATCTGCGCCAGAAGCGATGATGCCTCGCCTTGGCCCAATCCCGCCTTCTGCGCGAATTGCCCCACAAGGTCAGCGCCAAGCGCGCCCTCAATTTGTTCGGGCGCGATGGTTTGATTCTCGCCCGTGCCGATCCAGGACTGCGCCACATCGGCCAAGCCCGCCTGCGCAAATCGGTCTTGCAACCCTGCGATTCCTCCTGCACCTTGGTTGCTCAAGAGGCTGGCCGCAGCTTGCAAAATTGCGGGGTTTTGCCCCGCGATCTGCGCAATTTGGCCCAGCCCGGCTTTGTTTCCCAATGCGCCAAGAACGGCGTTGAACAATGACATTGTGATCCCTTTCTCATGTAAGGCCCGCTAAACTGCGCGCTTTTTTAATACCCACGCCCACTTTGACACATTTATATATAATTTATGTATTATTTTTGCTTGGCAGGCCGCCTCCAATGGGGTTTTTAGGGGCTGCGACAGGAAAAATGCCCGATACGGGCAAGACATGGATCACAAGAGCGATCACGAAAAAGGGGTATGACGATGGGTTTGATCAATTTCATGGTTGGCGCGGGCAAGCGCTTGTTCGGCAAGGACGAAGCGCCAAATGCGGAAGCGTTGAGTGACGAAGTTGCGGATTTGGGCTTGGATCTGCACGGGGCCGAAATCACGGTCGAGGGGGATAAAGTGGTCCTTTCAGGCGGCGCGATGAGTGCCGAAGACCGTGAGAAGGTCATTTTGGCGATCGGCAATGTCGAAGGCGTTGCTGCGGTCAAGGCGGATGCCCCCACGGATGTGTTCCACACGGTCGAGAAGGGGGACACGCTTTCCGCCATTGCCAAGAAAACCTTGGGTGATGCCAATCGCTACCCCGAGATTTTCGAGGCGAACAAGCCGATGCTGACCCATCCCGATAAAATCTATCCCGGTCAGGTGCTGCGCATCCCGCGCTAGGGCGCACGTGGCAGATGGATTAAGGCACAACGATCAAAAGGGGCCAGCTGGCCCCTTTTTCATTCGCCAAAGCTGTCTTTGTCCAAGCCGTGCCGCTGCATTTTTTCGTAAAGTGTCTTGCGGCTGAGGCCGAGCGCCTCATAGGTCGCTTTGAGGCTGCCACCATTGCGGGCAAGGGCGGTGGCAATCAAGGCGCGCTCATGTTTGGCCATTTGACCCGCAAGGCTTTGATCAGGCGCATCTTGCGCCACCACGCCAATGCCCAGATCAAGGCCAAGCGCAAAGCGATCCGCCGCATTGCGCAATTCGCGCACATTGCCCGGCCAATCGCGCGCGGCCAAGGCATCGAGAACCGCACCTGGGATATTGGGAGCAGGTATTTTGTAGCGCGCGGCCGCTTGGCCCACCAGATCGGCAAAAAGGCGCGGGATATCCTCGCGCCGCTCCGACAGGGGCGTCCATGGTCAAGCGCGTGATTCAGCTGATATTATAGCAGTAAATCTCGGGCCGAAAGGCGCCCATCTTCGGCAGCTTCTACTCAGATCCACCTTAGAGGCCGCGATGAAGCGCAAGTCCAGCTCTATCGCCTCATTCGAGCCAAGCCGCGTGATCACACGTTCTGGATCGCGGTCAAAAGCTTGGCCTGCAATTCATGGGGCAAGCTGTCGATCTCATCCAGAAAGACGGTTCCGCCCCGCCCATGTTCAAACTTGCCAAACCTGCGGGCGCATCGCACCTGCAAAGGCCCCCGGGCCTCATGTCCGAACAATTCGCTGATCAGGGCTGCGGGCAGGGCGGCGCAATTGATATGCACGAACGGGCCATTTTGGCGGGGCGAATGACGATGAATGGCGCGCGGGCCGCGACCTTGCCTGTGCCAGTTGCCCCTTCGATCAGCACATCCGCATCGGTTGCGGCGATGGCGCGCAGGCTTTCGCGCAAGCGCACCATCACGGGCGCGCGCCCCGTCAAGCGCGCCTCGACAGGGTCGCGCTGTCCCACCTCGCGGCGCAGCGCGCGGTTCTCAATCGTCAGGCGCCGCTTTTCCAATGCCCGTCTGGCGCTGTCCACAAGACGCTTTGGATCATAGGGTTTCTCGTGAAAATCATAGGCACCTTGCTGCATGGATTTGACCGCCAATTCCACATCGCCATGGCCCGTCACAAGGATCACGGGGAATTCTGGATCAATCTCCAATGCCCTGTTCATTAGGGTTAAACCGTCCATGCCCGACATTCGGATGTCGGTGATTAATATGGCACATCGGTCACGGGCAATCTGGGCAAGCGCGGCTTCGCCCGCCTCAAAGCAGATCACATCGAGATCGGCCAATTGCAGCGTTTGCTTGGCTGCAACGCGCAGCTCCTCCTCGTCATCCACAAAATAGATTAGTCCCGTCTTGCTCATATGTGGTGCTCTGCCTTTGATGTTTTCTGGCGTGTTTTTGTAGATGGGCGCAGATGCAGGGTGAATTCGGCCCCGCCCGCATCCGTATTGCGCGCCTCGATCTTGCCGCCAAAATCGCGAATGATGTTGTAGGATATCGACAACCCCAGCCCCAAACCATGGCCCGGCTCTTTGGTGGTGAAAAACGGATCAAACACTTGGGTCTGCGCATCCTGGGACAGGCCTGTTCCATTGTCGCGCAAGGTGAGGCACACCATCCCCTCAACCCCTTCGGTGATACTCAACTCCAGTTTCGGGGTCTTGGTGTCGACCATGGCATCAAGCGCGTTGGACAAGAGATTGACCAAAACCTGTTGCAGCCGCACGCGTCCACCGATGACCCATATTTCGTCATCGCCCGAAGGCAGGTCGAGGATCACTTCCATGCCCGCGCGGCGCAAGCGTGGCTCAATCAAATCGAGCGCATCGCGGATCACTGCGCGCAACGGAATGTCGCGCAATTGTTCCTGCGGGCGACGGGCAAAATTGCGCAGATGTTTTGAGATGGAGGCCATGCGATCCGCCATGAGCGAGATACGCGTGATGTTTTCGCGCGCCTCTTCGGCGCGGTTGCGTTCAAGGAATGTGGCGGCATTCTCGGCATAGGATTTCACCGCAGCCAAGGGTTGGTTGAACTCGTGGCTGAGGGCGGCAGACATTTGCCCCAAGGCCGCCAATTTTCCCGCTTGCACCAATTCCGCCTGCGTGCGGCGCAATCGTTCCTCGGTGCGGGCGCGCTCCTCTATCTCTAGGCGCAGTTTGGCGTTGGCATTGTTCAGGTCGCGGGTGCGCTCCTGCACACGCGCGTCCAAGGTTTCGGCCAATTCGCGCTGCACCGCGATCCGCTCCAGCAATTGCGTGCGCCTTTGCATCAAAATGATGATGCTGAGGCCAGCAATCAAAATAATCAGCCAGGATATCGCGAAAAGTCCCAAAGCCTCGGCGCGGGTCGATCCTGCTGGGGTCAGGATGTTGACCCGCCAGCGTGCCGTTGCGATCAAGGATTGTTGCGCCACATAATGCGACACGACCCCGTCATCGGATGTGATGGTCATCCGCGAAAGACGGCTGTCTTCCCCACGTGTGGCGATGAATGGTTCACGGCGCAAGGCGAGCGGTTTGAGCAGCGTCATCGGATAC
>JAGYKZ010000114.1 GCA_018401385.1 Roseicyclus sp.
GCTGACGACGTGCGCGCGCGACCCTCGAACTGAGCTATGGGGATGACATTCCCGTCAATCGCACGCATATGCTTGTCCTGAAACAAGCGGGACTTTTGCCGCGCTAAGGGAGGTTTCATGCCAGACTGGATCATCACCGAAGGATTGACCCCCTATGAGGACGCTTTGGCCTTTATGGAGGCGCGGGTGGATGCGATTGCGGCGGGCAAGGCCGAGGAATGTATCTGGCTTCTGGAGCATCCGCCCCTCTACACGGCAGGGACATCCGCCAAGCCCGATGATCTGACCGATCCCAACCGCTTTCCCGTATACGCAGCGCGGCGGGGGGGGCAGTATACCTATCACGGCCCCGGCCAACGGGTGGTCTATGTGATGCTTGACCTCAACAAACGCGGACGCGATATGCGCAAGTTCGTGGAGCAGCTTGAGCATTGGATCATCGCCACATTGGCCTGCTTCAACCTGCGCGGAGAGATCCGCGAAGGCCGCGTGGGGGTTTGGGTCACGCGCCCTGAGAAACCCACCCTTGCCGATGGTCGGATGCGCGAGGATAAAATCGCCGCCATCGGCATACGCCTGCGCAAATGGGTGTCCTTTCACGGGATATCCATCAATCACGATCCTGATCTCAGCCATTTTGACGGGATTGTGCCCTGTGGGATTCGCGATTACGGCGTGACCAGTCTTACGGATTTGGGACTGCCCGTGAGCATGGAAGATCTGGATGTGGCCTTACGACAGGAATTTGACCGCCGCTTTGGTGACTAAGTCATAAATTAAACGCGCAATCGCCCCATCTTCACCACCGCCTTTCCGCGCAGCGAGCATAACCTGTGGGCACGCTGTGCTTGTGGCTATATGAGCAGCGGAAAGAACCTTGTCTCAATGACATACACTTTTGAGTCGATGTAGCGGATGCCGTCGGAACCACTGAAATCCAAGTCATTTGGGGCGGCAATGTGGTGCAAACCATTCGCCCAAGCCTCGGCGCTATGTCCAACTACACGGTTGATCTGGTCGGCGGCGCGGGAGACGGCTCGAACACCGTATTCATTGCGGGCCTTGGCGTCGAAGACAACGAGGGCGCCCATATCGACAATGTGTCGGTCGCGCGCGGTGAAACACCAGACGCGGATTAACTATCCTATGCATAAGATCGAAAAGGGTGCGCTTTGCGCCCTTTTCACGTCTCTGGCCTAAACGCGGCAAAAAGTCAGTGTTTTGACATGAGGCAATTTTTCCCACCCCCAAAGCATCATCTTGATTGATCGCGCGGCCTTTGCGCACTAAAACGTTATCCAATGGAACGTGAAAGGGACAGGTGGCCAGACCCCTGCCCCTAAATTTATGAACAGGAGACAGACATGGCCGATGCTGCCATTTCTGGACATGATCACGAACGTCCGGGCTTCTTTACCCGTTGGTTCATGTCCACAAATCACAAAGATATCGGGATTCTCTACCTCATTACCGCAGGTTTGGTAGGTCTCGTATCTGTCGCATTCACCGTCTATATGCGCATGGAGCTGATGGAGCCTGGCGTGCAATATATGTGCGCCGAGGGCGCGCGTATCCTGAGCCAAGCGGCGGAGGGCGAATGCACCCCTGATGGGCATTTGTGGAACGTGCTGATTACGGGCCATGGCGTTTTGATGATGTTCTTTGTCGTCATCCCTGCCCTGTTCGGTGGTTTTGGCAACTTCTTCATGCCCTTGATGATCGGCGCGCCTGACATGGCCTTCCCGCGCCTCAACAACCTGTCCTACTGGTTGTATGTGGCAGGGACAGCGCTGGCCTTTTGTGCCAGGTGTTTGTCGATGGTGGCGCTGGTCCCCGGCTGGACCTTCTACCCGCCTCTGTCATGGCAAGATGCTGACAAGCCGTGCCGTTGATTTCGCGATTTTCGCGGTCCATGTCTCAGTTGCAAGCTCGATCCTTGGTTCGATCAACATCATCACGACCTTCCTCAATATGCGCGCACCTGGCATGAGCCTGTTCAAAGTGCCGCTTTTTGCCTGGTCGATCTTTGTCACGGCTTAGTTGTTATTGTTGTCGCTGCCCGTTTTGTAGGTCTGCATCACCATGCGCTCACCGACCGCAATTTTGGCACGACCTTCTTTGATGTGGCGGGCGGCGGTGACCGCTGTTGTTCCAGCATATCTTCCGGTTCTTTGGCCACCCCCGAGGTGTACATCGTGATCCTGCCCGCCTTTGGCGTGGTCAGCCATGTGATCTCGACCTTCTCGCGCAAGCCTGTCTTTGGCTATCTGCCGATGGTTTGGGCGCTGATCGCCATTGGTGCGCTTGGCTTCGTGGTCTGGGCCCACCATATGTATACGACAGGCATGACGCTGAACCAGCAGGCCTATTTCATGATCGCGACCATGGTGATCGCGGTGCCAACAGGCGTGAAAATCTTCTCTTGGATTGCAACGATGTGGCAAGGTTCCATGAGCTTTGAGACGCCGATGCTGTTCGCGATTGGGTTTATCTTCCTGTTCACCGTGGGCGGTGTCACAGGCATCGTTCTGAGCCAAGCGGGCGTGGATCGTGCCTATCACGACACCTACTACGTTGTGGCCCATTTCCACTATGTGATGAGCCTTGGCGCCGTCTTTGGCATCTTCGCGGGCATCTATTACTGGATGGCAAAAATGTCAGGTCGCCAATATCCTGAATGGGCGGGTAAGGTGCATTTCTGGCTGTTCTTCATCGGCGCGAATGTGACCTTCTTCCCACAGCACTTCTTGGGTCGTCAGGGTATGCCACGCCGCTACATCGACTATCCTGATGCTTTCGCGACATGGAACTATGTCAGCTCGATCGGTGCGTTCATCGCTTTCGCATCTTTCCTCTTCTTCATCGGCATTGTCGCCTATACTCTGCTTGCAGGGCGCAAGGTGACCGAACCCGCCTATTGGGGCGAGCACGCCGATACGCTGGAGTGGACATTGCCAAACCCACCGCCCGAGCACACGTTCGAGGAACTGCCCACCCGCGAGATGTGGGACAAACAGCCCAGCCATTAATTGGGCTTCGACCTGCGAAGGACGTTTGTAAAGATATGCCGTTTCATATCGAGACGCCGCAGAAAGAGGAGGCCCCGGAGAAATTCGGGGCCTTTCCTTTTCCCGAACGCGGCTTGCCCCAAATGCAGATGCGGATCACCCCGCATAAATCCCTGACGCCCGAGGGGTTTGTCTGGTTCATCGGTGCGACCGCCGCGCTGATTTCCGTGCCTTTGTTTGGCATTCTGGGCACGGCGGTTTTTTGGGCGCTGCTGCCCTTTCTGCTGGCTGCAATTTGGGGGGTTTGGGCCGCGCTCAAACGCTCATGGCGCGACAAGGATATCGCGGAGATGGTGACGCTTTGGCCCGATCATCTGCGCGTTGAACGCCATAGCCCACGCGCCGCCCCAAAAATCTGGGAGGCCAACCCCTATTGGGTGCGCCTCAGCCTTCACAAAACGGGGGGGCCTGTTACAAATTACCTAACACTGCGCGGCGACAAGGACAG
>JAGYKZ010000115.1 GCA_018401385.1 Roseicyclus sp.
GAAATCATGACCCGCGATGCGATAGGCATATTCCACATCGGCGGGGATATCCTCGAAATAGCCGCGCACGATCCATAGGATCAGCGGCAGCACGATCAGCTGATAGACCCAGATCAATCCGCCATAGGTATTGGCCAGACCAATCTGTTGAAAATAGATGGTCAATGGCAGCAAAACCAACAATGGCGGTGCAAAACGGAAGGACAAAAGCGTGAACGCGATATCCTCTGAGCCACGAAATTTCAACCGTGCAAAGGCATAGGCCGCGGGCACGCCAAGCAACAAACCAATCGCCACGGAGGTCGTGGATAGGAAAAAGGAATTAAACAGATTCCCCATAAACCGAATTTCCAACGTGCCTGTTTGTGTCTCCAACTGCCCCGTGATGAGGGCGCGGTAATTCTGCAAACTCGGCTCGAACACCATCGAGGGGGGCACGCGCAAAATTGTCTCATTCGTCTGGAGGCTCATCAAGAAAATCCAGAAAATCGGGAACATGAAGAAGAGGATCACCACCGTAATGGCAATGCCGCGCAGAATGCGTTCAATCAAACTTGTGTTTTCCATGGATGCCCCTCCGCGCTTTAGGCTTCACCGCGCTGCTTTTCACGCAGGCGCAACCAGTTTTTGATAAAGATATTCGACAGCACGTAGGTGATCGCCCAAAGGATCATCAAAAGCGCCGCAGACCGCCCCACATTGGTGGATTGGAAGAAATTCAAATAGGCTTCAACCTGAAACACGGTCAGCGTATTGCCAGGCCCGCCTTGGGTCATCGCGTAGATAATATCGAATTGCTGAATGCTTTCGATCACGCGGAACAAGGTCGCGGTCAACAGGAACGGGGTCAGCATTGGCAGCGTGATGCGCCAAAAGACGAACAGGCGCGGCACCCCGTCAAGGGCCGCTGCTTCGAACGGCTGCTTTGGCAAGGACCGCAGCCCTGCAAGCAATAAGATCATGATAAAGGGTGTGTAGACCCAGATATCAACAATCACCACAGTCAGCATCGCAGTTTGCGGGTCAGAGGCCCATCTGAAATCCTCAAGCCCGATTAAACTTGCCAGATAGCTTAAGATCCCGAAGCCTGGATTGGTCATCAGCTTCCACATCAGCGCGGCCAGAGCAGGTGCCGTCATAAGCGGCATCAACAGCATAATGGAGACGAAATTGTTGAACATGGTGCGCTTTTGCAAAAGCAGCGCAATCCCAAGCCCCAACAAAAGCTGTGCCGTCACTGCGAAAAACGCATAGGTCAGCGACACCTGCAATGTGTTCCAAAATGCGGCATCGGTCATAAAATTCAGGTAATTCTCACCCCAGTTGAACCCACGGTTCCAAGGTTGAGACAGGCGATACCGTTGGAGCGAATACCAAACGGCGGTGAAAAAGGGGATCAAAATGCCGATACAGGTCAAAAGCGCGGGCAAGCTCAATACATAAGGCAAAAACTTGCGGCTGACTTTGAACCTGCGCCGCGGTGGCGCGTTAAAGGTGGTGTCAGACATTTCAGTCCCTCGCACGGCGCCCCCACGGATCACTCTTTACAGGGCGTCACTGAATTAGAAAATAAATTGTGAAAATAGTGAGGTCGGGACTGCTGGCGCATCCCCGACCCCCGCCTTGAACGATTAGCGCAGTCCTGCCTCGGCAAGCTGGCTGTTCACGGATTCAGCCAACATATCGAGACCTTCATCCACTGGCACTTGGCCTGCCACCATGCGCTGCAACATCGCCGCCCACTCCGTGGTCAGATCAAAGAACAACGGCTGTGCGGTGAATTTGATCGATGCGCCAGGTGCGGAAACATCATGCATTTCCACATAGCCAGAGTAGGACGCAGACAGTTTGTTGCGGAACATTTCATCCGCCCAAACACTGCTGCGGGCTGGGTTTACAAGGTCCATATCCTGTGCGCCAAACAGCTGATGCTCAGGGCCAGTGACCCACTGGAGGAAATACCATGTCGCATCTTTCTTGGTCGAGAAGGACGACATCGCCATTGCCCAGATCCAGATATTTGGTGTCGGTGCAGCAGCATCAGGGTTGGCTTTGAATGCGGAGAAGGCAAGGTTGCCCGCTTCGGCATTGTCGCCACCGTTCATGAAGTAGCCCAAGATGTCAGCGTCAAACATCATGGCAGATTTGCCTGCGCCCACATCGGTGCCGACCTGATACCATGTATGGGTTGACCAGTCAGGTGCGCCCGAGTTCTGGATCATCTCAACCCATTGGCTGTGGAAGTTGCGCGACACATCAGTGTTCATCGCCGCCGACAATGTGCCATCGCCACCAACAGTCAGATCGGCCTGGCCAAAGTTGGAATAACCCGACAAGAAGCCTGGGTGAATCGTTGCCCAAGAGCGCGAACCACGCACCCCGATACCATAGCCATCCCCCATCGCGGCTTTTGCGGCAGCGGCGGTGTCAACAAGGCTGTCGAGATCAGTTGGAACGCTCAAACCATTCGCATCAAAGACGCGCTTGTTATAGGTCAGGTTGTTCTGCTCATAGGCCAGTGGGATACACCACTGCATCGCATCGTCAGAACCCAAAGCACCGCCGGGGCGGCCGTTCCATGCGCAAGATTTACGCACACCTTCCAAAACGTCCTCCCAGTTATAATCTGGGTTCGTTTTGGCGGGATCCATGATGTATTCGTTCAGATCGTCAATCCAGCCTGCAGGGCCATATGTCCAAGTCATATATGCGCCGCTCATGAAGGCGTCATATTCGCTCGAACGCGAGGACAATGCGGCCGTCACCTTGTCGAAATAGACGTCTTCAGGGAACACGTCATATTGCACATCCATGCCTGTCAGTGCTTTGAAGTTTTCGAGATTTGCAATCATCGCATCGGTATAGGGGTGCTGGTTGAGCAACAATTTAATGGTTGTCCCCTCATGCGCCCGCCAATTGAACCCGTTTTGCGCCAATGCGCGTGTTGCAGCAGCATTCACCAAAGTGGATGCAAGTGCAGTTGTCACGCCCAAAGCCGACATGCCCTTGATCAGATCGCGGCGACCGATTTTTTTGGCAACAAAATCCTCGGCAAGCTGCTTTTCCTTATCGTACATAGGGTATCCTCCCGTTATATCCCGATACCAATCAGGATTTCTGGACCACAAGCGCCATTGCTGTGCGCTCATCAGTGATGAGGCCGCTAAGACAGCCGCTCATCAAAACAGATCGGATTGCGCCGATCTTTTCCTTGCCACCAGCGATGGCGACAATCCGCGTGCGGCGAGGCTCCTCCAGCCCGACCGAAAGCGTCCGTGAGGACAGGGTTGTTTCCAACGGCTGTCCGTTCTCATCAAAGAAATGACCAAGAATCTCGGCCACCCCCCCTTGAGAAATGACTTCCTTGATTTCATCGAGCTGAATCATGCCCGATGAAACCAGGGAGGCGTCAGGCTCGGTCGTGCCGACCCCGACAAGTTTCAATTCCGCCCCTGCGGCCAGCTCAAACACGTTTGAGACCCCGCG
>JAGYKZ010000116.1 GCA_018401385.1 Roseicyclus sp.
CGTTTCGGATCATCTCCAACCTGCCCTATAATGTGGGCACGGAATTGCTGATCCGTTGGTTGATCCCGCCCGTGTGGCCGCCGCAATGGTCGAGCCTCACCTTGATGTTTCAGCGTGAAGTGGCCGAGCGGATCGTGGCGCGCGAAGGCAGCAAGGCCTATGGCCGTTTGGCCGTATTGGCGCAATGGCGCTGTGATGCGCGGATCGCGCTGAACCTGCCCCCCGAGGCGTTTACACCCCCGCCCAAGGTCAGCTCTGCCGTGGTGCATTTGACCGCACTGGATCGGCCGAAATTCCCCGCAGACCAAAAAGTGCTGGAACGGGTCGTGGCCAAAGCCTTCAACCAGCGCCGCAAAATGCTGCGCGCCGCACTCAAGGGACTATGTCCAGATGTTGAAGATCGCATCTTGGCCGCAGGGTTGCGCCCCACAGACCGCGCCGAGACCGTCAGCCTTGAGGGCTTCTGCGCCTTGGCCCGCGCCGTAGCGGCAGATTAAGGCAATAAAAAAGCCCCCGCACCGATGATGGCACGGGGGTCTCTTTTTCACAACCAAGCCGCGCGCTTATTCGCGCTTATTCGCCTTGTGCCTCACCAGAGGCGGCAACCAGCGGGGCGGCATCGCTGACCGCATCATCAGATGTGCGGGGACGGCGGGGGCCACGCGGCGCGCGTTTGGCGCGGGGTTTGCTTTCAGGTGTTTCGACCAATGTGCTGGCCTCATCCCCATCCCCATCAGCGGCAATGGCCAAACCATCAGTCTCACTGGGCATGACATCTTGCGCCACATCTTGGGCTGTCTCGGCCTCATCCTCTTGGGAATAGGCACGGCGCTCATGGCCATTTTGGCCGCCATTGTTGTTGTGCTGTTCTTCACGGCGCGCATCCATTTCGCGCTGCGCCTCACCCAAAAGACGGGTGTAATGTTCGGAATGCTGCAAAAAATTCTCTGCGGCAACGCGATCATTGCTCAATTGCGCGTCCCGCGCCAATTGTTGGTATTTATCAATTATTTGCTGCGGCGTGCCACGCACTTTGCCTTCGGGGCCGGAACTGTCAAATACCCTATTGATGATATTGCCAACAGAGCGGTTGCGATTGCCCTTTGACCGCGAGCGGTTCTTTGATGATCTCATTGTTCTTATATAGTCCAGTGTTGAAGCCATCCAAAGGCGCGAGGTGAGGCGGCCTGAAGCCTATATCCCGTGCCAATATCCACGATATGAGCCTGTGCAATCTGTGCCTTTGTCCAGAATTTCTGTCCAGATTATCGTGGCTGCTATGTCGGGGGAATGCGTTAAAATTCCTCTCCCGTGACACCCGCTTGCCATGGCTGAGAGGCGCTGACAAGCGGAAAGTTATAGAATGGCGCAAATTCGACGCATTTTCGCGCCTTATTGCGGGGTTTGCGCGACAACCACGCGCGGTTTTTGGGTCAAATCAAGAATGACACGCACAGAAAGAAACCCTTCTTGGCTAAAGATTTTCGGCACGCTCTCGCCTTGATCAAAGCCGATTTCGACCATCACACGCCCCTGTGGCGCCAGATAATCGCGCGCGCCCTTGGCAATTGCGCGATAGGCCGCCAAACCATCGCCACCATCCGTCAGGGCCGCGGCACGCTCAAAATGCCGCAGCTCTGGCGGCGAATGGGGTGATCTGGTCGATATAGGGCCAGTTGGTTCAGGATCAGATCAAAGCGCCCCACCCCATCGGGCGGGCGCAAACCAATCGCGGCATCGGCCAAACGCCCCGCAATCCCATGCGCATCGGCATTCAATCGCGCACGGGCCAGGCCGCCCGCATCCACATCCGTTGCAATCCCTGTGCCTCTGGCCGGGCAGCAAGCAGGCTGATCGCAATCACGCCCGTTCCCGTGCCAAGGTCAAGCAGCCGCGTGAAGGGATGCGCAAGCGCCGCCTCGACCAAAGTCTCCCGTGTCAGGCGTGGGACCAAATTACAACCGAAAAACGGCGCCCCATAAATTCACGCCCCAACCAGATGCGGGACAGATTGCCCCGCAAGCATTGCCGCAATCAGCCCATCATAGCGCGCGGCAAGCCCCTGCTTCAGCAAGATCATTCAACCACACCGACAGCGCCGCCCTGACCAGACCGCCGCAGGGCCAATAGCAGCCGTGCATCACGGGCGGCCTCGTCTTCGGGTAGGCGCGCGGCCAGCCGCGCACGCGCGGCGGCGTAAAGATCACGGTAGCGCGCGCTCACCCGTCCATCTCGGCCAGAAGCGCGGCTTGATCATGGGCGGTCAGCGCATCCAGAATTTCATCAAGATCGCCAGACAAGACCTGATCCAATTTATACAAGGTTAGATTGATCCGATGATCCGTCATGCGCCCTTGGGGAAAATTATAGGTGCGGATGCGCTCCGAACGATCCCCCGTCCCCACCTGACTTTTGCGCGAGGCGGCGCGGGCATCATCAGCCTTTTGCCGCTCCAGATCATACAACCGCGCGCGCAAGACCTGCATCGCAATCTCGCGGTTGCGGTGTTGTGATTTCTCGGATGAGGTCACGATGATCCCCGTGGGCAAATGGGTGATCCGCACCGCACTGTCGGTGGTGTTCACGTGCTGCCCGCCCGCACCTGAGGCGCGCATTGTATCGATACGAATGTCACCCGCGGGGATGTCGATATCCACCTCCTCCGCCTCGGGCAGCACGGCCACGGTGGCGGCGGATGTATGGATGCGCCCGCCTGACTCCGTCTCAGGCACACGCTGCACGCGGTGGACGCCGGATTCATATTTCATCCGCGCAAACACCCCTTCGCCCGCGATCCGCGCCGTCACCTCGCGCACACCGCCAAGTTCGGAAAGTTGCTGTTCGATCAGTTCAAACTGCCACCCGCGCGCCTCGGCATAGCGTTGATACATCCGCAACAAATCCCCCGCAAACAAGGCGGCCTCATCGCCACCTGTTCCGGGGCGAATTTCCAAAATCGCGGGGCGCGCATCGGCGGCATCTTTGGGCAAAAGGGCGATGCGCAAGGCCAGCTCCACCTCGGGAAGGGCCTGTTTCAGGCGCGCCAATTCTTCCTCGGCCAAGGCGCGCATTTCAGGATCGACCAACATCGCCTCAGCATCCTTTAGGTCCTCCTTGATCTGGTGATATTCGCCGATTTGGGTGACCACAGGTTTCAGCTGCGCATATTCGCGGCTGATGGCGGCGATCGCATCGGCGGCGGCACCTGCGTTGAGCTGCGCTTCGAGATATTCGAAACGCTCAACAATTTGGCGAAGGGGTTCTGCTGGCAACATGGGCAGGGTTTGGCGAAGCCGCGCGCGCGCGTCAAGCCCGATGTATCATTGCGCCCCCTGCAACGCATCGACCCAATCGGCCACACGCGCGGCATTCACCCCCAAATCGCTATAGCCAAACCGCGCACGCGCGTAGATCTCCACCCGCGCACCGCCTTCTGGCGTGGGATCAATGGTCAGGCT
>JAGYKZ010000117.1 GCA_018401385.1 Roseicyclus sp.
TGCTCGCGGATCTCTGCACCCAACAGACCAGATGCGGCCGCCTTCACATCATCCACCAGATCGTAAATCACACTGTAATAGCGGATTTCCACACCCTTTTGGTTGGCGGAGCTGCGCGCGGGGGCATTGGCACGGACGTTAAAGCCCATGACAGGCGCACCTGAGGCCTCGGCCAGACCAATATCGGACTCGGTGATTGCGCCCACGCCATAGTGAAGGACGCGCACGCGGACTTCCTCGTTGCCGATTTTCTCCATCGCTTGCACGATGGCCTCGGCGGAGCCTTGCACATCGGCCTTGACCACGATGGGCAATTCCTTGACGTTTTCATCCGCCTTGGCCTTCGCCAGCAATTGATCCAAGGTTGTTGCGGCCCCCGCAGCGGCGCGTTTGTCTTTGGACACTTGAATGCGGTAATCGGCAATCTCGCGCGCTTGTGCTTCGGTTTTCACCACGTTCAACACGTCACCCGCCTCGGGCGCGCCATTGAGGCCCAAGACCTCCACCGGGACGGATGGCCCCGCTTCTTTCACGCGCTCGCCTTGGTCGTTGATCAGCGCGCGGACTTTACCCCATTGCTCACCCACAACGAAAATATCGCCTTGTTTCAGCGTGCCGCGCTGCACCAGAACGGTTGCAACAGGGCCACGACCCACATCCAACTGCGCCTCAATAACGGCACCTTCGGCGGCGCGGTCAGGATTGGCCTGTAGGTCGAGAAGTTCGGCCTGTAGCGCGATGGATTCAAGCAATTGATCCAAACCTTGCCCCGTGGCAGCAGATACTTCCACATCCTGAACTTCGCCCGACATTTTCTCAACGATTACCTCATGCTGAAGCAAATCGGTGCGCACCTTGTCAGGATTGGCGGCGGGTTTGTCGATTTTGTTAATCGCCACGATCATTGGCACTTTGGCCGCCTTGGCGTGATTGATCGCCTCTATGGTCTGCGGCATCACCGCGTCATCGGCAGCAACCACCAGAACCACGATATCGGTCACATTTGCCCCACGCGCCCGCATGGATGTAAAGGCTGCGTGGCCGGGCGTATCAAGAAATGTCAAAAGCGCTCCGCTTTCCGTGCGCACCTGATAAGCGCCAATATGTTGCGTGATCCCACCCGCTTCGCCAGAAACCACATTGGCCTTTCGGATGCGATCAAGCAGCGATGTTTTGCCGTGGTCAACATGGCCCATGATGGTGATGACGGGCGGACGAGGGGCCAGATCACTTGGGTTGTCTTCTTCGACTTTGATCACATCTTCCACATCCGCATCCGAGACGCGTTGCACACGATGCCCGAATTCGCTGACGATCAATTCTGCCGTGTCCGCGTCAATGGACTGGTTCTGTGTCACCATCATGCCCATTTGCATCAGGGATTTGACCACATCGGCCACGCGCTCAGCCATGCGGTTGGCCAATTCAGAAACCACAATGGTTTCGGGAATTTGCACATCGCGCACGATCTTTTCACGATCACCTTGAGCGGCCATGGCCTTTTGGCGCTGGCGTTCTTGTTTGCGTTTCATCGCGGCCAGGCTGCGCTGACGCCCGCCTTCGCCATCCGAGAAGACTTGGTTGACGCTCAACTTGCCAGAGCGGCGGCCATCGCCATCGCGGTCGCCTTTGGAGACGCGTTCGCGCTTGTCGTCTCGATCGACTTCACGCCGCGCAGGGGCGGCGGCACCCTTGGCGCGCGCGGCGGCCACGGCGGGATCTGGCAAATCTGCGGGTGAGGTGACAACGGGCGCTGACACGTCTTTGCGTGGCTTCGCGGCTTTGGCCTCCTCCGAACGGCGGCGGTCCTCTTCTTCCTTGGCGCGCAGCGCTTCCTCGCGTTCGCGTTCCTCGCGCTCACGGGCTTCGGCCTCAGCGCGGCGGCGCAGACGCTCTTCTTCGCGCTCCTGCTCTTCGCGCTTGCGCTGTTCCTCTTCATCGGCTTCGCGGGCCTTGGCGGCCATCACGGCCTTCATGCGGCGTTCAAGTTCGGGATTGCCCGAAAACGCACCACCATCATGATCGCCTGACCCGTCTCCTTTTCCGCCAGCCCCGGTTTTGGGAACCATCACGCGCTTGCGTTTGGTTTCGACAACAACCGTTTTCGTGCGTCCACGCGAAAAGCTCTGGTTCACGCGCCCGCTGCGGGCACCGCCAGATAGTCCGAGGGGTTTTTTTCCGTCTTGATCGCTCATGCGTCTTTCTTGTCCTTCCCAACGGTCTTGCCGTTGTTCGAGCTGATTTTCGGTCTCAGCCCTTGCAGCTTTGCTGCTTCCTCTACAACACGATCGCCGAGTCCGCCAGTCGCCAGCGCGCCATGTATCACAGTTTCTCGCCCGAATGCCAAACCTAATTCAAAAGCGGTGAGGCAGTCGAAATAGCGTGCGCCTTCGGGTGTCCAGAGCTTGGCCTTGCCGCGCTCAGAGCCGTCCGAGGCCTGCAACAGCACCCGCACAGGGCGCGTGGCGAGCCAATCTTTCACCTTCTCAAACCCTGCCACCGCATCACCCGATTTGCGTGCCAGGGCAATCAAATCGCCAACGCGGCGCGCAAGCAGGGTCTCGAGTGTGGCCAACAGATCGGCCGGCACAGTCACCTGTGCTTTGGCGGAACGCGAAAACAAGTTTTTCTTGACCGCCAATTCCACCGCCGCGCGATCGGCGCTGCACCAGATGCCGCGCCCAGGCAGGCGTTCCAGGATATCGGGTGTGACCATATTCTCAGGGCTGATCACAAAACGCAACAGTCCCGCCTTCGGCGCGGTTTCGCCAGTGGCGATACAGCGCCGCTCGGACGTGTCCTTGGTTTTGGTGGCACCGCCACGGGTCATGATCACGACTCCTGAAATCGGGCTTACTCTTCTTCTTCGCCCGCGTCTTCTGCGTCAGGGGCAAGGTCTTCTTCGGTCACCCAACCCAAGGCCAGACGTGCGGACATGACCATGTGCTGCGCCTCTTCAAGGGAGACTTCGAATTTTTCCAAAACCCCTTCATCCTTGACCCGTTCGCCATTCACTGTTGTCCAGCCGCCTGCCAATTCCCAATCGGCGCAGGTGGCGAAATCTTCCAAGGTCTTCACACCGTCCTGACCAAGCGCCTCAAGCATTTGCGGGGTGAGGCCCTCGAAATCAATCAGGCTTTGCTCGACACCAAGCTCCTTGGCACTCTCAAGCGCCTTGCGGTTTTGTTCTTCGATGTAATCACGCGCACGGGCTTGAAGCTCCTCCGCAGTGGCTTCATCGACACCATCAATGCCCAACAGCTCATCTTGTTCGACATAGGCCACTTCTTCCAAGGATGTAAAACCTTCGGAAACCAGAAGCTGGGCGAAGAATTCGTCCAGATCCAGCGTATCCATGAACAGCTTGGTGCGTTCTGCAAAC
>JAGYKZ010000118.1 GCA_018401385.1 Roseicyclus sp.
GGGAAGTTGCAACCTATCCGCGAATCATTCAAGGGGCGCCGCACAGCGCCCCTTTTTGCATCAGCAAAATAGGGCGCGAAACAATATTGCGCCCGCAGCATTAATCTCGTAACAACGTTACAAAGACCCAAGCCTGATCGGAGGAGAAGATGGCAAGAGTAGCATTAGTAACTGGCGGCAGCCGTGGCATTGGTGAAGCGATATCCAAGCGCCTGAAGGCGGATGGATATGAAGTTGCCGCAACCTATGCGGGCAATGATGAAAAAGCCGCGGCATTCACAAAGGCGACAGGCATCAAAACCTATAAGTGGAATGTTGGGTCTTACGAAGACTCAGCCGCAGGGATTGCAAAGGTCGAAGCGGAGCTTGGCCCAATTGATGTGGTTGTGGCCAATGCAGGCATCACCCGCGATGCGCCGTTCCACAAAATGACACCAGCGCAGTGGCAGGAAGTGATCGATACCAATCTCACGGGCGTGTTCAATACGGTTCATCCGATCTGGCCAGGGATGCGGGAGCGTAAATTTGGCCGTGTGATCGTGATTTCATCCATCAACGGTCAAAAAGGTCAATTTGGTCAGGTCAATTACGCGGCCACCAAGGCGGGTGATTTGGGCATCGTCAAATCACTGGCGCAGGAGGGGGCACGCGCAGGCATCACGGCAAACGCCATTTGCCCAGGTTATATCGCAACGGAAATGGTGATGGCGATCCCCGAGGAGGTCCGCGCAAAGATCGTTGCAGGTATTCCCGCAGGCCGATTGGGTGAGCCAGAGGAAATTGCGCGTTGCGTGGCCTTCCTCGCCGCAGATGATGCGGGCTTCATCAACGGCTCCACCATCTCCGCAAATGGCGCGCAATTCTTCGTCTGATGACAGAAGATTAAAAAAACCGCCCCCCATCTCTGGGGGGCGGTTTCTTGCACCTAGCCGTTGAGGCGGGCAATTTCTTCTTTGATTTTGAGCTTTTGTTTTTTCAGCTCACGGATTTCTGATCCATCAATGCTTGGACTTCGTTGTGCTTCTTCCACGCGTTTGGAGAGGGTTTCGTGCTTTTTCTTGAGTTGCTGCAAATGTCCGTTAAGTGACATGGTCAAATCTCCTCTCTTAGATGGTCGATACGATCAGTGCAGCACGGATTGTGAGTCGTGTCACGCATTCCCTTCATAAAACTGTCATGATGCGCGGCTGTTTGCCGATTGACCTGCTTGGCCGCTTATCGAGCTGGCCAAGCAATCGCAGCGCCCTTGCGCAGCACGTCTTGCGCGGCATCGCTGTAATCATCCCCGTCTTTTTCATGCGATTGTCCCGCGTGGATCAGAAACGGCGCGCAGAGCATCGCGGGTGTCTTTGCCAATTTGCGCGCGCGGATCACCACGCGCTTTGCCGCTTGTCCCGCGCGGGACTGCAACGGCAGAATTGAAATTGCGCCGAATTTTGCGGCATGAAGCGCGGCTAATATCTCGGGCAGCCGTTCGGTGATGTGGATCAGGGTCAACCAGCCGTGTGGCTTCAGGCGCTTTTGCGCACAGGACACCCAGTCGGATAAAGCTGTGTCTTCACGCCGCGCCGCTTCACGCCCTTGATCGGTGGCTTCGGTGCCGCCACCCGTTGTGAAATAGGGCGGATTCGCGATCACATGGTCAAAGCTGCGGGTTGTGTGGTTGGTGAGCGTGGCGAGATCCGCAACGATAATCTCCAGCGGCACATTTGCCGCTTGCGCATTGCGCCGCGCAAGCTCTGCATAATCCGCCTGTCGTTCAACACCGACCAATTCCACGGGTGACACCCGCTTGCCCAAGGCGAGGCTTGCCGTGCCAACACCACAGCCAAGTTCCAAAACCGATTGACCCGCTTGGACGGGGCAACTTGCCGCCAGGAAGATCGGGTCGGTCGCCGCGCGATACCCATGGCGCGGTTGGTAAATCTGCAACACCCCGTTTAGAAAATCGTCACGGGTCAGATCATCATCCCCAAACCCTATCTGCATGGGCTGACCTCAAGGCCATTGTCGCGCAGCGCAATTCGGGCCATTTGCAGATCTTGATGCCGCACCATCAAGCGGCGCGGCAATATGCCGATGGAGCCTTCAAGAATGCTTATATTTACGTCAAACTCGAACACCTCTATACCCTCGCCAGAAAGCAGGGCGGAGGCAAAGGCGATTACCGTTGGGTCATTGCTGCGCAGGACTTCATGCATCACTTTGATTTAGGCCTGTCAGCCCGTTCTGTCGAGAGAGGCTGAGACGTCCGAAGGAAAGAAACTATGTCGCTTGATCATGCCAGTGCAAAACCGCATGAGCGCCTCGCCGCCCATCTTGAGGCGGATATGGATGCAGTGGATCAGTTGATCCGCGCGCGCATGGCATCACGCCATGCACCGCGGATCCCTGAAGTGACCGCGCATTTGATTGATGCAGGCGGCAAGCGCATTCGCCCGATGCTGACCTTGGCTGCGGCCAAGCTGTGCGGCTATGACGGGGATGGCCATATTAAATTGGCTGCAACCGTAGAATTCATCCATACGGCCACTTTGTTGCATGATGACGTTGTCGATGAGAGCAACCAGCGCCGTGGTCGCCCGACTGCAAATTTGCTTTGGGACAATAAATCCTCGGTTCTGGTGGGCGATTATCTCTTTGCCCGCGCGTTTCAGTTGATGGTTGAGCCGCAGAATCTGGAGGTTCTGGAGATTTTGTCCAATGCGGCGGCGACCATTGCCGAGGGGGAAGTTTTGCAAATGACGGCCGCCATGGATATTGCCACCACCGAAGACACTTATATGCAGGTGATCCGTGGAAAAACCGCCGCTTTGTTTCAGGCAGCAACCGAATCTGGCGCGGTGATCGCAGGCCGCCCCGATGCGGAGCGCGCGGCGCTGGCTCAATATGGTGATGCGTTGGGGGTTGCTTTTCAAATTGTGGATGATCTGTTGGATTGGGGCGGCGCGTCTGGCGCAATGGGCAAGAACACGGGCGATGACTTCCGCGAGCGGAAAATGACCTTGCCCGTTATTCGCGCCATCGCAAAGGCGGATGCCTCAGAGCGCGATTTTTGGGCGCGCACGATTGGGCGTGGTGATCAAGGTGAAGGTGACTTGGAACAGGCTTTTGCCATTTTGACCCGACATGGCGCATTAGAAGAGACCCGCCAAGAGGCATTGCGCTTTGCACAAAGCGCAAAATCCGCCCTGAACATTCTGCCAAATGATCCATTGCGCGACATGATGCAGGATTTGGCGG
>JAGYKZ010000119.1 GCA_018401385.1 Roseicyclus sp.
CACATAAAGCAGATCGCGGAATTGCCCGTCTGAATGCAGATCCACCGCCAAAATACCGCGATCGGAGGGCGCGCCATCGGCCTCTTGCGCGCAGAGCAGAACCGCACCTGCGCCATCCCCAAACAGCACGCAGGTGCCGCGATCCTCCCAATCCAAAATGCGGCTGAAGGTTTCCGCACCGATCACCAAAATCCGCCGAGCTTGCCCCGAAAGGATATAGGCATTGGCAGTGGAGAGCGCATAGATAAACCCCGCACAGACTGCCTGCACATCAAAGGCAAAGCCATGCCGCATCCCAAGACCATGCTGCACCATGGTTGCCGTGGAGGGGAAGGTCAGGTCAGGCGTGGAGGTGGCCACGATGACACCATCGACATCCTCAATCGCAACACCCGCTTGCGCCAAAGCCGCCTGACAGGCCTTGATCGCCATCTGGCTCGTGGTTTCACCTTCGGCGGCGAAATGGCGCCGCTCAATTCCCGTGCGGGCGCGGATCCACTCATCCGATGTGTCGATCTGCGCTTCGAACTCGGAATTGGGCACGACCCGCGCGGGCAGGTAGTGGCCGATTCCCGTTGCGACTGCGCGAATGGTCATGCCTCTGTCCCTTCCCCGTGAACGATTTGATCCGCGGCGGTTTCCGCATCCGCGATTTGTGTTTTCAGCTGATCTGCAAAATCCGCTGCGGCCAAGCGTGCCGCCAATTTGATCGCAGCCGCAACCCCTGTTCCGTCCGCCGAGCCGTGACTTTTGACCACTGTGCCATTGAGGCCCAAGAAAACGCCGCCATTGACGCGGCGGGGGTCCATCCTCTTTTGCAAGCGCTTGAGGGAGCTATAGGCCAGCACGGCCGCTATTTTTGACAAGGGCGAATATTGGAAGGCCTCGCGCAGGAATTCGCTGATCAGGCGTGCGGTGCCTTCGCCGGTTTTTAACGCGGTGTTTCCAGTGAACCCATCGGTCACAATCACATCGACCCGATCGGATGGAATATCGCCGCCTTCGACAAAACCCACAAATTCTAGATTCGCAGCAGGCGCGGCGCGGGCGATCAGATCATAGGCCTCATGCAGCTCATTGCGGCCTTTGTGTTCCTCGGTCCCCACATTCAGAATGCCCACGCGCGGGCGGTGTTGCTCCAAACCGCTGCGCGCATAGGCACCGCCCATAAGGGCGAAATGCATCAAATCCTGCGCATCCGCGCGGATATCTGCCCCCACATCGAGCATGACATTGAAACCTGATGGGTTGCGCGAGGGCCAGAGCACCGCAATGGCGGGCCGGTTCACACCTGGGATTTTGCGCAAGCCTGGCATCAGGAGCGCCATCAATGCGCCCGTGTTGCCGCAAGATACGGCGGCGCGCGCCTCGCCCTGTTCGACCGATTGCACAGCGCCCCACATGGAGCTGCCCTTTGCATGGCGCACCACATAGGAGGGCTTTGCATCCATCGTCACCACATCCGCGCAGTGACGAATGTCGCAGCGATCCGTCAGGCCCTTGCGCTTTGCGATCAGTTTGGTGAGGGGTTTTTCATCGCCATGCACGATGAACCGCAGATCAGGGTTCTTGCGCGCGGCTTTTGCCATGCCAGACACGACAGCAGCGGGGCCAAGATCCCCCCCCATCGCATCAATTGAAAGCACCGTCCCTGCAACTTCGCGCTCGGTCAGCGCGCCAGTCAGAACGGGTGAGTCTGCCATGACTTTTAATCCGTTTGCCCCGGAAGATTGGCGCGGCCCTTAGGCCGCGTCATCATCGAGATCAATCTCGTCAGCCTGTGCAATAACCTCACGGTCATTGTAAGTGCCACAAGATGGGCAGATGTGGTGTGGGCGCTTCAGCTCACCACAGCTGGGGCATTCATTTGGGTTGCCAGCGGTCAACGCGTCATGCGAACGGCGTTGGTTGCGGCGCGAGCGGGTCACTCGGTTCTGGGGGACAGCCATGTCTCAACCTCGGTTTTATCAGGGGCTGGGTGGCCAGCATTGACCAAACAGTTGCACCCCATTGTCACGTTTCAAATCTCTGTCACATTTTTTTCGCCAAAGGGCAACCTGTGATGCGCAGCCATTGGAACAAGTGCCCCGAAAAACGCGCGCAAAATTGGGCAAAAATCCAATTGGCGAATGAGGCCGGGAACATACAAAGATTCTGCCCCTATGCAAGCCCTAATCCGCCCGCGCGCGGTTCGCCGCTATAAATCCCGCATTGGCCCTATTTTTTGTCCGGGGGATTAGGTTTGGCCTGCCCTTTATCCTGATCGGGGTTGGCTGTTCCGCCTTCTGCCCCATCATCTCCTTGAGCAAGCTTGTCGCGCAAACCTTGCAAGGCGGCCAAGGGCGTGGTGGTTTTGGGCGTGGGAGGGGCGTCAAACGGGGCGGTGTTTGGCGGATCGGCGCTGTAGACGCGCGGGTGTTCGCCATCTTCTGTGCCACCCTCCGTGCTGCCCATGACTTCTTCGGCGCGCAAGGACTGCGCGCTGCGGGGATAATCGGGCAGGGCGAGGGCCAATGCCTCCAACATCACCGCGAACAGATCAATTTTCGCGGGCAAAGGCTCGATGCTGTCATCTTCGGGCATCTCCGCCTCTTCTGTGGTCAGCTCTGGCAGATCAGCCAGATATCGGCGCACCACATTGGTGTCGATCCGTGTAACCACATCATCCAAACTGACGCTACAGGCCTGTGTCACGGTTGCGCCAAGCTGCCCTTCGAGGCGCCAATCGCTTGTGCCTTGGGGACTAATGTGGCCCGTGAATCGCAATTTTCGCAGCTGGCGCAGACCCAAATCTTCGGCAATCTCGCGCAAACGCGCGGGGTCAGGGGTCAGCGCAAAGGCTTTGCCGCCCGCACGGCGCAATTCGGCCAAGGCCAAGAGGTCCTCTCTGGTACTCGATTGTGGCATGGTATGTCCCCCCGTGCCGCTGAAAATGCGGATTGCGCGTTGGCAATGCTTGCTCTGATGGCCGCTCTAAGTTAAGCCCAAATGGCGAAAGATGCCACGGCCGATTAAGCCCCAGATGCGGGGCAAGGGCAAGCTGGCGCTAGGGTGAGGACATTGGGCATGGCACAAGATCGGATCAGCACAGGCCGCCAGACCTATCGCAGGTCTTTGCGTTCTGTTGCCTTGGCGGCGGTATTGG
>JAGYKZ010000012.1 GCA_018401385.1 Roseicyclus sp.
CATCCCCATAAAGGCCGCAAGCCGTGCAAACCCTTCGGGCGATTTGGGCAGGCTGTGGGTCTGCGCATCATTCATCATCTGGAGGCGATGCTCGATCTCACGATGCTCCAGATAATGGGCCCTGAGGCTGTCTGCGGTGTCGGAGGTGATCCAATTCTTCAGCGCAAGCGCCGCCAAGCCATCGACCGTGCGCCGCACCCGCAAATCAGGATCACGCCCGCCCGCAACCAATTGACGGGTCTGCGCGAAGAATTCGATCTCACGGATACCGCCCGCGCCCAATTTCATATTGTGCCCCTCAAGGGTGATCCCATGCAGCCCCTTATGGTCGCGGATGCGTTGGCGCATATCTTGGGTGTCACGGATCGCGGCAAAATCCAAATGCTTGCGCCACACAAAAGGGATCAGGGTTTTCAAAAACCGCTCTCCTGCCGCAATATCGCCCGCAGCGGCGCGCGCCTTGATATAGGCCGCGCGTTCCCAATTGCGCCCTTCGGCCTCGTAATAACGTTCGGCCGCCGCCATCGAGATACAGACAGGCGTGACCGAGGCATCAGGCCGCAGCCGCAAATCCGTGCGAAACACATAGCCATCGGCGCTGATCTCCGCCAAACTGGCGGTCAAGCGCCGCGTGGCCCGCACGAAGCCTGTGCGCGCCTCCATCTCATCGCCCGCGTCAAACCGCGTTTCGTCAAACAGGCAAATCAGGTCGATATCGGAGGAATAATTCAATTCGAACGCGCCCATTTTTCCCATGGCCAGCGCAACCATGCCCGCGCCATCGCGCAGGGCGTCTTCCTCGGTTTGGCCGGGAATGCGACCGCGCCGCGCCTCCGCACCCACATGAACCCGCAGGGCCGATTGCACACAGGCATCGGCAAAGCGGGTCCAATGCGCGGTCAGGGTCAGAACATCCCACACCCCGCCACAATCGGCCAAAGCGGCGAGGATCGCCGCGCGGCGTTTCAGGCGGCGCAATCCCGCATCGAGATCACTGTAATTCAGGGTTGCGGCATCGGTCAGGAGTGCGGCCATACCCGCCTCGGGGCTGTCGCACAGCGCCCCTTGCAGCCAATCCGCCTCGCGCTTGATCAACCCCGCCAGATAGGGGGCGCATCCCACCACACCCAAAAGCAGCGCACGCATTTCGGGCGGTTGATCCGCCAATTGTGGCAATTCGGCCAAAAGGCACGCGGCCAAATCCTGCTCGAACGGGATCGGTGCGCGGGTCAGCCTTGCGGCAAAGGGCAATGGTGCGGCGGGCATCTTGTCAATCGCGTCCTTTTTTGCGCAGATCATTACAAAGATCATAGAAGGGATTGAAGATGAGCAAAAGCCTTGCCCGCGTGACCGCCGCCCTTGCGGATGCGGGGCTGGATGTGACGATTTTGGAAATGTCCGAGGGCACCCGCACCGCCGAAGATGCCGCGCGCGCGGCGGCCTGCCAAATCGATCAAATCGCCAAATCCATCATTTTTCGCAGGGTCGAAACGGGGGAATTGGTGCTGTTCATCACCGCAGGCGGCAATCAGGTGGACCCCAAGCGCGCCGAAGCCCTGACGCAAGGCACCTTGGCCCGCGCGGATGCGGAGACGATTCGCACCGTCACGGGCTTTGCCATCGGGGGGGTGTCGCCCATTGGCCATCTCACCCCTTTGCGCGCATGGTTTGATCCGCGCCTCTTGGCGTTCGATCACATCTATGCCGCCGCAGGCACACCGCGCCATATATTTGGCATCGCCCCTGTGACGCTGCTGCGCCTGTCGGGGGCGCAGGAGGCGGCCTTTACCCTTTAGGACGGTGGCGGCGGATCAATCAGGTTGGCCAATTTCGCCGCGCAAGGCCGCGCGCAGGCTGCGCTGCAATAGCCCCAAGACAAGCAGGGTGAGAAGGACGAAAACCCCAGCCCCGATCATCTGATGCGCTGCTGTTGCGTTGATCTGGCCATAAGTCATCGAGGCGACCGCCAAAGCCCCTACGGGGAAACTCAATGCCCAGAAACTCAACACAAAAGGCAGGCGCAATAATTTTGGCACCTGCAACACGACCAAACCCGCAAATACATAGGCGCTATAGAGCAATATCCGCGCAAACGGGTCGATGCCCCCCGTCAGCTTGACATAGGCCACAAACCCCACGGCAGGTGGCGCAATCAAGATCACCAGCGTGGGCAAAAGCCGCGCGGGGATCGGATCGTGAAACATCAAACGGTTCATCACCAAAACCAATAGAACCAGCCAAAACACCATGCCACCCGAAAAGAACAGCCAGCTGATTTCCTGATAGCCCAGTACCGTCCCCCCCAAGGGCACGATCACATTGCCCACCGCAGGGATGAACCAAGCGGGGGTCAGATGCCCCATCTCAAAGGCGCGATGCGAAATCCAGGAGGTAATCACGGCAAGCGTCAATGCCCCCTGCCCCAACATCGCAATCAGCCAAAGCACCAAGGCCACTTGCGGCGCGCGGGTCAAAAGCGCGGTCGCACACAGCAGGAGCGCAATCGTGGCGGTTGCGAAAAAGGCGATTTTCACGGGATGATTCCATTCGGCCCGAACGGCGGCAGGATGACGGATGATTTTCGCCAGATAAATCGCACCCACCATCACGAAAATGCCCAGACCAAGCCCGAACACAAGATCCCCCATCACTGCCAAGAAGGGCCAAATGCGCGCTGCCGTATCCGCCGTCAGGCCCAATTGAAACACACCCATCAAGACCGCAAAAAGGCTGATGGGAATGAATTCCAGACGATTGGCGCGCCAAGAGGGCGTAACACTCTGTGATTGCATCGGTGTATTCCTTGTTATGGGCCTGTGCTTGGCCCCCAGCGGAACATAAATCAAGCCAGAAGAAGAAAGAAAGCGCGCCGCAGATCGCCGCAGGACGGATGATTTTTGGATAGGCAGGCAAAGAATTGGAAGAAATTTCAAAATTTTCCTTGAAATAGGAACGGCGAGGCTCTAGGTGCCCCCTCACTACTCATCGGGTGCCGATCCCAACCTCGCTGCCAACAGCGGGGGGGCGCTAAGGACCCACCACATCAATCTGCTGGTAAGAAGGGGGCGTGCTATGTCTAGCGCCGACCTCTTCCAACTGGGGACTGGTCTGGAGACAGGCGCCCATGCGGAAGACACTCACAGCCTTTCGGCTGACCGTAGCGTGTTCGATGACACACGCGATGACCACTTCATTCGCCGCGATGGCCGCGTTTTCGCGGGCACGCATCTGATCCTCGAAGTTGTCGATGGCCACGGCCTTGATGATGAGGCACGGATCCAAACCGCATTTCGCGATTGCGTGCGCGAATGTGGGGCCACTTTGTTGCATATTCACACCCATAAATTCAGCCCACAGGGCGTGTCAGATAATGGCGGTTTTGGCGGAAAGCCATATCTCGGTGCATACATGGCCCGAGATTGGCTATGGCGCATTTGACGTATTCATGTGCGGCGATGCCGATCCGTGGCGCGCGGTGGATGTGCTCAAAGCGGCTTTTTGGCGCAAGATGTGCGCGTCAAGGAATTGCTGCGCGGCGAAGGTCTGGTGACCGAGGCGATTGCCACTCACTTGTAACCGCGAGGAAAGGGGCGGGTGAACCCTGCCCCCACCTTGACCCCCACCCCCACCCCCGAAGGAGGCCGCCAATGAGCGATCCTGAAACGATGCGCGATTGGAGCGTGGAGCGTCTGCACCAAGATCACGGGCAAGCCTTGCGCGTGGCGCAGATGCATTACGACAGTGAAACCGCGCACCAACGCCTGCGCGTGTTTGAAAACCCGACCTTCGGGCGCATCCTGACGCTGGATGGCGTGGTGCAGGTGACAGAGGCCGATAATTTCATCTATCACGAGATGCTGACCCATGTGCCGATTTTGGCCCATGGTGCGGCCAAGCGCGTGCTGATCGTGGGCGGCGGCGATGGCGGCATGGCCCGCGAGGTGCTGAAACATGACAGCATCGAACAGGTCACCATGGTCGAGATTGACGCGGGCGTGGTGGATTTTTCCAAAAAATATCTGGCCGCGATTTCGGATGGGGCCTTTGACGACCCCCGTCTTGATCTGGTGATCAATGATGGTGCCGTGTTCATGAAACAAAACGCGGATCTCTATGACATCATCATCATCGACAGCACCGATCCCGTTGGCCCGGGCGAGGTTCTTTTCACCGATCATTTCTATGGCCATGCCAAGGCGCGTTTGGCCAAGGGCGGGATTTTGGTGACACAAAACGGGGTGCCGTTCCTGCAAGGGGATGAGCTGACAGGCACAATGCGGGCCTTTAGCGCGCTGTTTTCTGATTACAGCTGCTATCTGGCCAGTATCCCCACTTATGCGGGCGGGCCAATGGCCTTTGGCTGGGGCAGCGACAGTGACGCGCGGCACGTTGACATTGCCACCCTAGAGGCGCGGTTCACAGCGGCAGGCATCAGCACCGATTATTATACACCCGAGGTGCATCGTGGGGCATTTGCCTTGCCGCCTTATGTGGCGCGCCTGATCCCTTAAAGGATCATTCCGCCGCTTGGGATTTTTCGGCCGCGTCAATCTCGGCGGCCTTTTTCTCGACCTGTTCCACAATATGGTCGATCATCTGCTCATTGCTCATCTTGTGGCTTTGCTTGCCCGCAAGATAGACCATGCCCGATCCCGCGCCGCCACCCGTGAAGCCCACATCGGTCATCAACGCCTCACCCGGCCCGTTGACCACACAGCCGATGATCGAAAGGCTCATCGGGGTTTTGATATGCTCCAGACGCTGCTCCAATGCCTCAACCGTTTTGATCACGTCAAAGCCCTGACGCGCGCAGGACGGGCAGGAAATGATATTCACGCCACGGTGACGCAACCCCAAGGATTTGAGGATTTCATAGCCCACTTTCACTTCCTGCACGGGATCAGCCGAAAGGCTGACGCGGATCGTGTCGCCAATGCCCATCCACAGAAGACTGCCCAAACCGATGGCCGATTTGATCGTGCCAGACATCAGACCACCCGCCTCGGTGATGCCCAAGTGAATGGGGGCATCTGTCGCCTCCGCCAAACCTTGATAGGCGGCCGCGGCCAAAAACACATCAGATGCTTTGACCGAGATTTTGAACTCGTGGAAATCATTGTCCTGCAAAATGCGAATGTGATCGAGACCCGATTCAATCATCGCTTCGGGGCATGGTTCCCCGTATTTCTCAAGCAAATCCCGCTCAAGCGAGCCTGCATTCACGCCAATACGGATCGAGCAATTATGATCCCGCGCGGCCTTGATCACCTCGCGCGCACGCGGGTGGCATCGCCGATATTGCCGGGATTGATGCGCGAACAGGCCGCGCCCGCCTCCCAACCGCCTCAATCCACGTTTGTAGTGGAAATGAATATCCCGCCACGATTGGCACAGGGCTTTCGCGCACGATCTCCCGCAGCGCCTGTGCGCTGGCATCATCCGGCACAGACACACGCACGATATCGGCCCCCGCCTCGGCACAGGCCTGCACCTGCGCGATGGTCGCCTTGATATCGGTGGTGAGCGTATTGGTCATGGTTGCACCGAAATCGGTGCATCGCTAACCGGCACAGAGCCCACATGAATCTGGCGGCTTTTGCGGCGGTCAATGTGCGCCAGGGGCGGATCGGGTTGTGGGACATGACGGGCGGGACCTTTACCTTGTCGGATCACGAATGCGTTGCGCGCAAAGGATAAGCCCTCGCGCGAAAATGCACAATGCGCAGGTTTACTGGGCGCAGGTTTACTGGGCGCAGGTTTACTGGGCGCAGGTTTACTCGCCTTGTGCCAAACGCTCTAGGACCAGTTGCGCCACTTCGGGCAATTGCGGATCTGCGGTGGCATTGGCAATCGCATAGCGCGTCTCGATTTCATCGGCGGAAATCGGCACGTCCTTGACGACACTTGTCCCCTCGCCTGCCGGGCCGAAGGTGACGGAATTCATCGCAAAATACAGCGCCCCAGAATTACCTGCCCGCAAATAGGGCAACGTATCCATCTGCGGCACCGTATAACTGTCACCTGAATTGAGCGTGCCTTCAAACAGCACCGTCCCATCGCCTGTGGTCACCCTGATCCAAGACGGCCGCACGGCAAAAAGGACCACCTCGTCACGCGGTTGTTGCGTGACGGGCGCGGCTGTCGCTTCATCCGATACCGAAGCGAGGGCGCGCGAAATCTCATCGGGACGCAGGGATGCTGTTTCGCTGCGCGCGAAAGCCCCCGTTGTAGACGGATTCAACATACCAATCGCGCGGTCACGCGGCACCAGCATGGGGGCCTCTAGCACGGTTGGACGGTAAAGCCGCTCCATCGCCGCGCTGTTTGGTCCTGTCTCCTCTTGGGGAAGTGCAAGCCGTGCATCGGCAATCTGCGTTTGCCCGCTTTGCGGCACGGGCAATGGGTCCATCGCGGTGAGGGCCACGGGGGTGTCCGTGACAGGGGCGAATTGCACGCGTTGGAAATCATTGAGTAAGACCCAAGCGCCATAGCCAACACCGAGCAGCAGCACGGATAGCACAAAAAGCGAGCCAAGCGCGCCCGCCTCCAGCCGTGGAAAAAACCCGTCTTCCGCATCAAATAGAATTTTTCGAGATGAGAAGCGGGGGTCATCCTGCACGGAGCCCATTGACTTTTTCATGGCCCGATTTGGCGTTTTGATCGATTGCCGCATCTTTTGAACGCTGCGCGCGCTGCGGCTTCCCGCACCAAAACCTGTGGCACCTGAAAATCCTGTTTCTTCGCAGAAACGCGTGAACACCCATTCTGGATCAAGGCCCAGATAGCGCGCATAGGAGCGCACATAGCCCGCGATGAAACCTTGCGAGGTAAATGCGCTGAGATCCGCATTTTCAATCGCGGCAATATAGGCGGCGCGAATGCGCAAATCCGCCTCTACATCCTGAAGCGATTTCCCCATCGTGGCGCGTTCACCGCGCATCAGATCGCCCAAAGGCACATCTGCGAGCATCTCGCCCTGTAATTCTTCGGTTGATGCCCCCATCATGCCCGTTTCACCTTGCCCCATTTGGCGCCCTGCCCGTTTGGTATTGAACGCAGTTTTTGGCCAAAACTGCTTTCGCGTTGCCTATTTGTCACAGCACTGATTCGCATCAGGGCTGCTATCCCCAATGCACCATAGCATAAGCAAAGCTTGGTGATAAACTTATTGTGCGTTATCCCGCCAGCTCGGCACGATTCAGCGCACAGTGGCTCCAGAGATGGTCCATGGCGTGCACCAGTGCGTCCATCATTTTTGGATCATGCACGGGGCTTGGGGTGAAACGCAACCGCTCCGTGCCGCGTGGCACGGTGGGGAAATTGATCGGCTGGACGTAAATTCCGTGATCCTGCAACAGCATATCCGAAATTTTCTTGGTATGCACCGGATCGCCCACAATCACGGGCACAATATGGCTGCCGTGGTCAATGATCGGCAGCCCCATGCCCTTGAGGCGCAGTTTCAGCACCGCCGCACGCTCCTGATGCAGGTCGCGCAGGGCTTGATCCGTTTTCAGATGCTTGACCGAAGCCGCAGCCCCCGCAGCCACAACAGGGGGCAAAGATGTTGTGAAAATGAAACCCGGCGCATAGGAGCGCACCGCGTCACACATCTTGGCGGAGGCGGCAATATAGCCCCCCATCACGCCATAGGCCTTACCCAACGTGCCATTGATGATGTCGATCTGAACCGACAGGCCCAGCTTTTCGGCGACACCCCCACCGCGCGGGCCATACATCCCCACCGCGTGGACCTCGTCCAAATAGGTGAGCGCACCAAATTCCTGGGCCAATGCCACGATCCCCGCGATCGGGCCAAAATCCCCGTCCATGGAATACACGGATTCAAAGGCGATCAATTTTGGCGCTTTGGGGTCATCTGCCGCCAGTTTCGCGCGCAAGTCTTCGAGATCATTATGTTTGAACACGCGCTTTGCCCCGCCATTGCGGCGAATGCCCTCGATCATGGAGGCGTGGTTCAATTCGTCAGAATAGATGATCAACCCAGGAAACAGACGCGGCAGGGTCGAAAGCGTGGCGTCATTGGCGATATAGGCCGAAGTGAACACCAGCGCAGCTTCCTTGCCATGCAAATCGGCCAATTCCGCCTCAAGGCGTTTGTGATAGACGGTCGTGCCAGATATGTTGCGCGTGCCGCCCGAACCTGCACCCGTGGCGTCCAGCGCCTCATGCATCGCGCCCAAAACCGCGGGGTGCTGCCCCATGCCCAGATAATCATTGCCACACCAAACGGCGATCTGGGTTTGGCTGCCATCGGGGCGGGTCCAAGTGGCGTGGGGAAATTGGCCCTTGCGGCGTTCAATATCAATGAACGTGCGATAGCGCCCCTCTTGGTGAAGTGAATTCAGGGCGTGATCCAGGGCGTTGTTGTAATCCACACTCATCTCCTTAACTCTGGCGCAAAGGGGGCTTTCGCCCTTAAACGGTTTGCGTTGCGCCTGAGATAGTCTGTCGGCGCAGTATTTTCCAAGTAACAAATTGACGCGCGCCCGTATTTGATCTGGCGCAAATTCCGAAACGCTTCGCACAACCTCCTTTGAGGGGTGGCCCAATGCGACCTTTGCGCCGTTTTTACCTTTTCGCTACGCCGCAAAGCTGCCAATATGGGGAGAATTGATAAGCAAATATGCACAGAACAAGTGATTGAGCAGCACAATGGCGGATGATCTTTTGGGCCAATCGGCCTCGGAACAGGCCTATGATGCCTCATCTATTGAGGTGTTGGAGGGGTTGGAGCCCGTCCGCAAACGGCCGGGTATGTATATTGGCGGCACTGATGAGCGCGCGCTGCATCATTTGGTGGCCGAAATCCTCGACAACTCCATGGATGAGGCCGTGGCGGGCCATGCCAATCGGATCGAGGTGGAGTTGGCCGCCGATCATACCGTCACCATCCGCGACAATGGGCGCGGGATGCCGATTGATCCGCATCCAAAATTCCCCGAAAAATCCGCGTTGGAGGTGATTTTATGCACGCTTCACGCGGGCGGCAAATTCTCGGGCAAGGCTTATCAGACCTCGGGCGGTTTGCACGGGGTGGGCGCATCGGTTGTCAATGCGCTCTCGATCATTGCGGGTCGAAGTGTAGCGCGCAATCGCACGCTTTATGCACAAAGAATTCTCGCGCGGGCTGCCGCAAAGGAAGTTGCAAAATCTGGGCGCGACCCCCAATCGGCGCGGCACACAGGTCAACTTTCACGCCGATGAGCAGATTTTCCCGGAAACCACCGCTTCAAGCCCGCCCGCCTGTTCAAAATGGTGCGCTCCAAAGCCTATCTGTTTTCAGGCGTAGAAATCCGCTGAAATCCGCCATTGATGATGGCGAAACCCCGCAGGAGGCCACGTTCCATTTTCCCAGGCGGCTTGTCCGATTATCTGGGCGAGGTGTTGGGCACCCGCTGCGACCTATGCCCAAGCGCCGTTTGCAGGCAAAGTCGAATTTCAGGCACTTCGGCGCAGCGGGTTTGGTGGAATGGGCGATCAACTGGACACCTGCACTGATAGGTTCGCTCCAATCCTATTGCAACACCGTCCCAACGCCTGAGGGCGGCACGCATGAGAGCAGGCTTTTAGGCCGCCATCCTCAAGGGTATACGCGCCTGTAGAATTGGCGGGCAACCGCAAAGCGGCCAATATCACGCGCGAGATCTCACCGCAGGAGGATGTGCGCTGGTCTCTTCTTTATCGCGGAGCCTGAATTTATGGGCCAGACCAAGAGACCACCTCCGCCACCACCGGGGCCGCGCGTATGGTCGAAGGGGCGGTGCGACCGCTGACAATTGGTTGGCCGCTGATACCAAATCCCGCGAGGCCATCCTTGATTTTCTGGTGCTGCGCGCCGAAGAGCCAGATGCGCCGCAGACAGGAAAAGGAAACGCAGCGCAAATCTGCAACCAGCGTCTGCGCCTGCGAGAGAGGGTGGTGGATTGTTCCGCCGCAACCACTGAAGAACAAATTGTTCATCGTGAAAGGCGACAGCGCGGGCGGCTCCGCAAATGGCGCGCGACCGCCAAGACCCAAACCTACTGCCGCTGCGCAAAGATTTTGAACGTGCTTGGCGCGGCCTCCTCAGATGGGACAAAACCAAGAGAAATCAGCGATCTGTGTCAGGCGCTTAGCGTATCGATAAGGCACGAAATTCAATGTCGAAGACCTGCGCTATGACAAGGTCATCATCATGACCGATGCCGATAGTCGCGGCGCACATATCGCCGCCTTGTTGATGACGTTTTCTTCCGCCCAGATGCGGCCCATGATTGATCAGGGCCATCTTTACCTCGCCTGCCCGCCCCTGTTTCCGCTGACGCAAGGCGCAACGCGTCCTGCGCTTGATGAGGCCCGGAAAGAGTCATGGATGGCACTTGCCCAGCCTTAGTGGACGTAGTAAGATTTGATGTGAAGGCCGCTTCAAGGGTCTGGGCGAGATGGATACCAAAGACCTCAAAGAGACCTGATGGACCCCGCCTCGCGTAAGCTGATCCGTGTGAGCCTCGATGAGGCCACACCTGGCGAAACGGGCGATCTGGTGGACCGCCTGATGGGCAAAAAGCCCGAATTGCGGTTTCAATATATCAAGACAACGCGCTTTGTTGAGGAGTTGGATGTTTAACCCTGCACAGTTGCGGCACCAGATTGAAAGCGTTCCCACGCCCCTTGTGCCTTCTCCTCAACAACAGCCATTCTTCTTCGGCGGCCGCAAGTTTGGCCTGACGTTCGGCCAAGGCCTCGGTCGCTTTGGCGAATTTGACGGGTTCGCGGGTGTAAAGATCAGGGTCAGACAGCAATTCAGACAGCTTGCCCATTTCCGCCTCAAGCCGTGCGATCACGGCGGGCAGTTCTTTCAGGCGGTGGGTTTCGGTGAAATTGAGACCTGTTGGCGATTTGGGTGTGGCGGATTTGAGCGGGGCTTCGGGTTTGCCTCCCCCCGCACCCAAGGACGGCGGTGTCAGTGCGGTGGCCGCGTCATCCGTGGAAAGGCGCGCGCCTTGTGCCAACGCATCGCTCCATCCGCCCGCATAGGCCTGCGCACGGCCCTGCCCCTCCAGCACCACGGTGCTTGTGGCCACGCGATCCAGAAAATCGCGATCATGGCTGACCAGCAAAACCGTGCCCGCGTAATCACCCAACAGGTCTTGCAGCAAATCCAATGTCTCGACATCCAGATCATTGGTCGGCTCGTCCAAGATCAAAAGATTGCTTTCGCGCGCCATGATCTTGGCCAGCATCAACCGCGCCCGTTCCCCCCCTGACAGGGAGCGCACAGGCGCGCGGGCCTGCGCCTCGTCAAAGAGGAAGTCCTTGAGATAGCCCATCACATGGCGGGGGCTGCCACGCACCATGACCTGATCGGACGACCCGTTCACCGCAATATCCCGATCCAAGGTCAGGCTGTCCCAGAGGCTGGCATCGGGGTTGAGTTGCGCGCGGTTTTGATCAAATACCGCCATCTCAAGCCCCTTGCCCAAGGTGACCTGCCCCGTATCTGGGGCAAGCTGACCCGTCAGCATATTCAACAGCGTGGTTTTGCCCGCGCCATTTGGCCCGACAAACCCCACCCGATCGCCGCGCAAAATGCGCAGATCAAACGGCGCAAGGATCGTCTGGCCGTCAAAAGATTTTGAAATCCCCTTGGCCTCGATCACCTTGCGGCCCGATTGCGGCCCCTCCTCCAACACCATGGCGGCGGCGGACTGGCGGCGGATCATCGCGCCGCGTTCTGCGCGCAAATCGGCCAAGGCACGCACGCGTCCCTGATTGCGCTTGCGCCGCGCGCTGATCCCTTCCACGGCCCACCGGGCCTCCGATTTGATCTTGCGATCCAATTTGTGCCGCGCCGTGTCTTCTTCGTCCCAAACCTTGTCGCGCCATGCCTCGAAGCTGGCGAAGCCCTGTTCATTGCGGCGCACCTGCCCGCGATCCACCCATAAGGTGGCACGGGTCAGGGCGTTGAGAAAGGCACGGTCATGCGAGATGACCACAAAGGCCGTGCGGGTTTCCGACAATCGCGCCTCAAGCCATGCGATGGCCGCGATATCGAGGTGATTGGTGGGTTCGTCCAAAAGCATGATATCAGGCTCTTCGGCCAATAGCCGCGCTAGGGCCGCGCGCGGCCGCTCGCCCCCTGAGGCCTGCGCGGGGTCCGCCTCAAGCCGCAGTTTCAGACCATCGGCCAAGGCCTCGACCCGCCACGCCTCGCTCGGACCAAGGGAGGCGGTGGCGAAATCGCCCAATGTGGCAAAGCCCGCGAAATCAGGCTCCTGCTCCATATAGCCGACCGAGGTGCCCTGCGGGCTGGTGATGCTGCCTGTGTCAGGTTCGGTCAAACCCGCCATGACCTTCATCAATGTCGATTTGCCCGATCCGTTGCGCCCCACAAGCGCCACGCGATCCCCCTGATGCACAACCAAATCCAACCCATCAAAAATGGGATCACCGCCAAAGGTCAGCGAAATATCGGACAGCTGCAAAAGCGAGGGGCGGGCCATGGGGCGGGTCTTTCACACAGGCCCGCCTCAGGGCGGCGGGCTTGTTTGTTGGTGTTTAATCGCGGATGGCGCGCACAGCGGCCATGTGATCAGGTGCGCCAATCACCGCCCCATTGGGGCCTGTGCCACGCTTGATCTGGTCGACAATCTCCATCCCCGCTGTAACCTTTCCCACAACGGTGTAATCCCCGTTCAGCTGCGGCACGGGGGCAAACATGATGAAGAATTGCGAATTGGCGCTGTCAGGATCTGCGGCACGGGCCATTCCAACCACGCCCCGCTCAAAGCTGATATCGGAAAATTCAGCAGGCAGGTTTGGATATTGCGATCCGCCCCGCCCCGCAAAGCGCATATCTTGCCCGATACGGCCATGTTCCACATCACCCGTTTGCGCCATGAAACCGTCAATCACACGATGAAACACCACGCCATCATAGGTGCCTTCCTCGGCCAATTGCAGCATCCGAGCGGCGTGTTCGGGGGCCACATCCTCGAACAAATCAATCACGATCGTGCCATTCGCCTCACCCGCGACATCGATCTCAAGGCCCGCCCCAAAGGCAGGGCTTGCCAAAATCAGGGCCAGAGCCGCGCCAAGTTTACGCATCTGCGGCCACTTTCACGCTGATCATCTTATCGGGGTTCGCAGGCGGCTCGCCGCGGGTAATCGCGTCAATATGCTCCATCCCCGCAATCACACGGCCATAGACGGTATATTGACGATTGAGGAAGTGGTTATCACTGAAATTGATAAAGAACTGGCTGTTGGCCGAATTCGGGTTGGAGGAGCGCGCCGCACCCAGCGTGCCGCGATCATGTGGGATGCCAGAAAATTCAGCCGGCAAATCAGGCTTGTCCGACCCACCCGTGCCTGCCATGCGGATATTGGCCCCTTTATCGGCATTGCCATGTTCCACATCGCCTGTTTGCGCCATGAACCCGTCAATCACACGGTGAAACACCACGCCATCATAGGCCCCTTCGCGGGCCAATTCCTTCATGCGCGCGCAATGAGCGGGCGCAATATCGGGCAGCAATTCGATGGCAACGGTGCCGTCTTTCAGCTCCATCAAGATGGTGTTCTCGGGGTCTTTGATCTCGGCCATGCCTTTATTCCTTTTGCGGATATCTGACGTTGGCATTGACCTATCAGGATGAGAATTTCGCGTCTAGCGCTTGATGCACGGCGGGCGGCACGAAATGGCTGACATCCCCGCCTAGGCGCGCGATTTCCTTGACCAGTTTCGAGGCAATCGCCTGATGCTCCGCCTCGGCCATCAAAAAGACGGTGCTGATCTCGTCATCCAATTTGCGGTTCATACCGACCATTTGAAACTCGTATTCAAAATCCGCAACGGCGCGCAGGCCGCGAATGATAATCCCCGCACCCACCTCGCGCGCGCAATCAATCAGCAGATTTTCAAACGGATGCGCGACAATCTCGATGCCTGTGCTGCGTGACAGTTGTGCGGTCTCCGCCTCAACCATGGCCACGCGCTCCTCAAGGGTAAACAAAGGGCCTTTGTCACGGTTGATCGCAACACCGATCACCAAACGATCCACCAAAGTGGCCGCCCGGCGGATGATATCCACATGGCCAAGGGTAATCGGATCAAAGGTTCCGGGATAAAGGCCTGTGCGCATCTGCAAGTCTCCAATTCATGGCATATGTCGCCGCAATTACGGGGTCACGCAACATTATTGCGCCGCGAAACGCAAGCTAAAAGCAGCGTTTCGCAGCCTCGCCCTCAAGCCGCGCAACCTCGGCGCGCAGACCTGTGCAAAGCGCCTCCATCAACCGCGCCAAGCGATCCGAGCGCCTATCTTGCGCGTGGCGCACCAGATAAAAGGCGCGCGTGAGGCTGATCTCATCCTTCAAAGCAATGCGCAATTCGGGCGCAAAGGGCAGCGCAAAATCATGCACAAAGCCAATGCCACCTTGGCGCAGCATCTGCAATTGCACCGCTACCGAATTGGAGGCCATTTGCACCCGCCCGCGCCCCAAAAGACCCAAGTAATCCAGTTCTTTGTCAAAAATCATATCGGGAATATACCCCACAACCGCGTGATCCCGTGCCGCCGCCAAATCGGCTGGCGGCCTAAGATCAGCCCGCATGGCCAGATGCAGGTGGTAATCGGTGATCTTTTGCACCAAAAGCCGCCCCGCATCAGGCGGGCTGACGGTAATCGCCAAATCCGCCTCGCGCTTGGACAGGTTCACCACGCGCGGCAGCGCCAGAATCTGGATATCGAGATCAGGATTATCAGCGCGGATTGCGGCGCAGACCTGCGGCAAAAGGTAATTGGCGCAGCCATCAGGCGCGCCGATCCGCACTGTGCCCGACAGCCCCGCGCGCTGCGTGATGGGGGTGGACAGCGCGGCTTCTGCTGCCTCGGCCCCGGGCAAAAGATCCGCGCCCGCATCGGTCAACACATAGCCCTGTGGCGATTTGACAAACAATTCGGCCCCGAAGCCTGCCTCAAGCCGCGCAATACGCCGCCCGATTGTGGCCGCGTCCAGCCGTAAGGGCTTGGCCGCCCCTGTCAGGCTTTCGGTCCGCGCCACGGCAAGGAAAACCCGCACATCATCCCAGTTCATCGCCACCTCATTTTGCAAAAATGCAAGATCAATTTGAGTTTCTGCCCCTTTTACCGACAGGATTGCAAGTATAGAACGGGGTAAGAATTTTGGCTTTCAACAAAAGGGTGGGATCATGGAACAGATCGGTCACTGGATCAACGGCGCGCATATTGGGGGCACATCAGGCCGCACAGCGGATGTTTTTAACCCCGCCACGGGCGAGGTGCAGGCACAGGTCGCGCTGGCCTCGCAAGAAGAAATGGATCGCGCGATTGCTTCAGCCGCAGAGGCGCAGATGGCGATAGGCATGCCAATCCCGCAGCGCCGCGCGTGTATGATGGAATTGGTACGCCTTCTCAATCGCGATATGGACAAGCTGGCCGAGGCCATCAGCCCGCGAACACGGCAAGACCTTTCGATACCAAGGGCGATGTGCAGCGCGGGTTGGAGGGGTGATCGAATTTTGCATCGGCGCACCGCATCTGCTGAAGGGCAGATTCACCGATGCCGCTGGCCCGGGCATTGATATGTATTCCATGCGCCAACCCTTGGGCGTGGTGGCAGGGATCACCGTTTAACTTCCCTGCCATGATCCTTTGTGGAAATTGGGTCCTGCCTTGGCGGCGGGCAATGCGATGATCCTCAAACCCTCCGAGCGCGACCCGTCCTGCCCGATGATGTTGGGCGCGCTTTTGAAAGAGGCGGGCCTGCCCGATGGCGTGTTCAAGTGATCAATGGCGACAAGGGTGCTGTTGACGCGATCTTGGACAGCGAGATCATTCAGGCTGTGGCTTTATCGGCTCAACCCCCATCGCGCAATATATATATAGCCGCGCGGCGAGACAGGCAAACGCTGCCAGTGCTTTGGCGGGGCGAAGAACCATATGATCATCATGCCCGATGCCGATATGGATCAGGCCGCCGATGCCTTGGTCGGCGCGGGCTATGGTGCGGCGGGCGAACGCTGCATGGCGATTTCCGTGGCGGATGCCCGTGGGTGACAAACCGCGGATCGGTTGATCGAGAAACTCGTCCCTCGGATCGAGGCCCTGAAGGTTGGTCCCTATACCGCAGGCCATGATGTGGATTTCGGGCCTGTCGTGACCAAGGCCGCCAAGGAAAACATCCTCCGCCTTGTGCAAACGGGCGTGGATCAGGGCGCGGAGCTGGTCGTGGATGGCCGCGATTTCAACCTGCAAGGATATGAAGACGGGTTCTTTGTTGGCGCGCATCTCTTTGACCGCGTGACCCCTGACATGGACATCTACAAGACCGAGATTTTCGGACCCGTCTTGTCAACCGTGCGCGCCGCCTCCTATGAGGAAGCGCTTGGTCTTGCGATGGACCATGAATATGGCAACGGCACCGCGATTTTCACCCGCGATGGCGATGCCGCGCGCGATTTTGCCTCTCGCGTGAATATCGGCATGGTGGGGATCAATGTGCCAATCCCCGTTCCCTTGGCCTATCACACCTTTGGGGGTTGGAAACGCTCGGGCTTTGGCGATTTGAACCAGCACGGGCCAGATTCCTTCCGCTTCTACACCCGCACCAAAACCGTAACCGCGCGTTGGCCAAGCGGGATCAAGGAGGGCGCTGCATTCAATTTCAAGGCCATGGATTGATCCTGCCGCGAAAATCACCAAACTCGGCACAAGCCCCCGCGCAGACCTTGCGCGGGGGTTCGCTGTGACACTAGGGAGAGGGCCATGAGCAAGGCAGATTTTCTGAATATCCGAAAAGAGGGCCTCGCGGGCCGTATCACGCTCACCCGTCCGCAGGCCCTCAATGCGCTGTCGCAATCGATGTGCGCCGAAATTGCCGCAACAATTGACGCATGGGCCATTGATAAAACGGTCGAGATTGTGATCCTAGATGCAATGGGCGAGCGGGCCTTTTGTGCGGGCGGCGATATTGCCGAAATTTACGAGGCGGGCCGCGCGGGCGACATGGACATTGGCGCGCGCTACTGGGCCGATGAATATCGCATGAACGCAAAACTGTTTCATTTCCCCCGCCCCGTCATCAGCTTCATGCAGGGCTATACGATGGGCGGCGGTGTGGGTCTTGGCTGTCACGCCTCCCACCGCATTGTGGGCGATAGCAGCATCATCGCCATGCCAGAGGTCGGCATTGGCCTTGTGCCTGATGTGGGCGGCACCTTGATCCTCAGCCGCGCACAGGGACGGCTTGGCGAATATTTGGGGGTCACGGCGACACGCATGAGCGGGGCGGATGCGATTTACGCGGGCTTTGCGGATTATTACATCCCCGAAGCTGAATGGCCCGCCTTGATCGCAGCCCTTTGTGAGGGTGCCGATTATGAATTGGTGGATCAATGCGCCGCGCGCCACCGCTGCCCCGATGCGCCTTTGGCGGCGCTCCAGGCGGAGATCGACCATCATTTCGGCGGCGAAACCCTGCGCGATATCCTCAACGCGCTGGAGTTTACCGATAATGACTTTACCAAGGCGTGCCTTGCGGAAATGGCCAAAAAATCGCCCCTTTCCATGGCCTGCACAGTGGAGTTGGTGCATCGCGCACGTCTGCGCGATACGATTGAAAACGCGCTGGACCAGGAATATCGCTTCACCGCGCGCGCGGTGGAAAAGGCGGATTTCCTAGAAGGCGTGCGCGCACAGATCATCGACAAGGACCGCAACCCCAAATGGATGCATGACCATCCCTGCGATGTGACACCTGCACAGGTTTCCGCAATGCTCTTGCCATTGGGACCTCGGGCATTGAAACTGGATTGATGACAGGGGGGGCAAGGTGATGCGGATCGCATTTATCGGCTTGGGCAATATGGGCGCACCTATGGCGCTGAATCTGCAAAAAGCAGGGCATGAGGTGACAGGGTTTGACCCTGTTGCCGCACCAGACAGAATTCCCTGCGCCGCTTCCGCCGCAGATGCGGCACAAGGCGCGGAGGTGGCGATCACCATGCTGCCCCACGGCGGGATTGCGCGTGCCGTGGCCGATGAGGTGTTGGCCACACTGCCAAAAGGTGCGCTGTTGATTGATTGCTCTACCATCGAGGTTGAAGCCGCACGCGCCATTGCCAATGCCGCAACCGCGAAGCGGGTTGGATTTCTCGATGCGCCTGTCTCGGGCGGTGTTGGCGGGCACGGGGCACGCTGACCTATGGTGGGCGGTGATGCGTGGGATTTCACCCGCGCCGCGCCGCTGTTCGACATCATGGGGCAAAAGGCGGTCCATTGTGGCGCAGCGGGCAATGGTCAAGCGGCCAAGATTTGCAACAATATGATCCTTGGTATCACGATGATCGGCACCTGCGAGGCCTTTGCGCTGGCCGATAAGCTGGGGCTGGACCGACAGGCGATGTTCGATGTTGTCTCGACCTCATCAGGGGCCAGTTGGTCGATCAATGCCTATTGCCCTGCCCCAGGTGTCGGGCCGCAAAGCCCCGCCGATCATGGCTATAAACCAGGATTTGCCGCAGAATTGATGCTGAAAGATTTGCGCCTGTCCCAAGAGGCCGCCAGCGCCGCTGATGCAGCCACGCCGCTTGGCGCATTGGCCGAGGCCCTCTATGCCCAATTCGTGGAACACGAAGATGGGCGCGGCAAAGATTTTTCTGCCATGCTGCCGCGTCTGGCGGCAATGGGCAGAAAAACCACCTAATTTCCAAAAACATTTTCTTTCCCCCCTTGTGGTGGGGTTTTTCTTGCCCATATGTGTTAATGTAATTAACATTAACATCACAGCGCGGCTGCGCAGCAAAGGAGAAACACATATGCAAAGCCAAATGATGGTGCCCTCTGCCACCGGTCAAGGGTGGTTCGCGCGGGCCGAAGCCTTTCTGGATCGCAAGGGCAAAGGGGCGTGGATCGCCGCTATGGTCTTTGGGTTCATTCTGTTCTGGCCCGTTGGTCTGGCGCTTCTGTTTTATATGATCTGGAGCAAAAATATGTTCAAAACCTGTAAGAAATCCCATCACAGCCCGATGCAAGCAAGCACGGGCAACCGCGCCTTTGACACCTATAAGGAGGACACGCTGAAACGTCTTGAGGATGAGCAGCGCGCTTTTGAGGGCTTCCTTGAGCGGCTCCGCGAAGCCAAAGACAAGACCGAATTCGATGCCTTCATGGCCGAGCGCGACAAGAAAGGCGCAGCCCCTTCGGCGGAGTGATCCAAAAATGCAACGCTTGCCCCGCACACTGCACGGATGCGGGGCAGGTGATCTTCTCTCAACCACGCCCACCCCCTATATCTGGAGCCATGATGCACAGCTTGCCCGATCCTGTTTCGCAATCCGAATTTTACACCTATGTGCCGATCAAGCGGTTTGGTGCATGGCTGATTGATGTGGTCGTCATCGCCCTTTTGGTGGTGATTGCGGGATTGTTGAGTTTCGGCTTGGCATGGTTTTTTTTGCCCCTTTTGTTTCTCGCCCTGTCCTTTGTCTATCGCTGGCTCACCATATCGCAGCACTCCGCCACATGGGGTATGCGGATCATGTCGATTGAATTGCGCAATGCGACCGGTGCGCGGCTGACCAGCATCGAGGCGATGCTACATACATTTCTATTCATGCTTGCCTCGGCCTTCGTGCTGCCGCAGACCATCTCGGCCCTGATGATGGTTTTTGGCGGACGCAAACAGGGCTTGCACGACCTGTTCTTGGGAACGGTTGCGATAAATAGACCTGCTTGATCCGGCACCTGACCCAGTACCTGCCCTGGCAAATGATCTCAGAAATTTCGCGGTAAGGTTGTATAAGCCCCTTGCCGAAATATGTTCGTTGAGGCAGGCTACCGTGCAAGATGTTCGCAAATTGAGGTATCATGCGCCATACGCTTCCCATCGCGCCGCAGTTTTATGTGACCGCACCTCAAAGCTGCCCTTATCTTCCAAATCGGCGGGAGCGCAAGCTGTTTACCGCCTTGCAAGGCGATCATGCCAGCGAATTGAATGATAGCCTGTCCAAGCAAGGCTTCCGCCGTTCGCAAAATGTGCTCTATCGCCCCGCCTGCGCGGATTGCACCGCGTGCCTGTCGGCACGGATCAGGGTGGCGGATTTCGTTCCGCAAAAATCCCAAAAGCGCACCAACAAGCGCAACAAGCATCTGACCCGCACAGCCCGTGCCCCATGGGCAACGGAGGAACAATATGCATTGTTCCGAAGCTACCTGGATGCGCGCCACGCCGATGGCGGTATGGCCGATATGGATGTGTTTGAATTCGCCGCCATGATCGAAGAAACCCCAGTGCGGTCGCGCGTGGTCGAATATCGTGAAACAGACCAGAACCGCACCCTTGCCGCGGTCTGCCTGACCGACATCCTTGATGACGGTCTCAGCCTTGTCTATTCCTTCTTTGACACCGATCTGGATCAACGCTCCCTCGGCACCTATGTGATCTTGGACCACATCGACCTCGCCCGCGAGGCGGGGCTGCCTTATGTTTACTTGGGCTATTGGGTGCCAGGCTCGGATAAGATGGCCTATAAGGCCCGATTTTCCGCTTTGGAAATCTATGTCAACGGCGCCTGGCAGGATATCGGCAACCCGTCCGAATATTCCAACCAAACCCATCCGCTTTCCGTGGATCCCATTGCGCAGCAGGTTGCGCAGATCTCGCTGCCCGATCTGATGGCGGCGCAGGGCAAGCGCCCAAGCCACGAGACGCAATAACCCGCGCCCGTCTTTTCCCACCTTCTCATCCCCAAATGCAAAACGGCCCCCCAAACCATGGAGGGCCGCATTTTATGGAACGGCGTTTGGACGCGCATCTGCCTTTAATTATTGGGCAGAAGGTCTGGCACGATGGTCACGATACCCGGGAAGAGCCACAAGATACCCAAGCCCAGGACCTGGATCAAAACGAAGGGGATCACGCCGCGATAGATGTGCTGCGTGGTCACGCTGGCAGGGGCCACCCCGCGCAGGTAGAAGAGCGCAAAGCCAAATGGCGGCGTCAAGAAGGAGGTCTGCAAATTGACCGCAATCATGATGGTCACCCATTTGGGATCCAACGTCCCGCCATAGATCACCGGCCCCACAATCGGGATCACGATGTAAATGATTTCCAAGAAGTCCAACACGAACCCAAGGATAAACAGGATCAGCATCACCAAAAGGAACACGACCATTTCATTGTCAAAGGCCCGCAGGAATTGCTGGATGTGATGCTCACCCCCGAAAGAGATCAGCACAAGGTTCAACAATTGCGACCCGATCAGAATGGTAAAGACCATGGAGGTCACCTTGGCGGTTTCGCGCACCACGGGGGTCAAGACGCTGCGGCGGTAGAGAACATAGCAGCTGTAAAGCAACCCGCCGAAGGCGAAATGATAGGCGAATTGTGCCACGATATAGGCCACCCAATCCTCCAGTGGCACCACGGCGCGTCCGACACGCAAATCAAAGTTCACACCCACCAAGATCAGGATGACCAGCGCAAAGGAGGCCCAAATCACAATCTTGGATTTGCGGTCCTCCTCGCTCAACTTGCGATGCGCGGCCAACATGATCGCGCCCGCCGCCCCCAATGCCGCCGCAGGGGTCGGGTTGGAAATGCCGCCAAGGATGGACCCCAACACGGCCACAATTAGCACCAATGGCGGGAAGACCACGCGCAGCAGATCGTTTTTCGACATCCGGATCATCGCTTCGCGGCAGCCGTAAACGGCCATAACAAACGGGATGGCCAGATATATCCACGCGGTTCCCGGGCTGGTCGCGGGGGTGATATAGAGCATATCCACCGCAAAGGCCAAAGCCACACCAATCCCACCGATAAGAAGCGGACGCGGGTCATGGCTTGGGGCGACACCGCGCGCGGTGGTCAAGATCAGGGCAAAAAGAATGAAAATCGCCGTCACCCCTGATCCAATCGGTGCCGCATTGGCCACTGCGGCCATGCGCGCGGCATCCATTTCCTCTGGGGTCAACTCGCGGGTTGACGTGCTTGCGCCCGAGGCGGCAATCTCGGCGGTTTCGGCAACCGCTTGATCCCATGCCGCTTGACCGTGAAGATCAATCATCGCCGCTTGACAGGTCTCGGACACATTGGTGCGCAAACTGGCCGAGCGGCTGTTGTTTTCCATATTCGAGATCATGATCGACTGGCTGCCAATCACACCATTGTTGGCCCCCACAATCACCGCAAAGATCAATGCGGCAGGCGCCAACAGGAACCAGGTCAGGGCTTCGTTGCGGGTGATCGGATTGGGGTTTGTTGCCCCCATTTGCACCGCAGGGGCCTTGGTCGGGTTGAGCAGCGCAAAACCAAAGGCATAGGCCCCATAGAGAAATGCCAAGAATATCCCCGGCAAAACCGCCGCTTGGAACAAGGTGCCCACGGACAATACCGCAGGCTTCCCCAAAAACGTCAGCGCATCGCTACAGCCCGCCACTTGGGCGCGGGTTTCTTGGCCTGTGGCGTAAAGATCACCCACAAGCGTGCCCAACAGAACGATCACAATAGAGGGCGGGATGATCTGCCCCAAAGTGCCAGAGGCCGCAATGACCCCCGTTGCCAATTCTGGCGAATAATTGTTGCGCAACATCGTGGGCAGGGCGAGCAAGCCCATGGTGACCACAGTTGCCCCCACGATCCCTGTTGAGGCGGCAAGAAACGCACCCACGATCACGATGGAGACGGCCAAACCACCCGGAAGCGGCCCAAAGACACGGGCCATCGTGGTCAGCAAATCATCCGCGATTTTCGAGCGCTCCAGCGTGATGCCCATCAAAACAAACATCAAAACCGCCAGCAGGGTTTCAATCGATTGGCCCGCGATCACGCGCTCATTCATACGATTGACGATGAAGGAGATATTGCGATCCATCGCCATTTCCCAACCACCAGGAAACAGCGGTTGCTCAACCCGCGGCAATTCAGGGTGTCGGAACACCGACACGCTTTCGCGCACCACGCCAGAGTCAATCAGCGCACGATATTGATCCGATGCCGTATCAATCGCCTGATGGATCAACAGCCCCGCGGAATCGAGCGCGGCGATAATCGCAAAGGAAATCACCCCTGCCCCGCCGATGGCGAAGGCCACAGGAAAGCCTGTCATGATCCCGCCAAACAGTGTCAGGAACACGATTATCAGACCGATCTCAACTCCATCCAATCCAAAAATCATCTTGTTATCTTTCCTTCAGACAGGTCTCGGGCTTTGGGGTTAATGGCCTGCCGCGTGCAGCGCTTCGGTTTCCGCATCAAGCGGATCAAGGTCACGATATTTATCGGCGCTTTCTTCCCCCTCGATATATTCGAGCAGGGCGCGCCAGAACACCGCCATGGCGTGCAAGAACACCAAGACGCAGAAGGCAACGATCAGCACCTTGAAAATAAAATAGGCATTAAAGCCATTGGGGCTAAAACCGATGGTTTCGACATTCCACCGCAGCACCCGCGCTTGCATCAACATACGATCCAACTCACTGGAGGCGGAGGGGTTTGGCACCACCAAGTGACGCCACATAAAGAACCATGCATAAAGATAGGTCAAAACGGTTGCGGGCATCATGAAAATCAGCGCTCCGAACATATCAACGATGCGCTTTGCGCGATGCTTCATGCCCGAATAAAACAGGTCCACGCGCACATGGCCGCCTTGCACGAATGTATAGGAGACGCAGAGACAGACGATCATCGCGTTGTAGAGTTTCAGCTCTTCGGCCCACCAAGACAGGTCTTGCGCGAAACTCAGGCCCAGTGGCCCCAACTGAATGTCCGCCACGCGGAAGATGCGCTGCAAAAACACGATCATCACCTGCTGGAGCACCATGATCAAACCGACCCATGCCACGGTGCGGCCAAGACCATTGGCAAGCCCCTCCAGCCCGCGCACGAAAGACCAAAGGATCGCGCGGCGCCAGAACAGGCCCAGCGCGGTCACAACCATGAAGGCGGTGAATACAACGAAGAAAAATTCGACCGATGCGCCATAATAGATGAAGCGCACGAGCGACTCGTTATTGCTCCAATCGAACCATGTTCCAGGGTTCAGCAGGGCGATTGCCAAATGATAGGGCGCCATCGCGATATTTGTGAAAACCCAGACTATGAAATCAATCATCTGACCATCCTTGCAGCATCGGGTGTTGCAACCAAGTGCCGCGGGTTGGATGTGGCCGCAGGCTATGCGCCATCATCGGAAAATCACAGGCAACTTTGGGGTGATTAACAGATACTCCTTCCCCGCGATCCGCGAGGAAGGAGCAAGGTTTCAAGCAATCAAGCCGCGTTCACACGGTTACGCTGGCGCATATATTCGCCATCACCGATGTCAAACCAACCCACGGATTCACGCATCGCGGCGAAGTGGCTTTCTGCGACTTGCGCATAGATCGGATCATCCATGTTTTCGTCCAACACCTCTTTGGAGGCGCGGCCGAAGGCTTCCCAAACGTCGTCTGGGAACTGGCGTGTCTGCACACCTGCCGAACGCAGACGCTCAAGCGCCGCGCCGTTTTCCTGCAACGACATCGACAAGGATTTGGCGTTTGCTGCCGCACAGGCCGCTTCAACGATCTGTTTTTGCGCGGTTGTGAAGCTTTCATAGACGTCAAGGTTGAACGACATGGTCAATGCCGAACCTGGCTCGTGGAAACCTGCGGTGTAGTAGATGCTGGTTGCTTCTTGGAAGCCCATACGCTCATCCGCGAAGGGGCCGATCCATTCCGCGCCGTCAATCTGACCCGAGGCCAGCGCCTGATAGATTTCGCCGCCCGGGATGTTCTGAACGGATGCACCCAGACGACCCAGCACCTGACCACCCTGACCAGGCATACGGAAGCGCAGACCCTGCAAATCTTCGGCAGAGTTGATTTCTTTGTTGAACCAACCACCAGGCTGCATCGCGGTGTTGCCGCAGGTGAAGGACTTGAGGTTGAAGAGACCTGCAAGCTCATTGTGCAATTCGAAGCCGCCACGGTTGTAATACCAGTTTGCGAATTCCTGACCGGTCAAGCCGAACGGCACGGCCGTGAAGAACGCGAAAGCGGGGTGCTGGTTCAAGAAATAGTAATCAGCTGAGTGATACATATCCGCCTGACCGGAGGATACAGCATCAAACACTTCAAACGCACCAACAAGGCTACCTGCGGGCATTTTGTTGATGGTCAGCGCGCCATCGGTCATTGCGGTGATGTAGTCAGCCGCCATCTGTGCCGCGTCATCGAAGATTGCAAAACCATCGGGAACCGAAGTCACCAAGGTCAATGTGCGGTTGCCCTGAGCATAGAGCGGTGCTGCCAAGGTAGATGCTGCGGCTGCAGTTCCCCCAAGGGCAGACGTTCTCAAGAAAGAACGACGATCCATAATAATCCTCCCATTCGGACACTGCCGCTTTTGTGCGGCAGTTTTTCATTTCAAGGTGTTGCGAGGCTACAGCAACAATATTGCGCAGCAAACAAATTTTCGCACCAAACGGGCCAATTTTGTAAAAATTTTTTACCAATACGCGCAAAACAACGGGAAAGAGCCTGGAATTTTTCGCATATTTCTTGGGATATGTTTGGAAATTATGCACGCACTCAACCCATGGTTAAGTGACGCTTGGCGGACTCGCCGAAAGCGCCCAATCCAGACCCGAATCTTTTCACGCGAAACGGGTCGCGCAAGGCGCCCTGCCCCATGCGCCACGCCATCCGCACCGGACCAGTCTGCATCCCGATCGCCGCGTGACCTCCAAACCCAACCAAGCCCCCCTCCACCACCACGCCGCCGCCGCGCGCAAAAATTCATGCCCCCCCCTCGCGCGGCGCGGCATCCTCGCGCGGCGGGGCATCACGGTAGAATAACGGACGGGTTGATTTTCAAAAGCATCAAAAATCTGCGATTTGGGACATAAAATTGCGAAATAGGCCGCCAAAAAGACAGTTTATTGAATTTTGACCCCTCAAATGCGGTTGACCTCCCCAAAACTCACTCCTAATGTCCGCTCAGAATTATGGAGTTCGGAATGCTTGAAGCGGTGGTCGTGAATGTGGGGATGAAGACGCGCATGGGTCGGTGACGATAACCATAGTGACCCCCATGCGCCCTCGGAACAGTCACCGAGGGCTTTTTTATGCCAAGACCGTGAGACGTAAATGAAGGATAAAGACAGATGACTCGTCAGATGACAGGCGCAAAAATGGTGGTCGAAGCCTTGATCGAACAGGGCGTTGATACGGTATTTGGATATCCTGGTGGGGCTGTGCTGCCCATCTATGACGAAATCTTTCAGCAAAATCATATTCGCCACATCCTTGTGCGCCATGAACAAGGTGCTGTGCACGCGGCGGAGGGCTATGCGCGTTCTACGGGCAAACCCGGTGTTGTTTTGGTTACCTCTGGCCCTGGTGCCACCAATGCCGTGACAGGTTTGGTGGATGCCTTGATGGACTCCATACCCATCGTTGTGCTGACCGGTCAGGTTCCAACCTTCATGATTGGCTCGGATGCATTCCAAGAGGCGGACACGGTTGGCATCACCCGCCCTGCACCAAGATGAACTGGTACGGTGAAGATGCGGATCGTCTATATCCACCGTTCACGAGCGTTTCACATCGCCACCAAAAACCCGCCCAGTCCCATTTTGATGACATCCCCAAAAGATGTGCAATTCGCCACAGGAACCTATGTGGACAAACCGCATAAAACAAACCACTACGCCCAAGTATCAAAACATTTCCGCGATGATCCCACCTGGTCGCCCTGATCGAGACCGCCGAACGCCCGGTGTTCTACACCGGCGGCGGCGTCATCAATTCCGGCCCGGCGGCCAGCCAGTTGCTGCGCGAACTGGTGGAAGCGACCGGATTTCCCATCACCTCGACCCTGATGGGGCTTGGGGCCTATCCCGCCTCGGGCGCGAAATGGCTGGGAATGTTGGGGATGCACGGCCTGTATGAGGCGAATCTGACCATGCATGGCTGCGATTTGATGATCAATATCGGGGCGCGGTTTGACGACCGCATCACGGGGCGCATCAACGCCTTTTCACCAAACAGCCGCAAGGCCCATGTGGATATTGACCCCTCCTCGATCAACAAGGTGATCCATGCCGATTTTCCGATTATCGGCGATGTGGCCCATGTGTTGGAGGATATGCTGCGCATCTGGAAATCGCGCGGCAGCAAAACAAATTCCGCCGCCATCAAAAAGTGGTGGAGCCAGATCGAAGAATGGCGCGGGGTGAAATGCCTCAGCTATAAAAACTCGGAAAAAACAATCAAACCGCAATATGCGCTCGAACGCCTAGAGGCGCTGACCAAGGGGATGGATCGCTACATCACCACCGAAGTCGGGCAACACCAAATGTGGGCCGCGCAATATTTGGGTTTTGAAGATCCCAATCGCTGGATGACCTCAGGCGGGCTTGGCACAATGGGCTATGGCACCCCTGCCTCCATCGGGGTGCAGGTGGCCCATCCTGATGCCTTGGTCATCAATGTCGCGGGCGAGGCATCATGGCTGATGAATATGCAGGAAATGGGCACCGCCGTGCAATACCGCCTGCCTGTGAAACAGTTCATCATGAATAACGAGCGCCTTGGCATGGTGCGCCAATGGCAGGAATTGCTGCATGGCGAGCGCTATAGCCATTCATGGTCCGAGGCCCTGCCCGATTTCGTGAAACTGGCGGAGGCTTTTGGCTGCAAGGGGATCAAATGCGACAACCCCGATGATCTGGATGAAGCGATCAAGGAAATGCTCGCCTATGACGGGCCTGTGATTTTCGACTGTCTGGTGGAAAAGCATGAAAACTGCTTCCCGATGATCCCATCGGGCAAGGCACATAATGAAATGTTGTTGGGCGAGGCTGAAACCCAAGGCGTGATTGACGCCAAGGGCAGCGTCTTGGTCTAGGGAAAGGGTGTTATCATGTCTCCGCTCAATATTGAAAAAGGCTCCAGCAGCCATTCCGCCTATGATCTGCGCAGCCATATGTCGGATGCGATTGAAACCCATACATTGGCCGTGTTGGTGCAAAACGAAGCGGGCGTTCTGGCCCGCGTGATTGGCCTGTTTTCGGGCCGTGGCTATAACATCGAAAGCCTGACCGTGGCCGAGGTGGATCATGCGGGGCATCGCTCACGCATCACCATTGTCACCTCTGGCACGCCGCAGGTGATCAACCAGATCAAAATGCAGCTGGAGCGCATGGTGCCCGTCCATGAGGTGCATGACCTGACTGTGGAAGGCGCGATGGTCAGCCGCGAATTGGCGCTGTTCAAGGTCAAGGGGAAAGGCGAGCATCGCGTGGAGGCGTTGCGCATCGCCGAGATTTTCCGCGCCAATGTCGTGGACAGCACCTTGGAAAGCTTTGTCTTTGAAATCACGGGCACGCCCGAAAAAATCGATGCTTTTGCGGATCTGATGCGCCCTTTGGGATTGTTGGAGGTCGCGCGCACGGGTGTTGCGGCCATCGCGCGCGGCGTCTGAGGCGCAGGTCGCTTCCCATAGGCTCAAAGGTCGCGTTTCGATCAGATTTCCGCCCCCACACCGATCACAAAAGTGCATCCTGATGTGATGTAGTTTTTGGGGAGGGGTCCGATGCCTGATGATCTGATCAACCGTGATCTTGATCGCGTTCTTGCGCCGATTGCCTGCGCCAATGGCCTGCCAAACAAGCATTACACAGACCCCGCAACCATCGCCCGCGAAAACCGCGCCGTGTTGGAGCATCAATGGGCCGCGCTGGCCGTGGCGGCGGATGTGCCGGAAAATGGGGATGCAAAACCCATCGAATTTTTGGGTCAGCCCTTGTTGCTGTTGCGCGATGATGCGGGGCTTGTGCGGGTGTTTTTCAACATCTGCCGTCATCGCGGTATGATCTTGGTTGATGCACCGCGCAAAATCCAGGGCGCGATCCGCTGCCCTTATCATTCATGGTGCTATGGCAAAGATGGCCGCCTTGTGGCCACGCCCCATGTGGGCGGACCGGGGCAAAACCAACATGAGGGGATCGTGCGCGCGACCCTGGGCCTGAGGGAGGTGCGCAGCCATATCTGGCGCGATGTGGTGTTTATCAACCTGTCGGGCGATGCCCCTGATTTCGAGGTGGTGCACGAGGCCGCCCTCACCCGCTGGGCCGAGTTTGAAAACTGGCTCCATCACGGCGGCGAAAACAGCCGCTTTACCTTGATGTGAACACCAACTGGAAATTGGCGGTTGAAAATATCGCGAAAGCTATCACCTGCCGTGGGTCCCATCCGGGCCCTTCAACAGCTATTCGCGCCTTGAAGATCACTATCATATCGAGAGGCGCAGAAATTCTCAGGCCAGCGCACGCGTTGGGTTTACCGGCAATTGACGGGCGAGAATGGCGCACGCCTCGATTTTGCGGGGCTGTTCGAACACGGCGGCAGAATATATTGCGCTGTATCCAACAACTGTTGGGCGTGCATCGCGATCATGCCTTCGCGATTATTCTCGAACCTGACGCCCATAACTGCACGCGCGAACACGTGCATCTCTACTACCCGACATCCGACACCGACCCTACTTTGCGCGCGCAAACGCGAGATTGTGGAAGGATGTTCATCGAAGATATTTTCGTGGTGGAGGGATGCAAAAAGGCTGCGCGGCATCAGGATTTGATGGGGGCGCTTTGCCCTGCGATGATGGGCTAATCCCATATGTTCCACTCACCGGCGCAGAAACTGCTCGAGACAGACACGCGGGTATGAGCCGAGCGCGTTGGACGCGGCGCTGCTTGAGGCGCATGGGATGATGATAAACTCAGTGGATTGCCTGCGCATACGCGCGAGCCGCAGAAGAAATGGATCAAGACGCGGCGGCCTTTATCTCACCCATGCTTCCGTTTATGCTTGATGCAGGAATGCCCGAAGAAACCCACGCCAAGCGCTGATTGCGGCAGGGGTAGAACCGCGGGATTGATCCGATCAACCATCCCCCAAAATGCGGCGCAATATAATTTTGCGTCTCAAGTGAAATGGGGGCACGCTGCCATGGGTATTGACCGCCTCTGGCCCAGCATTATAGGCGGCCAAGGCCAGACGCCATGAGCGGAAATTACGGTATTGCATCGCCAGATAGCGCGCCGTCTCCAAATTCTGCGTGAAATGGCGTGGGTTAACGCCCAAAAAGATCGGCCGTCTGCATCAGCTGCGTGCGCCACCGCCCCTGCATGGCTGACCGCGCGCGAATCCCAATTGATCCCGCCGCGACAAGCTTCTGCAGGAACAAACTCGTGCACGCCGTGGCGCCGTGCAGCATTGCGGCAAGCTCCAGATAGGCGGCGGGGCCTGGCCCGGTAGCGCGGGATCGCCACACCCAGACGCGCATCAGACCGGCCGCATCCGTCTGGAATGCGAATATTGCGTGGCGGCACGGCCATCGAGCACCTGCGCCGGGGCCGCGCGAAAGCGATCAAGACTGTTGGCATGGGCCAATCTGACGATGGAAATTGACAAACAGGGCAAGAACACATAGAATAAGGGTAGTTTTTCGTGATATCCACTGCCATGCATCTTTGCCAAACCGCTGCCCCTCTAGCGCGAATAGCCCCCGTAACCGCCGTTCCGCGGATGCGCTGTGCGAATCTGGGGTTTCATTAACCAATTTACGATGGTCTAAACATGCCATCTCAACGGCACAGATCTGCGGGCCACGACTATGGGAGAGGTAGACATGGCAGGTCTGGTTAACAAGCAGATATTGGCCGGGAATTTGGGCGCGACCTGAAGTGCGCAGCGCTTTCAAATGGCGGCAAGGTCTGCAATTTGCGCATTGCGACATCAGAAACCGAAAGATCGCAACACGGGGCGAACGTGCAAGGGGAGCGCACCGAATGAATCGTCGCGATTTTCTCTCGGAGCCTTGGCGCGCATCGCCGAGCAATATCTGCGCAAAGGGTCCAAGGTCTATATCGAAGGGCAATTGAAACCTGCAATGGCAAAGACCCAAAAACCGCCAGATCACAACCCATCGATAATAGTTTTAAAATCAACGCAGCAATTATCCCGCACCTATCGCCGCCGACTTCAATCGGGGCGGTGGCAATTATGGCGGCGGCGGCGCTGGCTACGCAGCGCGAAGACCGCATCGGCGGGGGGCGGCTTCCCTGATGATCGCGGTTGTGGCGCGCCTCCATGCCCAGTGACATGGATGATGAAACCTGTTCTAAGTTGCTTGCCCCCCGCCCCAAGCGCGTAAATCCATGATAACGATTGGGCCATGGCCACCGCAGCCCCGTTGCGGTGGCATTGGTCTGACCACATACTCGGTGCATATGCCACAACGCGAGAGTGACCCAATGACCACCAGCGCCCGCAAATCCATCTCCAAGTTTTTCGTTTGGGTGGATCCTTGGCTTGTTGTTTGTGGCGCTTGGTGGGGTTTGGTATCGGTCTTTCTCGGGCGGGGCCAGCTGCATGGGGTCCGTGGGCGATGGAAATCAGCGCCGAGGATTACGCTCGCGCATTGAGCAGGAAATGCGCGCGCGCAGCAGTGAGCTTGGGCAGAATGTGACCGTCCATGCTCATCGCCAATGGCATTGACGCACAAATCCGCCAAAGCCTGTTTGCCCGCGCCGCGCTCGACCATGAAACCGCAATGATGGGGCTGTCGGTCGGTGGATGAGGAAATCGCCGCCCAGATCCTCCAAATCCCCGCATTTCAAGGGGTGGATGGCAATTTTGACTGTCAGGGCCTATGCGAATTCTTTCTCAGCCAACGGGGCCTGAGCGCCACTGAATTCGAGTGATGAGCTGCGCGCGGATATTGCGCGCTCCATTCTGCAATCGGCCATCTGGCAACCTGCCCGCGCCCGCGGAAATGGTTGACATATTGGTGGCTCATCAGCAGGAAAGCCGCGTGTTTTCCATCTGCGCTTGACCGAGGCTGATTCGCCCGCTGCCCTGCCTGCACCCAGTGAGACAGAGATCACCACACATTACGAGGCCTTTCCTGATCGCTTCACCCGCCCCGAAGCGCGCGAGATCACCTATGTCTGGATCACCCCGGCAATGTGGGATGGACAGCGTGCCCGTCAGTGAAAGCGCGCTGCGGCGCTCTATGAGGAACGCGCCGACCAATACCGCCAGCTCGAGCGGCGCTTGGTGGAGCGCTTGGTGTTCCCGGACGAGGCCGCCGCAAATGCCGCCATGGCGCGCTTGCAAGAGGGCAGCACGGATTTCGAGACACGCCGGTGAGCGAGCGGGGCCTCCTGCTGGAAGATACGGATATGGGCGATGACCGCCACCCGCGATGACGCCCCGCTGAGGCGGAGGCGCTGTTCTCGGACAGTGATGCGGAATTTATCGGTCCTGTCACTCGCCCTTGACCTGGATTTTCCGCGTGAACGCGGTTCTGATGCCACCGAACAACCGTTCGAGGAGGTGCAGGAGGTTTTCGCGCGCGGAGCTTGCATCGGCTGCCGCGCGCCGCGCGATTGCCGATCTGCGGAGTGGCTATGACGATCTCCTATTCTGGCGCCACATTGGAAGAGGTGGCCGGAGGAAACGCAAATGACCCTTGGCACACTGCGCTTGATGGCAGCCAAGAGGAAGGCATCGCTGCCTATGAGGGCCTCCCGCGCGCTGCGGCGGCCACGGTGGATGAAGGTGATTTTCCTGAAATTCTGACCTTTCAGGATGGCGGCTGTTCGTGCTGCGGCTGGATCAAATCGTGTTGCCCATTGCCGCCGTTGGACGAGGTGCGCGATGCGGTGATTGGTGGATTGGCAGATTTACCCAAGCCGCCCTTTTGGCCCGCGCCGAGGAGATCCGCGCCGATATTGCCGCCTCTGGCCGCCGCTTGGAGCGCTTTGGCGGGTTGCTGCGCGAAACAGATGCGCGGCGCAATGATTTCATCGCAGATGCGCCAGAGGGGGTGATGGAGGCGGTATTTGACTTGTCGCGGATTGGCGAAATTGCCGTGGTGGGGGGCATCGACCAGGCCTTGGTCATTCGACTTGACGGGATCACACCCGCCAATCGCGCGGATCCAGACACGGATTTGCTGGCCAATATCCTGACCCAACAGATCAGCCAGTCTTTGACCGCGGATATTTTCGAAGATTTCGGGCGGCAATTGCAATCTTCGGTGGGGCTGACCTTTGACCAAAGCGTGGTGAACCAAGTCCACGCCTCTTTCCCATAAGGCGCAGATCATGGCGTTGATCACCAATTTTGACAGCTTTGCCGCAGGGTGGGCCAAAGGCGAAAACCAGATTGTCTATGCCCGTTTGGCCGCTGATCTCGACACGCCCGTTTCCTTGATGCTGAAACTGGCCGATGCGGGACAGGACAGCTTCATGTTGGAATCGGTCACGGGCGGCGAATTGCGCGGACGCTACTCCATTGTCGGCATGGCCCCTGATCTGATCTGGGATTGCCGTGGCGGCATCGCACGGATCAACCGCAACGCGGCCACGGCGCGCGATGATTTCACCCTATGCACCGAGGACCCCTTGAGCGCGTTGCGCGCGGTTCTGGCCGAAAGTCGCATCCATCTGCCCGAGGATATGCCGCAAGCCGCCGCTGGTCTGTTTGGCTATCTGGGCTATGACATGATCCGTTTGGTTGAACATCTGCCCGATGTGAACCCTGACCCGCTCGGCCTGCCCGATGCGGTGATGATGCGACCTTCCTTGGTGGCCGTGCTTGATGGGGTTAAGGGCGATGTGACGCTGGTCTCCCCCGCATTTTTCCGCACAGGCCTGAGCGCGCAGGAGGCCTATGCCGCCGCCTGTGCCCGCGTGGAGGAGGGCTTGCGCAAGCTGGAACAGGCCCCTGCCCTCGCGCAACGTGATTTGGGACAGCCCCGCACTGAGGCCGCAGCGGCACCTGTGTCGAATTTCACCAAGGAGGGCTATTTCGCCGCTGTGGAAAAGGCCAAGGCCTATATTCGCGCAGGCGATATTTTTCAGGTTGTCCCCTCGCAGCGCTGGACACAGGATTTCCCGCATCCGCCCTTTGCGCTTTATCGCGCGCTGCGGCGTACCAATCCCTCACCCTATATGTTCTTTTTCAATTTCGGCCCCTATCAGGTGATCGGCGCAAGCCCCGAGATTTTGGTGCAGGTCAAGGGCAGCCAAGTCACCATTCGCCCCATCGCAGGCACGCGCCCGCGCGGCGCAACCCCCGAGGAGGATCGCGCCTTGGAGGCGGATCTGTTGGCCGATCAAAAGGAACTGGCCGAACATCTGATGCTCTTGGATTTGGGCCGCAATGATGTGGGGCGCGTGGCCAAAATTGGCACGGTGCGCCCGACCGAGGAGTTCATTGTCGAACGTTACAGCCATGTGATGCATATCGTCTCGAATGTGGTAGGCGAATTGTCGGATGAGCATGACGCGCTTTCGGCGCTTTTGGCGGGCCTGCCTGCGGGCACGTCTCGAGGGCGCGCCAAATTGCGCGCGCGATGCAAATCATTGACGAGCTGGAACCAGAAAAGCGCGGGGTCTATGGGGGCGGGGTTGGGTATTTCAGCGCAGGCGGCGATATGGATATCTGCATCGCGCTACGCACCGCCGTGCTGAAGGACGCGCAGCTGTATATCCAAGCGGGCGGTGGCGTGGTCTATGACAGCGACCCCGAGGCCGAATTCACGGAAACCGTGAATAAATCCCGCGCCTTGCGCAAAGCCGCCGAGGACGCGGCCCAGTTTGCAGGGCAATCATTGGCGCGCGACTAACCCCTGCTAGGGCGCGCTAACCCGTTGCAAAATGGCCGAAACTGGCGCCACCTGATAGGCAGCGCGCCCCTGTGTCTCGCCCCATGACAAAAGCGCGGCGATGGTTTCGGGATAGCTGCGCCCCAGCACAATCGCGCTGCCGCTCTGGGCCGCCTCAAAGCCCGCACGATCCAACAGCCGCAACATTGTGGGGGCGGATTGCCCCTCATCATCCAAGATACGGTACACCCGTGACACGGGCACGTCTTCGCGGGTGGCGGCCTGCTCCAGCCCGCCAAGGCCAAAGGCCCCCGCAACCAATCCATGCCCTGTTTGCCCCAAGCGCGCCAAGACCTGCGATTGCAGCGCAAGATCGCTGCGCAATGTGCCTTCGACCGTATCGACCAAGGCCACGGTTTCAGAGAGGGCATCCAGAGCCGCGTCAAAGGCTGCGGCATCGGCAAAGCGCGCCTCGATCACCGCCTCGAACCCTGCCGCGCGGTAGCGGGCCACTTGCGCCGCCGCATCCATACGGGCGGGGTCAATCACGATGCTCACGGGCAGGTTCAGGCTTTGCAGCGTGCTGTCCGTAAGCGGGAATTCAGGATCATCAAACAGAAGTATCCCCAAAAGCGATTGATCCGCAGGTGCCGCAAACGCCGCCCCATGGGCCACAAGCGCAGGCAGGTCTTCCAGGACAGGTGCAGGTTCTGGCGCAGATATGGATGGCGCAATCGCAGGCAAGGTAATCTGTTGCGGCGCGGGTTCTGGTGTCGGTTCAGGCGCGGGTGTAGGTTCTGGCTCTGGCGCAGGTTCTTGCGCTGGTTCGGGCGCTGGTCTGGGCGTGGTCTGGCTGTTGGGGGCTTGTGGCGCAACCGCCTCTGCGGCCTCTTGTGCATGGGCGCGCCGTCCTCTCAACGGTGAAATAAGATGTCCCAAGCAATCCCACCACGGAGATCACAGCGCCGATCACGCCCCAGACAAAAACCCCTTCAGCATCCGCCGACTTCACCCTTATATCAGCCAATCATTTCTGTGCGTCTTGCGCTTTTCAACCGCACCTCCCTTGACCCTGGGCGCGGCTCTGAGCATTTATAAAGCCTGAGGATCAGGACAAGACACCCCATTTCTGCGAGCCTGCCATGCTTCTGTTGATCGATAATTACGACAGTTTCACCTATAACTCGTGCATTATCTGGGCGAGCTTGGGGCTGAAACCCGTGTTCTGGTGCAATGACGCACTGACCGTGACCGAGGCCTTGGCCATGGGCCCCATGGCATCGTGCTGCCCGGGCCATGTGACTCCTGGGTGCGCAGGCGGGCATTTGCCTTGATCTGACCCGTGCCGCCGCCGAGGCGCGTGCCGCTATTTGGCGTATGCTTGGGCCATCAAACCATTGGCGAGGCCTTGGGGTAAGAAGTCCCGTACCATGAAATCGTGCATGGCAAATGGGCGAGATTCATCACAAAGGCGCAGGTGTCTTTACAGGTCTGCCTTCGCCTTTATTGGCCACCCGCTATCACAGTTCGGTGGTGGAGCGTGCCTCCCTGCCCGATTGTCTCGAGGTCACAGCAGAATTAAAAGATGGCATCGAATATGAAGCTGCGCCACAAGACCTCGCTGATTGAGGGGTGACTTCACCCCGAAAGCATCCGTTCGAACATGGGCACGCGATGCTGAAACCTTTGTCGACACCACGAAGGGAGCGGTGCCCGCATGAGCGATGCGATGAAACCCCTGATCTATGCGGCCTGAGGGGCCATTGTCGCGCGCGCAGGCGGAGGCGGCCTTTACCCATCTGTTCGAGGGCACGGCCACAGCCGCGCAAAATGGGGGCCGCGCCAGCGCACGCGGCGAAAGCGTGTCGGAATCATGCCGCCGCCGCCGTGATGCGCGCCAATGCACTGCCGTGTCCGCGCCCATAGGCGCGATGGATATCGTGGGGACAGGCGGCGATGGGATGGGCACGTTGAACATTTCCACCGCGACCGCCTTTGTCGTGGCAGGCGCAGGTGTGACCGTCGCCAAACATGGCAACCGCAATCTTTCGTCCAAATCTGGGGCGGCCGATGCGCTGACAGCGTTGGGGGTCAATGTGATGGTCAGCGCAGATGTGGCACAACGGGCCATCACTGAGATTGGCATCGGCTTTATGATGGCCCCGATGCATCACCCCGCGATCAAGCACGTCATGCCTGTGCGCCAGGAATTGGGATGCAAACCATCTTCAACATCCTGGGCCATTGACCAATCCCGCAGGGGTGACGCGGCAATTGACGGGGGCCTTTGCGATTGACCTGATTTTCCCCATGGCCGAAGTGCTGAAGGATTTGGGGTCGGAAAAAGCGTGGCTTGTGCATGGGGATGATGGCAGCGATGAGGTCTCGATCTGCGGGGCAACGCAGCTGGCCAAGCTCGAGGGGGGCACGATCACAGGCGGTGAAATTCATCCCGAAGATGCAGGCCTGCCCGTGCATCCGTTGCGCGACATCTTGGGCGGCCTGGAAAATGGCCGCGCCTTCGCCGCGCTGCTCGATGGGGCGCCATCCGCCTATCGCGATGCGGTTCTCTTGAATGCGCTTGCGCGCTTGTGGTGGCGGATCACGCAGGTGATCTGCGCGCAGGGGTCGAGATGGCCCGCGACAGTATCGACAGCGGCAAGGCCAAGGCAAAACTCACCGCCCTTGCCCGCCTAACAACGGAGGCCGTATGAGCACCCCGCCCAGATCCTAGAGACCATCAAAGCCTATAAGCTTGGAGGAGATCGCGGCCGCCAGCAGCCACCCTCAGCGCGGTTGAAGATGCAGCGCGCAACGCCCCGCCCATCCGCCCCTTTGCCAGGAGGCGCTGCAAGTGGCCAGCCGTGAAGGCTATGGCCTGATTGCGGAAATCAAAAAGGCCAGCCCCTCCAAGGGGCTGATCCAGCGCCGATTTGATCCCCCCGCCCTTGCGCAGGCCTATGAGGCGGGCGGGGCCACCTGTCTCTCGGTGCTGACCGACACGCCCAGTTTTCAAGGTGCGCCTGACTATCTGATCGTGGCGCGCGCTGCCACTGCCCTACCCCGTGCTGCGCAAGGATTTTTCTTTATGACACCCCATCAGGTGGCCGAGGCGCGGGCATGGGGGGCCGATTGCATTTTGATCATCATGGCCTGTCGCGATGCCCAAGCTGCCGAGCTTCGAGGCCGCCGCCTTGAATGGGGGATGGATGCGCTGATCGAAGTGCAGACGAGGCCGAGCTGGCATACGCGCAAGCGTGCTGAAATCACGGCTTTTGGGGATCAACAAACTGCAATCTCAATACCTTTGAGACCAGCCTGATACCACCTGCCGCCTGTCGCGCATGGCCCCTGAAGATCGGCTTTTGTCTGCGAAAGCGGGCTGTTCGCGCCGTCCGATTTTGGCTGGATATGGCGCAATATGGGGCGCGCAGTTTCAATTGGCGAAAAGCCCGATGCGTGCGCCGATGATGTGGCCGCGGCCACGCGCGCGCTTTTGGCGGATCCGTTTATCGGCACAATGTGAGGTGACATGGACGAGCAAAAACTGACCCATTTCGATGTAAGGACGACAGGCGCATATGGTGGATATTTCCGCCAAAGATACGACTGATCGCGTGGCGATGGCTGAATGTTTTGTGCGCATGGCCTCCGAGACATTGGCCCTTGTCGAAAGCGGCACGGCAAAAGGGCGATGTGCTGGGGGTGGCACGGCTTGCGGGGATTATGGGGGCCAAGAAAACCGCCGATTTGATCCTGCCAGCCATCCTTTGTCTTTGTCAAAGTGGCCTTGACCCTCGAGGCGGATGCCGCCCTGCCTGGGGTACGGATCGTGGCGATGGTAAACCACGGCCAAACGGGGTTGAGATGGAGGCGCTGACCGCCGCAGCCACCGCCGCGCTGACCGTCTATGATATGCTCAAAGCCGCCGACCGCGCGATGGAAATCGGCGGACTGCGGGTGCTTTTGAAAGATGGCGGAAAATCAGGGAAGTATGAGGCACAATGATCATGGTTGCCGCTCAGCGCTGTCTGGACCTTGCCGGCCCCTGGATGTGGAGGAAGTGGCCTTGCGTCATGCGGCGGGGCGGGTTTTGGCGCTTCCTGCCAGGCGCGGCGCGACCAGCCGCCCTTTGCGGCCTCTGCGATGGATGGCGATGCGATCCGTGCAAACCGATCTGGTGCATCGGCGCACAACTGCGCGTAGGGCTAGTAGCCAGGGGCAGACATGGCGGGGGGAGATTGACAAGGCGAGGCGTTGCGCATTTTCACAGGCGCGCCCCCCCCGCCGCCCGAAGGGGCCGATCACATTGTCATCCAAGAGGACGTCCGCGCAACGGGCGATTACATCGACATCAACGCGGTGGATGACGCCGCCCATATCCGTCCTGCGGGGGCGGATTTCAAAACGGGGGCGCAGATCACCCCGCCCCGCCGCCTGACGCCTGCGGATGTGGCCTTGGCCGCGGCGATGAATGCACCACGCCTGTCGGTCTATCGCCGCCCCGAGGTGGCGATCATCGCCACGGGCGATGAACTGGTCAGCCCCGGTGAAGACCCGCGCCCCGATCAAATCATCGCCTCCAACACCTATGGATTGGCCGCTATGGCCGAGGCCGAAGGGGCGGTGGTGCGGCTTTTGCCGATTGCCCGCGACACGCGCGCAAGCCTGAGCGCCACGTTTGAGATGGCCCGCGGTGCCGATTTGATTGTGACGGTGGGCGGCGCATCGGTGGGCGACCATGATTTGGTGGGCGCGGTGGCCGCGCAGATGGGTCTGGAGCGCAGCTTTTATAAAATCGCCATGCGGCCCGGCAAGCCCTTGATGGCGGGGCGGATGGGGGATGCCGTGTTGTTGGGTCTGCCGGGCAACCCCGTCTCCGCGATGGTCTGCGGGCATCTGTTCATGGTGCCGCAATTGCGCGCCTTTCAAGGCCTGCCTGGACAGGCGCGGCGCACGCATAAAGCCCGCCTCGACCGCGATCTGCCCGAAAATGGCCCGCGGGCCCATTATATGCGCGCAAGCCTTGCGCAAGACCCGGATCATCCTTACCCCGCTATCATCCCCTTTACTCAACAAGACAGTGCGCTTCTGACGATCTTTGCCGAAGCGGGCGCATTGTTGATACGCCACCCGCATGATGGGCCGCGCAAGGCGGGGGAATTGGTGGATTACCTCCGCCTATGCGCGATGAATGACACCCAAGGTTGACAGAAACCGCGAACAAGGGTAGAACATTCATCGAACATAACCGCATCGCACCAAGCGATGCACGAGCAGAGGCCCGTTCGCGATGTTGACAAAAAAGCAGCTAGACCTGTTGGAATTCATCCACCGCCGTATGCAAAAGGATGGTGTTCCCCCCAGTTTTGACGAGATGAAGGATGAGCTTGATTTGCGCTCCAAATCGGGCATTCACCGCCTGATCACCGCGCTTGAGGAGCGCGGCTTTATCCGCCGCTTGGCGCATAAGGCGCGCGCGCTGGAAATCGTGAAACTGCCCGATGCCTTGGAGCAGAAATTTAGTGGCGCGGCCAAGACAGGCTTTGCCCCCCGTGTGATCGAGGGTGACAAGGTCGATCCACCCGCCCGCGCACAGCCCGTGGAAACAGGTGCTGTGAGCGAATTGCCAATGATGGGCCGCATCGCCGCAGGCACGCCCATTGAGGCTTTGTCGGATATCTCCCACCACGTCAGCGTGCCTTCCATGATGCTTGCCGCAGGGCGCGCGCATTACGCGCTTGAGGTCAAAGGCGACTCGATGATCGAGGCGGGCATCAATGATGGCGATATGGTCATCATCGAAGAACGCAGCACCGCTGAAAACGGTGACATTGTCGTGGCCTTGGTCGAGGGTTACGAGGCCACGCTGAAACGGTTTCGCCGCAAGGGCAATATGGTTGCGCTGGAGGCGGCCAA
>JAGYKZ010000120.1 GCA_018401385.1 Roseicyclus sp.
ATAAAACCTATCACAAGTCCCGCCGTCAGAAGTGCAGAACCACCAATGGCCAAAAGCGCGAAAAACAAAAAAATGCGCAAACGCAAACTAAGATGGGTCAACATGATCTTGCGGGCCTCCTCCTCCCGCAACGTCAGTCACGGGCGGCGGTCAGCCCCCCGTGCGCGCACAGCTTGCCACAATCAGCGGATCATCTGCCGTGACAGTAAACCAAGAGACATTTTCAGCACGCCCCGCCGCGTCAAAGCGGGTATCTGGCGAGATTTCTGCACGGGCGGGGGTTTCACAATCCACCAAAACCGGTTTGATGATCGCGGGCTGCCAGCGTTCATGGATCAGCGTCTGCACCACCCATTGACCCGACCCATCCATCGTCTCCACAATATCGGCAGGGTTTACGGCCACAAAACCTTTTATCCATGGTTTGACATAGGTCCAGGGTTGCCACGCGGCCTGCTGTTCGCGGGTCACCACCATGACCGTGCCTTCAGGCAAGGTTGCCATAACACCGCGCGCCCAGCCATATTCAAGAGAAATCGTGGTCAGGATCATGGCGAGACCCGCACCTGCGGGCACAAACCATTTCGGGATACGCTCCCCCAAGAGGCGGCGCAGAGCATAGGCAATACCCGCCCCTGCAAATGCAGAGGACATAGCCGCGATGAGGACGAGGAACATTTGCATCTATTTTGGTCTTTCTCTTGTTTTGGCGCAGAGGATCAGCAGGGGTTACAAAAAACCACTGCGCTGCCCAATGGCCGATTGCATGGTTTTAATCACAACGAAGGCATCGCGCAGATGACTTCGATCAAAATCAGAGAGATAAGCAGGTGACATGAAATTGTCGGGGGCTTTGCCATTGCGGATTTGGCGCGCCTGATGGGCAAGCCGTGCTTCGGCGATCATGTCATAGGCATCCAACAAGTCGCGTCCACCAGATTGCGAAACGGTGCCGGTTTCAATGGCGGCTTCCAGACGCGCGCGTGTGTTGACCTCGGTCAACTGGCCTTTGAGTGCATAGATGCGCCCCAAATCAACCACGGGCACAACGCCATTATGCTTGAGATCAATGCGGTCTTTATGCTCCCCAGACCGAACGGTGGCAAAGCCGCGAAACAGCCCCAAGGGCGGTGTGTGTTTCAGAGAGTTGGAGATCATATGCGCCACGAAGATTGAATTTTCGGAGGCCTCAGAAAGAGTGGATTTGTGCAGGTCTGCGAACAGCTCAAACGCCCCGCCAATCGGCCGCAGGTCAAACATGACGGAGGCCAACATCTGCGCTTCGTTATCGGGCTTGTTGATCCATTTTGAGAAATAGCTGCGCCACACCCGCAACGGCTGTCGCCATCTTGGGGCGGTTGCCATCATACCGCCCGGGCAATAGAAATATCCCGCCTCATCCAAACCATCCGAAACAAATTTCGCCAGTGCCGCGAAATAGGCATCGTCCTCAGGGCGCATGGCATCGTCAATGATCATGCAATTGTCTTGGTCGGAAACACCCGTTTGTTCCTGTCGCCCTTGGCTTCCACAGGCCAGCCAGAGATACGGCACAGGCGGCGACCCAAGCAGATCTTCCGCCAGCTTCAACAGGCGCCGTGTGGCGGCATCGCCAATATCGGCAGACTCAAGCGGGTGACCACTGATGGTTATGCGCGCCCACCAACTGCATCAACAATGCAGGGATGCCTTTGACATATTTGGCGATGGCCGCACTGTTCGGCGCTTGCGAGATATCCATGATGATGGAGGCCGAACTTGTGGCCTGAAACCGCATCATATCTGTCTGGCTCAGGATGCCTTCCAAGGTGCCACGATCCAAGATCGGCATATGGGTGAACCCATGCTCGACCATCAGATGCAACGCATCGGCCACAAGTGCCGAGGCGGGCAGGGTTTTCGGGTCAGGCGTCATAATCTCGGAGACTTTATGATCGGCGGATAGGCCCGCTGCCAAAGCGCGATTGGTCAGGTCGCGCGTGGTCACGATCCCCTGCAATTCTCCCGCTGTCGTGGTGACCAAAAGACAAGAGATGCGATGGTCCCGCATGGTTTGCGCCACAGTGAGCAGGCTGTCATCCGCACGACAGGTCAGCGGGTTGCGCGTCATCAAATCGCCCAAGGTCTGGGTCGAAAGCGCGCTGCGCCGCGTGCGTGCAGGGCGCGTGCGATCGAAGAAATCCAGAAAGGTGGGGTGCTCTTTGACCAAGCGGTGAAACAAAGGCGCGGAAATTTCCAGAAGCTCGGTTGGTTTCGCGGCGGTTGCTGTCACGGGGGCGATACCGTCACGCATCAGGCCGCGTTCCCCGAATGAGTTCTTTGGTCCGAGAATCGACACCAATTCGCCATTGGGCTCGGTGATATCAACCTGCCCCGACACGATCAGATAAAGCGCCTCAAGCGGTGCGCCTGCGCGATAGATCACCGCCCCTGCTGCGGCCATGGAACGTGTGATTTGCTCTGACAGCTCTGCAAGCAGCTCAGCGGGCAAGCTGTCATAGGGGTGGGTTTGCGAAAGGATTGTCAGGATTTCTTTGGGCATGGGTCGTGTTTCATTGCGAAGATCACCGCAACCTTAAGCCATTTATGAAAAAGGCGCATCCCGATTGATCGGAATGCGCCCATTTTTTTTCAGGGTCAGCCCCCGAAGTGATCAAGCGATCACTTGTTCATGGCTGCGCCTGCACCGCGTGGGATACGCACGGATTCCACGAGGTCCTGGATCTCCTTTGGAGGCTCCTTGGTCATGGAAGATACTGCGAATGCCACGGCGAAGTTCAGTGCCGCACCAATTGGCCCGAAATGGGTTGGTGGGATACCGAACAGCCAGTTGTCTGCGTTGTTTGGCAGCATATTTGTGCCTGCAACGAAGAACCAGCCCAAGTAGATGAACAGGTAGAGACAGGTTGAGATCAGGCCTGCAAGCATACCTGCAATCGCGCCTTCGGCGTTCATGCGCTTGGAGAAGATACCCATCATCAGTGTTGGGAACAGCGAAGCTGCTGCCAGACCGAATGCCAGAGCCACGGTTTGCGCCGCGAAGCCTGGAGGGTTCAGACCAAGGTATGTTGCCAAGAGGATCGCACCACCCATCGAGATACGGGCGGCCAGAAGCTCGCCTTTTTCTGTGATGTTTG
>JAGYKZ010000121.1 GCA_018401385.1 Roseicyclus sp.
GCATGGCGAAGTTGAAGGTCATGAATTCGACGATGGGTTTCAGCCCGCCAAAGGCCGCGCCGGTGGCGATACCGGCGAACCCGTGTTCGGTGATCGGCGTGTCGATCACGCGTTTCGCGCCGAATTCATCCAGCAGACCCTGGCTAATCTTATAGGCACCCTGATATTCGGCGACTTCTTCGCCCATCAGGAACACATCCGGGTCGCGGCGCATTTCTTCGGCCATGGCATCGCGGAGTGCTTCGCGCACCGTCGTTGGTTTCATGGCGACATCGGCGGGCCAATCGGGGCTGACATCGGCGACGGGGGTGGCGGGTTTGGCGACTGCGGGGGTGGCGCGAGGCCCCGGCTCGGGGGCCGGGGTGTGCTCGGGGGCCGGGGCGGGCGCGGGGGCCGCGTCGCGGGTTTGACCCGCGACCTCATCCGCAGTTTCGCCGTCTTCCAGCATTAAGGCGATCACGTCGTTGACCTTGACGCCTTCGGTGCCTTCGGCGATCAGGATCTTGCCGATCACGCCTTCGTCCACCGCCTCGAATTCCATCGTGGCCTTGTCGGTTTCGATCTCGGCCAGAATGTCACCGGAGGACACTTTGTCGCCTTCCTTGACCAGCCATTTGGCCAAAGTGCCCTCTTCCATGGTTGGCGAAAGGGCGGGCATCAAAATTTCGGTTGCCATTGGTTTATCCTCTCCTTCCGCTCACGCGTCCGCGTAAATATCTGTCCACAATTCCTCCAAAGGCGGCTCAGGGCTTTCCTTGGAGAATTCTGCGGCCTCGTTCACGATGTCTTTGATCTCTTTATCAATCGCCTTCAGATCATCCTCGGAGGCGTGACCACCCGTTAGCAACAGCTGGCGGACGTGTTCAATCGCATCGCGTTTTTCGCGCATTTCCTGCACCTCCTCGCGGGTGCGATATTTCGCGGGGTCGGACATAGAATGGCCGCGATAGCGATAGGTTTTGACCTCGAGGATATAAGGGCCATTGCCCGCGCGGCAATGTGCAACGGCACGTTGCCCCGCATCCTTGACGGCCAGAACATCCATCCCGTCCACCTCTTCGCCCTCGATGCCATAAGCGGCACCGCGCTCCCATAGGCTAGGCGATTTGGTGGAGCGCTGCACGGATGTTCCCATCGCGTATTGGTTGTTTTCAATCACGAACACCACGGGAAGCGACCACAGCTCTGCCATGTTGTAGGTCTCGTAGACCTGACCTTGGTTCGCCGCGCCATCGCCAAAATAGGTGAAGGTCACACGATCATTGCCGCGATATTTATCGGAGAAGGCCAGACCTGCACCAAGCGGCACTTGCGCGCCCACGATCCCATGGCCGCCGTAGAAATGTTTCTCCTTTGAGAACATATGCATCGAGCCGCCCTTGCCCTTGGAGTAGCCCCCGATGCGGCCCGTCAATTCGGCCATCACGCCTTTGGGATCCATCCCACAGGCCAACATATGGCCGTGGTCACGATAGGACGTGATCCGCTTGTCGCCCTCGCTGGCCGCGGCCTCAAGGCCCACAACAACCGCTTCTTGACCAATGTAGAGATGACAGAACCCACCGATCAAACCCATCCCGTAGAGCTGACCTGCCTTTTCCTCGAATCTGCGGATCAGCAGCATCTCGCGGTAGAATTTTTTCAATTCATCAGGCGAAACATTTGATTTCGCTTTGGTTTTTCCGCCTGAAGCGGGGGTCGGTCGTTTCGCGGCCATATCCTTGGGCCCTCCCATTCACAAGAATAGTTTAACGTTGAACTATTCTTTATCATAAAAGGCAGGGGCAAGGGTAGGGGTGTTTTCGATATGCTGAATTTTGCTGTGATTACAGTCGTTCCGCGTGCCAGCGGATGTGATCTTCGATCACTGAGGCCACGAAGAAATAGCTGTGATCATAACCCTCGTGCATCCGCATCACATGGGGTTGCGCGCGGGCACTCATGGCTTGGGCCAAACTGGCAGGGCGCAGCAGTTCAAGAAATTGATCCGCGCCGCCTTGGTCGATGAGGATGTCACTAGGATACCCGTTGGCCGCCATCAAAAGGCTTGCATCATGCGCGGCCCATTGGCCCTGATCTGGCCCCAAATAGGCGGTCAGTTGCTTTTTGCCCCATTCTGATTGGGTTGGATTGGCAATTGGCGCAAGCGCCGATAGGCTTTTGAACCGATCAGGATAGGTCATGGCAAGCGTCAGCGCCCCATGTCCCCCCATAGAATGGCCTGTGATGCCCGCGCGCGTGCCGTCAGTGGGAAATTCCGCATCAATCAATGCCGGCAATTCCGTGGCGATGTAATCCCACATTTGGAAATGTGCGGCCCAAGGGGCCATGGTTGCGTTTACATAGAACCCCGCACCTTGGCCCAGATCATATGCCGCGTCATTGGCCACAGCTTCGCCGCGCGGACTGGTATCAGGAAAGACCACGGCGATGCCATATTCCGCCGCCCATCCTTGAGCGCCTGCTTTGGTCATCGCATTTTCATGGGTGCAGGTCAGCCCCGACAGGTAATACAGCACGGGCACAGGCCCGTATTCCGCCTGAGGGGGCAGATAGACCGCAAAGGTCATCTCGCAATTGCACGCGGCAGAGGCGTGTTTGGCAACAATTTGCGTGCCGCCAAAGGCGCGATTTTCGCTGACAATCTGCATCAGAATTCCACCACGGCGCGGATGGATTTGCCCGCGTGCATTAGATCAAACCCTTCGTTGATTTGATCCAGCGTCAATTTATGGGTGATCATCGGGTCGATCTCGATTTTGCCATCCATATACCATTCCACGAATTTCGGCACATCTGTGCGCCCTTTCGCGCCGCCAAAGGCTGTGCCTTTCCAGACGCGCCCCGTCACCAATTGGAACGGCCTTGTGCTGATCTCGGCCCCAGCGGGGGCGACACCGATGATGACCGACACCCCCCAACCGCGGTGGCTGCATTCCAAGGCATCGCGCATCACCTTCACATTGCCTGTAGCGTCAAAGGAATAATCCACGCCGCCGATTTGATCATCGCCGCGCTTGGTCAAATTGACGATTTCCTGCACGACATTCTCCACCTTGGAGGGGTTCACAAAATGGGTCATGTCGAATTTGCGCGCCA
>JAGYKZ010000122.1 GCA_018401385.1 Roseicyclus sp.
TCAAGGGGGGTTTGCGCGGCCGCACTGCCCACAAAAACAAGCCATGACAAAGTCAAAGGCGCAAAGAGATGTTTGATCATGATCCGCTCCGTATATGTCACCTAAGGATAGATCACCAAGACGGGGGCGCAAATTCACAAAACAGACAGCAGGGCAATTGGCCAAGTTCATGTGGCCTCACCTCCCATCCACACGTCCCTGTCCTTTCGAGATGACCGCTCTTGCAGTGCGGTTTGTAGACTGCTACATATGTTATATGATAACATTGCATAAAGGCCGTTCCATGTCTGACCCAAGATTGCCCGTCACCGTCCTCTCTGGGTTTCTTGGAGCAGGCAAAACAACACTCCTCAATCACGTGTTGAACAACCGCGAAGGTCGGCGCGTGGCCGTCATCGTCAACGATATGTCCGAAGTGAATATTGATGCCGACCTGATCCGCGAGGGGGCTGAACTAAGCCGCGCCGAGGAGAAGCTGGTCGAAATGACCAATGGCTGCATCTGCTGCACCTTGCGCGATGATCTTTTGGTGGAGGTGCGGCGTCTGGCCGCCGAAGGGCGGTTTGATTACCTTTTGATCGAAAGCACAGGGATTGCCGAACCCCTGCCCGTGGCCGCAACCTTTGATTTCCGCGATGAAACGGGTGCAAGCCTGTCCGATATCGCGCGGCTTGATACGATGGTGACAGTGGTGGATGCGGTCAATCTACTCAAGGATTTCTCAAGCCATGATTTTCTGGCAGATCGCGGTCAAAGCCTTGGCGAAGCGGATGATCGCAGCCTCGTGACACTGCTCACCGAACAGATCGAATTTGCCGATGTCATCGTGCTGAACAAGCTCGCAGATGCCACTGAGGATGGGCTTACCGCCGCGCGCCAAATCATCCATGCGCTCAACCCCGATGCAAAGCTCATTGAAACCAACCACGCTCAGGTGCAGGCACAGGAGATTTTCAATACGGGCCTGTTTGATTTCGACACGGCCCATACCCATCCCATGTGGGCAAAGGAGCTTTATGGCTTCGCCCATCACACACCCGAGACCGAAGAATACGGCATCACGTCTTTCGTTTATCAAGCGCGCGCGCCATTTGATCCGGCGAAAATTCACGCCATCTTGACGGGCACATTGCCAGGTGTGATCCGTGCCAAAGGGCATTTCTGGATCGCCACCCGCCCCGATTGGGTGGCTGAATTCAGCCTCGCTGGGGCGCTGGCCTCGGTCACACCTTTGGGGCGGTGGTGGGCCAGCGTTCCCCCCGAACGGCAGCCGCGCCATCCCAAGGCACTGGCCGAAATCGCCGCGAAATCGCAAGCGCCTTGGGGTGATCGCAGGCAGGAATTGGTGTTTATCGGCACAGGGCTTGATCGCACGGCCCTAACCCAAGCGCTGGATGCGGCCTTGGTCGACACCGTGGATTTCACCCCAGAGGCGTGGCGCACCCTGCCCGACCCCTTCCCCAGATGGGGCGACCGACCGCAATGACCCGCTCCACAAAACCCACCGTAAAGTGGCGCAGCGCACAGGCCAAGACCGAACTTAGACGCAAACGCCGCACCGAAGACCCGATGCGCGAATTCGACCGCCTGCCCCCTGATCTGCGGGCTTGGTTGGCCATGGCCACGCTGCCATGGCGGCCCCGCTCGGTGCAGCGGGCCTTTGAGAAAGCGCTCAAAGAGACAGGCGACCGAAGCCGCGCCCTTGCGCAATTGTCCGCCCTGCAAAGCCGCGTCATCGCCAAAGACACCGCCATGGTGTTTGGCCCCAACCATCCCAGTGCCGCGGCCCATGACGCAGCATCGACTGGCGCGCAGAGGTGAACCAAGCGCTGACAAAGGAGTGATGGTTCATCGCGCCGGCCGTCCATCGCCTTTTCGCGATGCCAGACCAGTTGCCCAGAAACGGCACCCCATTGTAGGCGAGAGAGACACCCCCGCCTGCCTAGCTTGAGCCGATGGCCCCTTTTGTGGCCGCAGCGCTTAATTGTCGAAGCCTGCGAACATACCATTGGTATTGGCCAGACCTTCGGTCGGGACAGGCTGGATCACGTCCCAATGTTCCACGATCATACCATCTTCCATACGGAACAAATCATAAAAGGCGTTGGTCGTGCCGTTCCATTGGCCTTCGCTCACGGTCAAGACAAAATTACCCTCCCCCAACACCGCGTGGATTTCGGTATATTGGAACATATTGTTCTGCGCCGTCAGCGCCTCAACCGCGCTAATGATCCCATCCAGACCATCGGCGATCATCGGGTTGTGTTGGGCATAGCTCTCGGCGCTGATGTATTCCGTGATCTTGGCAGGGTCACGGCCCATCAAGACATCCTCGATCAGGGCTACGGCCAGCGCCTTGTTTTCTTCCGTCTTGTCCAGATCGGTCACTTCGGTTGGGCCATCGGTTTGCGTTCTGCCACTGACCGTTTCGGTCACGAGGGGCGTCATCGCATCCCAATGTTCCGCAACCTTTCCATTCTCGTCCACGCGAATGATATCGAAAGACACCATCTCATCGGCCCCGAAAGGCGCAGCATTGCGCCAGATATTGTGCATGAAAACATAGTTTCCATCTTCGAACATTCGGATGTTTTCAGCGGTCGTGCCCGCCTCTTGCAGCACCGGCAGCAGCTCGATGAACGGCTCAAGCCCCGTGGGGATAAACGGGTTATGCTGGATGTAATCCGGGTTCGCCAAGGCGCGCATTGTATCCGCATCGCCTTGCAAAACAGCGCCCAGAAACGCACCGACAATCGGCTTTATGGAGGGGGCATCATTGGCAAGGGCACCAGTGGCAAGCAACGCGGTGGCCGCGGCGGCAGTCAGGGTCTTTTTCATCGGAATGGTTCCTTTTTCTGTGGAAGGATTAAGCAGGTGAGGCGTCATCACCGCACGGCCGCCGCGCCAAAGCCGCTGCTGGCGCCGGTGATGACGATGGTTCTTTTGGGTGTGGACATGGGCAACTCTCCTGCTTGCGTGTTTCGTTACCAACTGGTACGAATATCCATAGCCCTTCGTCAAGACATAAAATACCATGTGGTATAAAAATGAGTGATGCCAAATCAAAAACCGCGCGTGGTCGACCGCAAACGA
>JAGYKZ010000123.1 GCA_018401385.1 Roseicyclus sp.
GGTCATGGCGCGCAGGTTAAAGCGAAGCGCGGCTTGGTCAACAAAAATTCCATGCCCCAATCGCCCTCAGCCCAAAAGGTTTTGGATCAACAGGGGCAGGTCATCGTAATGATCCAACAGCGCATCAGGTTGGAGCCGCGCAATATCCCCTCCTTCAGGACCAAACCCCACAAGGATGGAAGGGACCCCCGCCGCGCGGGCCGTTTCGCGATCCGTTACCGTGTCCCCAATAAGGCAGGAGACAGGCCATTGCCGCGGATCATCACAGAGCGTCACGCCAAACCGCGCAAGGGCCGCGCGGCGCAGGGTTTCGTGATAGGGGGCAACATCGGGCTTTCGCGTGGGCAGCGTATCGGCCCCCACCAATGCATCGAACAAATCCGCCACACCCAATTTCGCGATCAAATCCACGGCCAAGGCTTCGGGCTTGTTGGTGCAAATGGCGGTGGCATGGCCCGCTGCGCGCAAATCCTGCACCGCGCGAACCGCGCCCGCATAGAGCGTGGTATGGCGGTCAATCGCGGCCCCATAAGCGGCCAAAAGACAGGGATAGCCCCGCTCCACAAAGGCAAGCTCAGATGGCAGGGCCTGTCCCGCTTGCGCAAGGCGTTCATGGGCCAGCGTCAACATTGCGCGCGCCCCCCGAAAAGCGCAGAGCGCATCTTGGGGATGGGTCAATGCCACAGGAAAGCCCATATCCTGCACTGCCACATTGGCCGCTGCCAAAAGATCGGCGCTGGTGTCGGCCAAGGTGCCATCCAAATCAAACACGATGATATGGGCGCTCATAACTTTCCCTTCGCGTGAACGGTTTGCGCCGTTTATGGCCCAAAGGCGGATTTTCGCCAAGGGGAATGCGCCCTCGTAACAAATCGAAAGAGGAAGTGACCGCGCGCGGGCTTTGCAGATCAGCCGAAGCAGGTTAAAGAAGCGCCCAACAGGCACAAAAAACCACAAAGGCGCGAAGATGAGCAAACGCCCCGTTGCCCTTATCATTCTGGCCGCAGGCCAAGGGACGCGGATGAATTCCGAGCGCCCAAAAGTGCTGCACCCTCTGGGTGGGGTGGCCATGATCGAACACAGCCTTGCCAGCGGTCTGGCACTTGAACCCGCGCGCATAGTCGTGATCACAGGTCACGGGGCCGAAGAGGTCGAAGCCGCCCTTGTCGATCATCCCGTCACCTGCATTCGCCAAGAGGAACAGCTGGGCACGGGCCATGCGGTGGCACAGGCGCGCGCCGCATTGGCGGATTTCGAGGGTGATGTGGCCGTGCTTTTCGGGGATACGCCCTTTTTGCGGGCCGCAAGTATCCAAAAGCTCCTCGCTGCGCGGGACGCACATGACGTGGTGGTTCTGGGATTTGTGGCGGGCACCCCCGCCCGCTATGGCCGCCTTGTGACCAAGGGCGATCAGGTCTTGCGGATTGTCGAGGCGAAGGATGCAAATGCCGAAGAATTGGCAATCACGCTATGCAATTCGGGCCTGATGGCGGCTGATGCGCGCGTCTTATTCGATCTTTTGGCCAAGGTCGGCAACGAGAACGCCGCGGGGGAATATTATCTGACGGATGTGCCACGCTTGGCCCATGAGGCGGGGCTATCGGCGGGCTATGTCACCTGTGATGAGGCGGAAACCTTGGGGATCAACACCCGTGCGGAACTTGCCCGCGCCGAAGCGATTTTCCAAACCCACCGCCGCGCCGAGATGCTGGAGCTGGGCGTGACCATGCACGCCCCTGAAACCGTCTATTTCGCCCATGACACCTATATTGGCCGCGATGCGGTGATCGAGCCTTACGTGGTCTTCGGCCCCAATGTGACCGTTGAATCGGGCGCGCATATTCGCGCCTTCAGCCATGTTGAGGGGGCGCATATCTCGCAAGGGGCGGTGGTCGGTCCATATGCCCGCCTGCGTCCCGGTGCCGAAATCGACAATGACGCGCGGATCGGCAATTTTGTGGAGGTGAAAGCCGCACAAATCCACGAGGGGGCCAAGGTCAACCACCTGTCCTATATTGGCGATGCCACCATTGGCGCGGGTGCGAACATTGGCGCGGGCACGATCACCTGCAATTATGATGGGGTGTTCAAACATCACACCGAGGTGGGTGCAGGTGCCTTTATCGGGTCGAACACCATGCTTGTGGCCCCTGTCACGATTGGTGCGGATGCGCTGACCGCGTCAGGCTCCGTCATCACGGAAAATGTGCCAGATGGGGCCTTGGCGGTTGCACGCGGACGGCAAGAAAACAAGGCAGGCTTGGCCAAACGCCTGCGCGCGCGGCTGCTTGCGCTGAAAGAACAGACCAAAAAGGGGTAAGGGTTATGTGCGGAATTGTCGGCATTCTGGGCAATCACGAGGTTGCGCCCACCTTGGTGGAGGCGCTCAAACGTCTGGAATATCGCGGCTATGACAGCGCGGGCATTGCCACGGTGCAGGATGGCGCTTTGGATCGCCGCCGCGCGGTTGGCAAATTGGTCAACCTGTCCGATGAATTGGTGCATCACCCTTTGGCGGGGAAATCTGGCATCGGCCACACCCGTTGGGCCACCCATGGCGCGCCAAGCGTGGCCAATGCGCATCCCCACCAATCAGGGCGGGTCGCCGTGGTGCATAATGGCATCATCGAAAATTTCCGCGCTTTGCGGGCCGAACTGGCTGCGCAAAATTTCGAAAGCGAAACCGATACCGAAACCGTCTCGCAGCTCTGCGCGGCCTATCTGGCCGAGGGGCTTGGACCCATCGAGGCTGTGATGAAAACCCTGTCACGGCTTGAGGGGGCTTTTGCGCTGTGTTTTCTGTTTGAGGGTGAGAATGATCTGATGATCGCCGCGCGCAAAGGTTCCCCCTTGGCCATTGGTCATGGTAATGGGGAGGTCTATGTCGGCTCGGATGCGATTGCGCTTGCGCCGCTCACCCATGAGATCACCTATCTGGAGGAGGGCGATTGCGCCGTTCTCAGCCGCAATACGATTCAGATTTTCGATGAAACAGGCGCCACAACCACACGCCCG
>JAGYKZ010000124.1 GCA_018401385.1 Roseicyclus sp.
TTTGCCATCAAAGCGCGCGAGATGCTGGCCGCGTTGGGTGACTTGGTGGGGGTGCAGGGTGTATGGTCTTTGCGCAAGCATGACCGCTATTTTCAGCCCCTGTGGCGGCGCAGTGCGGGTGCGGGGCCGCTGATGACCAATCTCAGCCATGAGATGGACCTTTTGCGCTTTCTGATCGGCGATGTGGCCGAAGTGACCGCCTTGGCGTCATCGGCGCGGCGGGGATTGGAGATCGAAGATACAGCCGCCCTTGCCTTGCGTTTTGACAATGGCGCCTTGGGATCGTTTCTGATTTCAGATGCAGGCGCTTCGCCGTGGAGCTTTGAAGCGGGCAGTTTTGAAAACCCCGCAATTGCGGGCACAGGGCAAGATTACCTGCGCATCATTGGCACGCATGGGGCGTTGGAGTTTCCATCGCTGCGTCTGTGGTTGGCCGATTACGCGGGCGAGGTGGAATGGTCGAAGGGCCTTAGCCCGAATGCGAGCGACCCTTTCCCGCGCATTGATCCGATCCTTGCCCAGATGGAGCGTTTCGCGCACGTGGTCGCGGGTGCAGAAGATGATGTTTTATGCAGCGGTGCGGATGGGTTGGCGGCGATGGAGGCCACATTGGCCACAGCGCTTTCGGCAAAATGCGCACAGCCCGTGGCGCGCGGGGGGGTTCCCCCAGATTTTCGCGGCATTTGACGGGGCCGTGGAGCATGAATTGGATGGCAGATTATCTTGGAAAGGACAAAACATGAGATTGCAGGGAAAGCGTGTTTTCATCACAGCGGCAGGCCAAGGGATCGGGCGGGCCAGTGCAATCGCCTTGGCGCGGGAAGGGGCGTATGTGATCGCCACGGATTTGCAGGATACGTTCTTGGCAGATTTGGATGTGGCGGAACGTTACGCACTCAACGTTTTGGACAAGGCCGCATTGGTGGAGGCCGTCACCAAAGCGCAGCCTGATGTTTTGGTGAATTGCTCTGGTATTGTGCATTCTGGCACGATTGAGCAAGCCACCGATGACGAATTCGACATGGCCATAAACCTCAACGTGCGGGCGCATTTCCATGCAATCCAAGCCGCGGTGCCGGGGATGCTGGAACGCGGGCAGGGTGCGGTTGTGAATATCGCCTCGGTCTGCTCTTCGATCCGTGGCTTGCCGAACCGCTTTATCTACGGCACATCCAAGGGGGCCACGATCGCGCTCACCAAACAGGTGGCCGCCGATTACATCACTCGCGGCATCCGCGCCAATTGCATCGCGCCTGGCACGGTGGATACGCCAAGCCTTCAGGGGCGGTTGCACGCAACGGGAAATTATGAACAGGCGATGAAGGATTTTGTCGCGCGTCAGCCCATGGGGCGGCTTGGCACAGCGGATGAGATTGCGGAATTGGTGGTCTACCTCTCCAGTGATGAGACCAAATACATGACGGGTCAATGCGTGGCGATTGACGGCGGCATGACCATGTAACGCCCCGATGAGCGCCCCCGCCCCAAGAGAAAACCGCGTGCTTGCGGGTGTGCTGACCATGGCCTTGGCGGTGGTCCTGTTCACCTGCATTGACACCTCGGCCAAATGGCTCACCATCGTGGGCATCCCCGTGCTGCAAATTGTTTTTGCGCGCTATGCGGGACATTTTATCTACTCTTTGGCCATATATCTGCCGCAGGAGGGGGCAGGGGTGTTCCATTCCAACGCACCTGCAAAACAGGTGTTGCGGTCATGCGCCTTGTTCATTGGCACGATCATGAATTTTCAGGCGTTGAAATTTCTGCCAATTACGGTGACCACGACCATCTCTTTTGCGGGGCCGATTGTGATTACGCTGATGGCGATCCCGATCTTGGGCGAAAAGGTCGGCTTGCGCCGTATCATCGCCGTCTGCGTGGGGTTTTCGGGGGTATTGGTGGTGATCCAGCCATGGGGTGCGGAGTTCCACCCCGCCATGTTCCTCAGCCTCGGCACGCTTTTCATGGCGTCCACCTATTTCATCATGACGCGCCTTTTGGCAGGCATCGAGACCAATGCCACACAACAGGTCTGGGCCAGCGGGATCGCCACGGTGGCGCTGCTGCCATTCGCGGTAAATGTGTGGGTCTGGCCTGACACGGCCCTTGGGTGGGTCGTGCTGTGCATCATCGGTGGCTTTGGGGCCTTGGGTCATATCGCAGCCACAACCGCGCATCGGTGGGCGGATGCCTCGATCCTTGCGCCGATCATCTACACCCAAGTGTTTTGGGCGGCTTTGGTGGGGATAGTGATTTTTGAGACCTTTCCCACAGTTTGGACGCTCGCTGGTGCCGCGATCATCATCGCCTCGGGTCTCTATATTTGGCAGCGTGAGCGGCAAAAGGGCAAACGCCCCGTTTTGCCTGAATAGAAAAAAGGGCGCAGCCAAATGCTGCGCCCTTGACCTTTGTTTGTATGATCCGATCAGCCGCGCCCGATATAGGGCATATTGGTGGCCATGACGGTCATGAATTGCACGTTGGCCGCAAGCGGCAGTTCCGCCATATGCAGCACCGAAGCCGCCACATGGGCCACGTCCATCACAGGCTCAACGGCGATGCTGCCATCGGCCTGTGGCACACCTTTGGTCATTTTTTCAGCCATATCGGTCAGCGCATTGCCGATATCAATTTGACCGCAGGCAATGTTAAAGGGCCGCCCATCTAGGCTGATGGAGCGGGTCAGACCCGTGATCGCGTGTTTGGATGCGGTATAGGGCGCAGACCCCCATCGCGGCACATAGGCAGAAACCGAGCCATTGTTGATGATCCGCCCGCCTTGGGGGGATTGCTGGCGCATGATCCCGAAGGCCGCGCGGGCCGCGATGAAACTGCCCGTGACATTCACCTCAATCAGATTGCGCCAATCGCTGACGGACAGCTCATCAATCGGCGCACCGCCAAGGCTGACGCCCGCATTGTTGAACAAAGCATCAAGGCGCCCCCATGCCTCATAAGCGTTGTGAAATGCACGCGCCACTTGCGCCTCATCGGTGACATCACAGGGCA